>JAZRIA010000267.1:0-1021 GCA_045645045.1 Bacteroidaceae bacterium | reverse complement strand
CAAGGCATAGAGGGCACGGGTGCGATTTTGCCCCATTTCATCGGGAGAAAGGGTGTTCAGAACCGCCCAAGCAGAGTCGGGGTGTTCGTTCATCAGTGCCTCGGCACGGTGCAGGGCATCGGTCACGGGTTTAGGGTCGTTGCAGGCCAGCAAAGCCCCCAGTATAAGCAGTAGCAATAGGCAGTGTTTTCCTTTCATATTGTTTCAGATTGTTTCGGATGACAAAGATAGACAAAATTCCGTAAAATCCCATAGATTTACCCGAAAGTGCATACACTCCTGTCACCGGCACTTAACTATCTGTGTATCATTATCAAACGGGTTGCAGGAGTCCTGCCACCGTCCCTACCACTCCTGCCATCACATCCCGAAGTTGATAAATTGATAACTTCAGGCTGAAAAGACAGGCATTTGGAATACGTCGCGATTCATTGGAAATACGCCGTGGCAAATTTTAAACACGCCGAAGCGTTTTGCCTCGAACGCCGAAGCGTTTTGGGCAGAATATCTAAACGTTTTTGTGAGATACTGAATTGTTAATTTTAACAATCGCACGGTGACAGGAGTGACAGGAGGGTGACAGATGTCCTGTCACCCGTTATACTCTGTAGCACAACAAGTTATCTGCCGGTGACAGGAGTGTAAGGAGTTTCAACCAATTCCTGGATATTGCCCCTTCTTCAAGGTTTGTTTTCCATAATGGATGGCATGCTGCGGACAAGCATGGTAGCAAGCCAAGCACATGGTGCAATCGGTTCCCCACTGAGGCTTGCCGTCCACCTTGATATTCTGTACCGGACAACGCTTCTCGCACAAGCCGCACGATACACATGCATCTGTAGCATGGAAAGGCTTGGGAGACATTAGGAAGGCTCTGAACAGGCCTCCTAACACATAGGTCTTCACATTGGGGAAGGCACCCTCCAGGCAATTATATTTGTCGTGCACAGGGCGTTGCTTCAGCTCCTCTGCAATGAAATCCACCCGGGCAGATGCATTCTCTGCCTTGCGCTTCAGTTCG
>JAZRIA010000266.1:0-1138 GCA_045645045.1 Bacteroidaceae bacterium | reverse complement strand
CGAACAGGAACTCCCCGCTGACCAGCTGCCTGACGCGAAGCATGGTCACCTGCATGACCTTGGATGCAGGCGTCGTCATCGACAGGACCACCTTGTGCCTTGACATCAAGTCTCGTACCTTGGCCAGCATGTCATCGGTCGGTACGTACTCTGTCTCGAACAGGTCGTCCATTGGCGTTTCCTTCACTCCTGGACGCCGTTCCTTCCTGGACCTAGTGACTATACCTCTTGATTCATCCGTCGGTGAGGATGCATTCTTCGGCTTTGCCGTGAATGTCGTAGTGTCTTCAAACGGTCGTGATGTCATCTTGACTCCTCCGTTCAATTATAGCAATACTGGTTACTGAATGCAGCAACTCCCGCTGCTGCCTTGCTGTCTCCGGCGATATTGCCTCAAGTTCAGCAAGGTGGTTGGACTCGTAGTCGGTGTCGCCTGACCTCCTAGGCAGTGGCTCGGACTTGCCCCTGTAAGTGTAGTCAAGCCAGCGTATGTCCACACGCCATCCACGTCCCTGCATCTCGCGTATGACCACCGAGTGGTACCATGCCAGGGCATCCCATGAAAGGTTGTAGTACCACGTCCTTGCCGTAGGCCTTCCCCACGGGTTCTGCCTTATCCTGCACAACGACATGTGCAGCGTGCCCAGCTTGCTTCCAGGAAGTTCCTGCAGCAGTGAAGGATGCCATATCCTCATTCCTTTCCTCCGTTTACACAAGAAACTGATGTCCGCTTACGACTCTCAAGAGTGAAATATTTGGTTTTTGTTGGCCTTTGCCTGTTCCTTGCCTGTCTCTTGCTGGCATTCAGCCTTGCCTCCCTTGACTCAAGGTCGGCAACCTTGGCATTGCTGGCAGGTGTAACGGAAGAAAATACATTCTGTATTGATTGTTTTCTATTACAAATTGTAGTTTCTTGTGTTACACTGACGAATAGCTCCCTATGACGTGACTTGAACATACGCTCTGCAGTGTTCAGCGGTACTTTATGTTCAATCTTTGCTTGAATTTCGGCGAATCTGGTCATTACCTGCTCATGTGTGCCCTTGGTCCTTGCCTCCTTGCGTATGACAGCAAGTTCGTCCTTGGACCATGATTTTAGCAGGCACTCTCCGGTCTCGCTGTCGTAGATTGTCGACAG
>JAZRIA010000265.1:0-2580 GCA_045645045.1 Bacteroidaceae bacterium | reverse complement strand
TCAGGGCGCACTCTTTCACGGGCGAAGCCTGCAACTGGCTCTGATGCCTGCCTATGGGCTTGTCGGGCATTGTTATCACGCCCACCACGTTGTATCCCTCCTCTATCAGTCGCTCCAGTGTGGGCACGGCAAAGTCCGGTGTGCCCATATAAACTATTCTCAGGTCTTTCTTTTCCATCGTTGTCTGTGCAGGTATGTGTTTTAATCTCGTTGACAAAGTTACAAATAAATTTGCCAATTTGCCTACTTCTTCGTACTTTTGCTACTTGTTATGGAAAAGATTCTCACCGAAGAGCAGTTGGCTCTTCTGCAAAGCAAGATATATGAGGCCCGTCGGGTGGCCTGTGTGTGTCATGTCAACCCCGATGGCGATGCCCTGGGAAGTACCCTTGCCATTGCGGCATGGATGAAGGCCCTGGACAAGGAGTGCACCGTGGTTGTGCCTAACCGTTTTCCCGACTTTCTCCAGTGGATGCCCGGTGCTCTGGATATCGTCCGCTACGACAAGCATGCCGACAAGGCAGAGGCCATCCTTCGCCAGGCCGACCTCCTCTGGGTGTGCGACATGAACGCCGCCAACCGTACCCTGGGTATGGAGCCTATCCTCTCCGAGTGTGTGGAGCGTAGCCATCAGGGTGGGCTCTTTATGGTCATGGCCGACCACCACCTCGACCCCAATCCCTCCTTCTGCAACCTTCAGGTGTCGCGCCCCGAGATGTGTGCCACGTGCGAAGTCCTTTGCCACCTGCTTTGGCAGATGGGCCGCATGGACTGCCTCACCGTGGACGAGGCCGTATGCCTCTACACGGGCATGATGACAGACACTGGCGCCTTCACCTACGCCTCCTCGCGTAGCGTCATCTACGAGTGCATCTCCCTGCTCCTTGCCCGTGGCATCGACAAGGACCGCATCTACCGCAATGTCTTCTGGACTTCCACTCCCAACCGCATGCGCCTCGTCGGTTACATGCTCTACGTGAAGATGGAAACCATACCTGGTATGAATGCCACGGTAATGACTCTCACCAATCAGGAGCGCCGCATGCTGGGCGTCAAGAATGGCGACACGGAGGGCATCGTCAACATGCCCCTGCAGATCCAGGGCATGCGCCTCTCCGTCCTCATCAGCGAGGACACCGAGCATCCCGGCTTCGTCAAGTTCTCCCTGCGCAGTGTGGACGATTTCCCCTGCAACGAGATGTCTGCCCGTTTCTTCAACGGTGGCGGTCACAAGAACGCCTCCGGCGGCCGTCTCCAGTGCTCTATCGAGGAAGCCGTAGAACTCTTCCACCGCGCCGTCAAGGAATTCGCACCACTGCTGAAGGATTAGAGCGGACCCCTCCCCAACCCTCCCACAAGGGGAGGGAGTATAATGTTCTGCCAATGTGACCTTGGTCGGTAGTAACTACTCCCTCCCCCTGCAGGGGGATTGAGGGGGTCTTACAGCATCCCCTTCACCAACCCGAAGAACTTGTACGGCATGTACCTGAAGGGCAGGTCCAGCCACGTTGGCGTTGTCACCACCGCCCTCTGGTGCGAGAACACGCGGAACGACTCCTTGCCGTGGTACGACGACATGCCCGAATTTCCTACACCGCCAAAGGGCAGGTTCTCGTTGGCAATGTGCATGATGGTGTCGTTTATGCACGCACCGCCCGACGAGGTATGGCGCAGCACCCGTCGTATGTTACCCCCGCTCTCGCCGAAGTAGTACAGAGCCAGGGGCTTCTCCCTTCTGTTCACAAACTCTATCGCCTCGTCCGTGGTGTTGAATGTCAGCAACGGGAACAGGGGGCCGAATATCTCCTCCTGCATGATGGGGCTGTCCTCCCTCACGCCATCCAGCACCGTGGGATGGATGTAGCGCTCCTTGCGGTCGTAGGTGCCGCCTATGCGCACGTTGCCGTCCTTCAGGTAGCCCGTCAGACGCTCAAAGGCCTTGTCGCTCACTATGCGCACAAAGTGCTTTGCCTCTTGCGGATTCTTGCCCAGCAGATGTTCAAACTCTTTCTTGAGAGCCTCTATCAGGCGCTCCTTCACCTCGGCATGCACCAGCAGATAGTCGGGCGCAATGCACGTCTGTCCCGCATTCAGGCTCTTTCCCCATGCTATGCGGCGTGCCGCCATGGCTATGTTGGCATCTCTGTCCACTATGCACGGGCTCTTGCCGCCCAGTTCCAGCACCACCGGAGTCAGATGCTCCGAAGCGGCACGCATCACCCTGCGGCCCAGGTCGGGACTTCCCGTAAAGAATACTATGTCGTACCTCTCCTCCAGCAGGGCAGTGTTCACCTCCCTGTTGCCCTGCACCACGGCAATGTACTCTGGGGCGAAGGTCTCCCTGATCATCTCCTCCATCACCTTGGACACGTGGGGCACGTAGGGCGAAGGTTTCAGCACCGCCGTGCATCCTGCCGAGATGGCTCCCACCAAGGGGTTCAGCAGCAGTTGCACGGGATAGTTCCACGGAGCCATTATCAGCGAGCATCCCAGAGGTTCCTGCACCACCTTGCTCCTCGAGGGGAACATCTTCAGCGGAGTGCACACCCTCTTGGGCGCCGCCCACCTGCCCAGGTGCGA
>JAZRIA010000264.1:0-15001 GCA_045645045.1 Bacteroidaceae bacterium | reverse complement strand
TTAAAATCCACCGAAATATTTACAAAATGTATTTTTTGTCTTTAATGTTACAAGAAGTTACATATAATTTAGTCAATTATGAATTTATAATCTATTGATAATATTGTTGTTACATAATGTTACAAATGTTACATTGATTTCGTCTCATGATTTAGCACATTATAAGCACGAAAAAAGCCAAGATTACTCCTGGCTTTATATTTAAAATCATTTTTACTTTCTTATATTGCTTTCAAAGTAAAGGCCTCTGCAAAAGGAATTCTTGAATGTAATTTGTGATACTTCTGCCATGACGGTTCTTCGTGGCTTATAGCTGAGATCTCACGTGACGAGCAGTTTTTGAAACGCTTACATACGTTATGAATGATGCTCTTATCTTCGCCCGACAAAACCGAATCTTCAACGTCCGTATTTGCCACAAGCACATTCCCCTCGTACTCTCCGATTGGACGTGGTTCCTGGTGAATCTCATCAAATTCACTATACACCCTGTCCCACCTGTCAGGAACAGGCCCGAAGTCAATAGCACGGTAACTCAAGCCACTCATTGCGTAGCCACGTTGACGGTATGACAGGAAATCAATATAGAATAGAAGTTTGTTCATTTTTGTACAGAAAACTTCCCCACATTCATGCAGAATCATCAGCATTATTGCTTTAAGCTTTGTTAGGGATGTCTCAGAGTAACCGTTATCTGCACCGCGCTTGGAACTGAACACTCTGCGACATTCGTATGCATTAAGATGATAGTCTTCAGATTGCGCTATAACCTTCTGTACCTTCTCTTTTATAATTGCATACTCTTTGTCCGAAAGTTGTTGGCGGATAGATTCTACAAGATCAAGGAAAACCTTTGGGTTCATGATTGAACGAATCATGCGACCATTTGAAACGCTTGGCACTTCTCCACTTTCGTACAGTCGCCATTGATTAGTTCCTATACCCAAGATTGCCGACATCTTGGCTGCAGAAACTCCATAACGGCTACGTATGGCAACTATCTCATCGGCAAAAGGAATGCCATGCTTTGCACGATACTGGTTTGCAACTTGCATAAAGCCAGCATCATCACTCTCACATGTTGTGAATAATTCACCAGTGTCTTCACATTTGTATGCGGTATGAATATACTCATATTCCTCACCACGGAAGTTCCATGTACGAGGCTCGTACACCAACTTCATTTCCTTTCCTGTATATGGACTTAACATAATTACTTCTCTTTAAAAGGGTATGCCAATGGATGTTCTGCAAAATGGAATGAAATACAAATTGTCTGGCTTGTCGTTCCGGAAATCATCACTTTTATATAGATTTCTCTACCCTTGACATCTTTGCCAAATACCCACATTTCGCCAAGACGATGGAGTTCGTCAACAACAGGACCTTGGACATAATCTTCCACACGTAGATTTTCAACAACCACCTTGCGATAGGAGGGTACTATTTCTAATTCCTGAAGTGTCTTGCGGTTCTTATCCCTGTCATCGCGGAATAAAATACCAAAGATTTTCATCTTGGTGTGAAGTTCTTCAAGGAATGATTCTACTTGTTCTTTTTTTATCATTTCTATGAAATCCGATTTTTCAGTTGTAAAGTTACGAATAAATCTAATATAAAACAAACAAATCAACGACAAAGTTGCACTTTAGTGGTTTTATTGAGTGTTTTAAAACTTTTCAGAATGCGTTCGGGCTATTTTGTAAGAAAAAGAAGTTATCTATAGATAAATGAAGTTTTAAGTTTGATAAGCCCAAATATGTGTATAAAATCGTAACACTATTCAAGCTAACGAACTTGCGAAACTTGAATAAAATCAAATTCTGCTTGTTCTGTATCCTCTTTTTCTACCTCTTCTGAATTTGAATCAGTATTTTCAATTCTTGTTTTCTCGAAATTCACATCAAAGCTCTCTACTATCTTGGTGTAATCAAAGCAATATGACCTATGAGTCGTGGTTTGTTTTATTAAAGAGCCACCGACTTTCTTTTCATTCTTTACATATTGCAGGATTCCCTTATGGTAGACATCGTATCTTGCCGTCTTCTCCCCAAGATATGCCTTTGAATTTTCAAGATAGTATTTTAGAGAACCCTCAGGAAGCAGTGTATCACCAACAGCCTTGCCATATTTCTTGTAAAGCATAAACACACGAGTCTTTTGTATTAGAAGAACAGGACGTGACTCTAACCACTGCTGAGTACATATTGAAGACTTGAAATTACGGACATACTCTATTTTGTAATCACCGCCATCAATTATCTCGCCCTCGCTGACTAGATACTGAACCATATTCCAGAACGAAGCCAGTTCGCTATTCTGTCTGCATTCCGAATTCTGATGCCTGATACCCTCAATGGTTATCTTCTGCATCTCTTTATAGGTAATGGAGACATCTAAATAATTCTCCAAGGTCCTGAGCATAGCAAGAGGACCGATCCAGTTAAGCAGGATTCTGTCCTCGATGGGATTATCCCTCAATTTCTCGACCACATCCTGAAGAGTGGCATTATACATCTCCTTAAATGTAGAATCCACCTTATTTCTAAATGAAAGAATCTGTAAGGTAAGGTGCGACATGCCAGTGCCTCTTACCTTTTTAAGAATCTGGTAAGCCTCCTTTTCTTCGGCAGAGAAGTCAGATTTGGGGAATGAAAGGAAGATGAGACGAGAAAACAGAGCAATATCCGCTGTAGCCATCTCCTGGCCACTAAGGATTATGCCACTATCTACGGCAGTCGTCTCTTTTTTCTTGTCCAGGTCCATATTCATACGAGTACGACCAGTACCATCCCAAAGACCTTTAAGAAACTCCCTCTTGTTTATATCGATGTCATTCTTGAATTCATCAATATGTACAAGAGCATTGGCCACTGCCGCCACCGTCTCGTTTAGAGCCGGCAGAGTAGAGTTCTGAATGTTTGGTGGTACATTGTCAGCAACGAAGAATGACATCAATGTATGACCAAGCTCAGATTTACCGCTACCTTTTGGACCAAAAAGATTAAGAATAGGGAAGGAGCGCGACTCTCTCGTTACTATGTCACGGAACAAAGTAGCGAGATAGAAGCAAAAGCCAACCTTACCATTATTACCGAACACCTTGAAGATTTGCTCAGAGAATTTACTTAATGTAATTGAAGAAAGATCCTGGTGAACAAATCTGCGCTCAAACTGAAAGAGCTTTGAATCATTGAAATAAATCTTGGAGTGTGCCGGAAGGTAATAATTTCCCTTATCCTTTATACGCACAATGCCATAATCATCCACCTTGATAAAGGCATTATCGTAATAAATACCATTGCCGAAGGCAAAGAAACCATCCTTCTGCCAACCAAGCTGAGTAATCTGTACTGCAGTCTCAGTCTTCTCATACAGATAAGACTTCAGTTTAGTTAATTCCTTCTCCGAGGCACACCACACGAAATTACCCAGACCCTCCACTTTTTGCTTGAATTTGGAAATGGAAACTAAATCCTCCTGTTTCATTTCCACAAGTTCCTCTATGCCAAAAGTATTGCGAAGGATGTAGATACGCTTAGGAGAAATTGAATCCTTAATATGGAACAAAGGCTCCATAGTGAAATTGCTCCATTCGTAGTATCCTTTATCACCAATAGAATAGTACTTGTTCCTGTCTACATTAAATCCATATCTTTTAAGCAGACCTTCCTCTTTTTCTGCCTTTTCTTTTGCCTCATTCTCACGATGCTCACGACGAAATCTTTCTATAGACTTCTTCCATACAGACTTCTGGCTATATTTAAGAAGGCGAGAGATGTAGATGTCAACCTTTGTCTCGTCATTGATACGGGCAAGCAGGTCAGCAATCCTGTTTACCGACTTGCTTCTGTTCTCCGTAATCATCTCATCAGAAAAAAGCAAATCAGCAAGCCATAGAATGAAGTCATGTTCTTCTATAGCTTGAAAAATAGCCAATGACGTGCAGAAAGTATCGGGATCTTGCTTCACATCAGATACGGGAATCTGTTTTACTGAAACGGAGAACCCTAACCGCATGGCAAGCTCACCAGACTTTATCACAGCATTTATTCCAGGACCAAACTGTTCCCCCTCTTTAGGAGGATCAGCGTCCGGAAGAAAGCATAGATGAGAAGCTGCACGTTTAAGGATATTGAAATGCGCTTCCGTCCAGGCAGTGCCAAGAGTAGCGACGGAATTATATACGCCAATACATTGCAGTCGCATACAATCCGGAGCACCCTCAACAAGATAGAACCTCTCTGTCTTTGCCGCTTCTCTCCATGACGTATCAATACCAAAGATAGATTTCGACTTATTGTAGATAAGCGAATCGGAAGAATTCATGTATTTTGGCTTGCTCTCATCCAAAACACGAGAAGTAAAACCGATAACATGCTGTTGTCTATCTTTGATAGGTATTGTTATTCTGCCACCAAAGAAATCGAAGCCAGCCTTATTACGAAGATGAAGAGCCTCTGCAATTTCATCTGTAATATAGCTGTCTTCAACAATTTTGGAATCTCTCGGACAAAATCCGATACCCATTTGAGTGCAGAACCTTTCTCCCCATCTTTTGTAAGCATAGTCACGCGCAAATTTATATTGTGGAAGCAAAAGAACTTTGGCATATTCTTTAGCCAGGTAATCGTTAGCAATCCACATAGCTTCTTTTTCACGAAACTCCTGCTCCTGTATTGGAGTAAGATTCTCCTCCTGAATATCGATATTGTATTTCCTCGCCACCCATTTAAGAGCCTGGGGGTAGGACATATTCTCATGCTTCATCAGAAAGCCGACGGCATTTCCCTGTTCCCCACAGCCAAAGCACTTAAATGTACCTGTTTTAGGAAATATAGTAAATGAAGGAGTTTTTTCTGAATGGAACGGACAACAAGCAATAAGATTTACTCCGCGCTTCTTAAGAGGAATAAAGTCTTCTATTATCTGAACAATGTCAGCTGCATCAAGAATTCTGTCTATGGTATCCTGTGAAATCATAAAGTAGGAAGAAATCTATCGATACACTTACAGATAACCCATTCAGCCATACTCTCATCCTCAGCTTCATAATTTAGCACAACCTTTTTTAAATCGTTAATGCTTTCCTGAACGTGAATTTCCAAAGGTAGTGAATGTTCAACAACCATTTCCATCATCCAAGAGGCGATTTTAGGTTGAAGTGCGAGTTCCCGTGTGACCATAAATGTTATAATAAGGTGCAAAATAATGCCTCCAGACACTATCTTCTCAGACTGGGCCTGGAGGACTTTGCATTTAGAGAGTTATTTTAGATGCTATTGTTCTTTGAGCCAAATTAAAATTTCACTTTTTAGGAACATCCATCTGTAGTTTACCCTATGTGCAGGAATCTGGTTCCTTTGACACATCTTTCTAACAGCGGAAACAGACTTTCCTATGAATGGAGCGGCATCATTTAGAGTCATGATACTATCATTCAAATCAATCTCCTTACGAAGTTGAGATGGTGACAATCCTGACAACCTATTTGCGTATCTTGTCCTTTTCATTCAAGTCATGTGCTGTTATAGTGAACGAATATTCAAACCAATTAGTAGAATAGGTTAAGTATATACCTCTCTCTCTGCCGTATCCACGGTTATACCTACCTACTGTGGTTGCAAAAGATTCCAGTTCGTTATGAGCTTTGACAATACATGTCTTTGATTCTCCAATCTTTATGTCTCGAACCCATTCTGCTTTACTAATAATTAAATCTTCTTCCATTGTCTAGAAATTTAATTGTTAAACTTGTATGTCATTTATAAAAACAGGTGGATAGTTCAGAACATTACATATTCTTGACTGGAGGCATATATAAGGAAAAGAAATGTTTGTTTGTTTGCTGTATTTTTTGTATCTTTGCATCGCATTTAGAGAGTGTTTTATTAGTTTTACGATGGCAAATTTACGGCAACGTTTTGACATGACAACATAACATTGCTTACTAATTTGGCAAACAAACAAACAAACATTTTCGACTTGCCGTACTTTTAAGCGTAGAAGTATGCAGAATTATTAACTAATTATTCGCCTTGTAATACTGATACGTATCGAAGGTGCGAATTCTGCTTGTGTACACGATATATAAAACAATGTACACATATTCATATAACCTCTTGAATATAAAATAATCGTTCAATTCCGACAAGAGGCTCAAAAAAGACATTTAGAGAGTTCAGCAATGAACTCTCTTTTTGTTTGTTCTAAACTTTGGGCAGGGTGGAAAAAAGTAGGATGAAAGATGATAGATTCCCGATACAGTGGAGGTTGTAAAAGGATTTTGTTCACATTATATTTTTATGATCCAACTGAAGGAAAGATTAAAAGGGCTGATCTTCGCTATGTGAAGTCAGCCCTTTTCTTATCTAGGTATATAGGTTTTATGATACATGTTTTACTTTACAATGTTGGGTTTTTCTAGTCCGTAGCCTTTCTTGCCATCCTCTGACTTCAGCCACAGGGCCAGTCCAAGGGCGATGACGCCGAACACGGCGAAGATGAGCATGGGGATGGTGTAGTCGTACTGGATAACCTCGTTACCGTCTCGTACAACGGTGCCAACAATGCAATAATCGCTCAGCACATTGCCGATGAGCAGAGGCACGCTACCCAAACCGATGTTCTGTACCCAGAAGATGAGCGCATAGGCAGAACCCAGAAGGCGCAAGGGGATAATCTTGGGCACTGAGGGCCACATGGCACTGGGCACCAGAGAGAAGGCAACGCCAAGCAATACCATGATAATGGCAGCAAACCACCAGTAGTTGAGCAATGGCATGGCAAAGAGTAGGTGCACGATAATGAGAAGCACTGAACCTATAACCATGATAGTGGCACCCTTGCCATACTTGTCATAAATACCACCGAAGATGGGGGTCATGAGCAGGTTGCCGAAGGGGAGTATGGAGGGCAGGAAACCAGCCAGGGTGGGGTCTACATTGTACTTGTTAATCATCAACGAGGTTGCATACTTCAGGAAGGGGAACACGGCAGAGTAGAAGCAGAGGCACAGCAGGGCTATCAGCCAGAATCCCTTGCTCTTGAGGATGATGGTGAGGTCGCCTAACTTGAAGGTCTCGTCGTCGGCATCATCTGCAACGAATGCACCTTCCTGCTTGTCCAGACGGCTATCCATCACGCAGAACACGAGGTATGCTACGAGGCCGATAACAAGGAGAACCCACGCCATGAGCAGAGGGGTAGACACCTCGAAGTTCTTGGCCAGGATGGGGCTTACGGCCAGAGCCAGGGCTGTGCCCAAACGTGCTACGGCCACCTGGATACCCATCGCCAGGGCTGTTTCATAGCCACGGAACCAGCGTGCGATTACCTTGGTTACGGTGATACCGCAGTTCTCGGTACCTACAGCAAAGAGTGCGTAGCCAAGGCATGCAACCAGTACCTGCTTGTTGAGGCCAAGGAAGATGGCTTCTCCACCAGGCTGGATGTACTCGATGGCATAGTACTTGATGCCGGCACCTGCTACCATGAACAGGCAGGTAACCACACCAGTGAGGCGCACACCTATCTTGTCCAGAATGATGCCGCCGAAGAGCAGGGCGAAGAAGAACACGTTGAACCACATATAGGCCCAGTTGAAGTTGCCGAAGTCGCTGGCACTCCAGCCCATACCGCCCTGTTCAATGGAAATGCCGAGCATGTCCATCAGTGGAGACATGGCATCGGTCAGGAAGTAGCCCCACATCATGGTGAAGCTTACGATGATGAGCGCCGTCCAACGGGCCGCTCTTGAATCGCGGAGAGTTTGTTTTAATTGTGTTGTCATTTATGTTAGTTGTTAGTTGATTTTAAGTGGTATATGTTTCTATAATTTATAGGCTTTATAGACTTTCTAGTATATCTAGTATTTCTAGAACATCTAGTACGTCTAGATTAATAGATTTCCTATAAAAATATTATTCCGCCTTCAGCCACTTGTCCAGCCAGCGGAAGAAGGTGCGCTGCCAGAGGATGCCGTTCTGGGGTTTGAGCACCCAGTGGTTCTCGTCGGGGAAGAGGAGCAGCTGGGCAGGTATGCCACGCACGCGGGCGGCGGTGAAGGCGCTCTCTGCCTGGGTGTACTCGATGCGGAAGTCCTTCTGTCCGTGGATGCAGAGGATGGGAGTGTCCCAACGGTCAACATACAGATGAGGTGAGGTTTCGAACACCTTGGCACGCTTGCCCTGAGCGTCCTTGTACCAGGGAGCCTGACCCATATCCCAGTTGGGGAACCAGAGTTCCTCGGTTTCCATGTACTGCTGCTGGGTATTGAAGATACCGTCGTGAGCAATGAAGGCCTTGAAACGCTTGTCGTGGTTGCCGGCAAGCCAGTAGACGCTATATCCGCCGAAACTTGCACCTACGGCACCAAGGCGCTCGGCATCAACCCAAGGTTCCTTGGCTATATCGTCGATGGCAGAAAGGTAGTCCTTCATGCACTGACCGGAGTAGTCGCCGCTGATTTGCTCCAGCCACTCCATGCCGAAACCGGGAAGGCCACGGCGGTTGGGAGCGATGACAACATATCCCTGAGAGGCCATCACCTGGAAGTTCCAACGGAAACTCCAGAACTGGCTAACGGGCGACTGAGGACCGCCCTCGCAGAAAAGCAGGGTGGGGTATTTCTTTGTCTCGTCGAAATTGGGAGGCAGGATTACCCAAGCCAGCATGTCCTTGTTGTCGGTGGTCTTTATCCAGCGCTCGCGTACCTCGCCGAACTGGAAGTGGGCATAGAAAGGTTCGTTCTCCTTGGTAATCTGCTCTGTCTTGCCGTCGCTGATGTTTACGAAGAACACCTCGTCGGCACGGCTCATGGAGTGGCGCTTGGCAAGGAGTTTCTCACCCTGGGGATGAACACCGAGCAGGACGTAGTCGGCCACCTCGTCGGTAATCTGCTTTACCTCGCCTGAAAGGTTGGTAGAGTAAAGGTTGGTCTTGCCATGCCATACGCCAGAGAAGTACAGGGTGCTGTTGTCACTTGCCCAGGCAAACTCGTTTACACCGCTTTCAAAACTCTCGGTAACGTATGACTTCTTGCCAGTAGCAAACTCGTAGATGCAAAGGCGTGTGCGGTCGCTCTCGTATCCGTCGCGCTCCATGCTGCTCCATGCAATGTATTTGCCGTCGGGCGAGAACTGGGGATTCTGGTCGTAACCTGCATTCACATCCTCCTGGAACTTGTTCACTGCCTGGTGCTTGAGCGAGCGTGTGGGGTCGCATGCAGGGCGCACATATCCCTCGGGCTTGCAGAGGTTCTTTGTCTCTCCGCTCTCCAGGTCATAAAGGAAAATATCGCTATCGGTGCTGATGGCGTAGTCAATGCCAGAGAGTTTGCGGCAGGTGTATGCCAGCTGTTTGCCGTCGTGGCTCCATGCAAACTGCTCTGTGCCGCCAAAGGGAAGCATGGGACTTTCGTAGGGAGTGCCTTCGAGAAGGTCCTTGCCCTCACTAACCTTGTTGCCATCGAACGAAGCAATGAAGGGGTGGGGGGCAGACTTGGTATAGTGGTCCCAGTGCTTGTACATCAGGTCGTTGGCAACGATACCGGTGGACTTGCTGAGGTCGTCGTCGTTCTTCTGTACACTTGCCTTGTGAGAAACGGTCTCTACCAGTACAACCTTCTTTCCGCATGGCGAGAAAAGGTAGTCATCCACACCGTTTGCCTCGAATGAAATCTGCTGGCGGCCAGTTCCGTCGGCATTCATCATCCACAGCTGCATGGTGCCGGAACCATCATTGGCGCTTGCAAGGAAAGCAACCTTGTCGCTACCGGGAATGAACGAAGGAGCATACTCCGAACCCTTGGTGGTGAGCAGTGTGGGTTCTGCTTCAGAGTTGGGCGCGGAAGCGTAAATAACAGAACGGCTCTTGTTCTGCTCAACACTGTAATATGTTACGCCATAGACAGCCTTTTGGGCATCAGCAGAAAGGTGATAGGCACCAATGCGTCCCATCTGCCACATCACCTCGGGGGTGAACTGGTGTGATGAGTCGGCAAATTCTGTAACACGGCCAATTTGATTGCCCTCGGCATTTGAATCTTGCTGAGGAGCGCATGCCACAATTGAAAGCGACATAATGCTTGCGGTTAAAAGTTTGTTCATAGTTAATATATAAATATGTATTGTTAAAATCAAGAATTAGGAATTAGAGTGTGCATAGAAACCCTATGATTCTCTAATTCCTAATTATAAGGATAGTTGTCTTGGAATCGAGCAATTACTTCCTGTTCTTCTGCTGTTCCTCCATCTGCTTCTGCAGAGCCTCCAGGCGGGCAGCCATGCCACTGGTCTTCTTGGGGTCGTCCTTGTGCTTGGCACGGTATTCCTCCAGTTTGGCAAGAAGTTTCTTGTCGTCAGTGGTCTTGCGCAGGAACCACATGATGAGGATGCTGGTAAGACCAGAGAGGAAGTAGTAGTAGCAGAGGCCACTTGAGTAGTTGTTGAACATGAAGAAGAATATCAGTGGCATGATATACATCATGTACTGCATCATCTTCATCTGCTGTGCCTGCTCGCTGGACATCTGTGCATTCTGCTGGCGCATGGAAATCCATGTGTTGATGATGTTGGTGGCGCAGAAAAGTATGCAGAAGATGCTCAGGTGGTCGCCAATGAGCCACAGGTCGGCATCCCAACTGATGAGTTCGTCATAGGCAGAAAGATCGTCTGCCCAAAGGAACTTCTCGCCTCGCAGGGCAATAGCGTTGGGAACGAAGTTGAAGAGGGCAATCCAGATGGGCATCTGAATGAGCATAGGCAGGCAGCCGCCCATGGGACTTACGCCGTATTCGCGGTAAAGCTGCATCATCTCTGTCTGCTTCTTCATAGCATCCTCGGGCTTGGGATACTTGGCATTCAGAGCATCCACCTGGGGCTTGAGAACTCGCATGCGAGCACTGCTCAGGTAGCTCTTCTTGGTGGTGGGGTATACAAATGCCTTAACTATGATAGTGAGCAGAAGCAGTACGATACCCATGTTCATGCCGAAACCAGAAAGGAAATCAAACAGGGGCAAGATGAACCAACGGTTGATGATGCGGAACAGAGGCCAACCCAGATATACGAGGTTCTCCAGTTCGAGGTCCTTGCCAGATGCAATGAGGTCGTCGTGCTCCTTCAGCAGGTGGAAGTCGTTGGGACCGAGGTACAGGTTCAGGTCGGTAGACTTCTCGCCTCGTGGGTCGAAGGTGCAGCTCATGTGTGCTGAGTATTTCTTCAAGTCGCCAGTGCCCTTCTCGCAAGAAGAACTCTTCAGGGTGGCGTTGTCAAACTGCTCAGGTGCAATGAGGACGCAACTGAAGAACTGGTTCTTGAAGGCAATCCATTCCAGAGGTTCCTCCATGGTCTCTGACTCGTCTCCTCTCTCGGAAAGGTTGTCGGTATCGTCATTCTTCACCTTGTAGGTCAGTGAAGAGAATTGCTGCTCGAAGTCGAAACCCTTCTCCTGCTGGGCGGCAACGTCCTGCCAGTTGATGGTCATGCTCTCGGTGCCGGGGTGCAGAACAGAACCCATTCCTGTGGCCTGCATGCTTATCTTCACCAGATAGCTGTTTGCCACCAGATGGTAGTTGATGTCGAGGTGCGATGCCTCGTTGCCCAGACGCATGGTAACGGTGCTGTCCGTACGGTTGATAGCCTGGAAGGTGTAGTCGCGGGTGTCGATGTTGTCATCCTTGCCTACCAACTGATAGCTGAGGCTGTTCATGCCCTTGCGCAGGAGCTGTACATCCTCCTTCTGCTGGTTCTTGTACTGGGTAAGGCTGGCACTTTGGATGCTGCCACCCTTGGTGTTAAGTGTGATGTTCACAAGACCATTGCCAATGGTCACTTCCTCGCCCTGAGCATTGCGTGCTTCATAGAAAAGGGCGGTGCTGTCCTGTGCCTTCATGGCCAGTTCCAGAGCTTTCTGCTCTTCAGCCTTTTTTACAGCCTCTGCCTGCTGTGCCTGCAGGATGCTGTCCTGTCGGGCGGTCTCCTGCATCTGTGCGATTTCATCGGCAGAAGGCTGGCTGTACCAGCTGAAGCCAATTAGCACAAGTGCAATGAGCACAAAGCCCGTAATAGTGTTTTTATCCATAAATTATTGTTTGATTTTCATGCAAAACGCGGGCAAAGTTACGAATAAGCGAGCGAAATGCCAAATTTATTTGGACATTTCCGAGCGAGAGTAACTTAGAAACGTAGTTTCAGAGTACGATTAAGTGAGCGATTTACCAAATTTATTTGGGTAAATCCGAACCAACTGACGAAATAAGAGGAATAAGAGCAGAGAATGCTTGTATTCCATGCCTAGTACGGAGGATGAAGACCTAAGGTCATATAAACATAGTTCCATAGTACGATTAAGCGAGCGAATTAGCAAATATTATCTGATATTTCCCAACAAGAGCACATTAATACTCACAATAAAAAGGTGAGATATTGCATGCAAAAGAAATACCGTCACTCCAAAGGCAGGGACAGATGTTGTTAAAAAACAGGTAAAAACATCTTTTTCGTACATTGATGTGTAAATAAAGTTAAAATAAAAGTGTAACTTTGTACCAGTAATTATTTTATTGTTATGCATAGACATATAGTATTTGTTCTCTTACAGTTTGCTTCGTTAATAGTTTCTGCACAAATCCAGGAAGATAGTGTCATACTGAGTAAGCCACTTGCGTGGAGATTCCGGGTAGACTCCATTGCACATGTATATGGCAAGACCTTGTCCAACATGGCTATTCTGCATGAAGCAGAGATGTCCCATTCTGGTCGCGAGAAGAAGCCTGATGCATATAGCCTCCGTATGATGTTGCCTCCAACCTTTTACTCTTCTTCTGTACTTCAGCAATTTTCTGCTGTGGAAACTGATTTCTATGCCGATCAGCATTTGTTGCATATGTATATGATAAACGATGCGTTTGCAAACATGTATGTGAATAATCCGGCGCTTGTTGTACAAACAGACGACGAGGTTGAAAAAGCAGGGACATTGCGAGATGATGTACATACCTCTTTGACTACAGAGACAAAGCTTACAGACAAGGTAGTCAATGTTGATTTGGGTGCGGAAATGAATGAAGGAGTAGAATTAGTTACCCGTAAGCCCAATTTCTGGAAGTTCCCAGGTGAGGGTTCCTTGAAGTTCACGCAGAACTATTTCTCCGACAACTGGTTTAGGGGTGGCGATAACAATTATTCTTTCCTGTGCATGCTGACATTGAATGCAAACTATGATAACAGGCAGAATATACAATGGGAAAACCGCCTGGAGGCACGACTCGGATTCCAGACAACAGGCGAGTCGGAGACACGCCGTTCGATGAAACCCACCGACAACCTGCTTCGTCTGAGGACAAAGTTGGGCTACAAGGCCTACAAGACTCTGTACTATACAACCCAGGTGGAGGCCTATACCCAGATAGTGCCCTTGTATGAACATAACTCGGACGACTTGAGGACAAGTTTCCTCTCGCCGATGAACCTCACTGTTTCTGTCGGTCTTGACTACAAGTTCGCCACCAAGAACAACAAGTTCAATGGTAACGTCTACCTGGCACCTTGCTCATACAATATGCGATATGTCGACCGCCTGAGCCTATCTACCAAGCATGGTGTTCAGGAAGGTCATCATGCGTATCACAACTTTGGTCCCAGTATAACGGTAAATACCTATTGGCAGATAGCCAAGAACGTCTCCTGGAGGTCACGCATGTATTGGATAAGTAACCTGAAATACACCAACATAGAGTGGGAGAATACCTTTAACTTTACCATCAACAAATATCTCTCTGCCACCTTCTTCGTCTATCCCAAGTTCGATGACAGCAGCACCTCTTATAAAGGTGATAATGGATATATCATGATGCAGGAATGGCTTTCTCTTGGTTTGAACTATAATTGGTAATCGCAACTATGACTATAAAGACAGCAGAATATCTCATCTCCAGTGCCAAGGTGGAACAGTGTCCACAGGCAGGTTATCCGGAATATGCCTTCATTGGCAGAAGTAATGTTGGCAAGAGTTCCCTCATAAACATGCTTGCTGACAACAACAAGCTGGCAAAAACCTCTGCAACACCGGGTAAGACCATACTTATCAACCACTTCCTCATCAACAAGGCACAGGAGGGTAAGATGCCCGCCAGGCCTGAAGACCAGCCATGGTATCTTGTTGACCTGCCAGGTTATGGATACGCAAAGCGAGGAAAGAAGGCACAGGAGGAGTTTGAGCATATGATTAGTTCATACATTCTGGAAAGAGAGCAGATGACCTTGCTTTTCCTCTTGATAGACGTGCGTCATGAACCACAGCGCATAGACCTCGAGTTCATAGAGTGGCTTGGCGAGAACGGCGTGCCTTTTGCCATCATATTTACCAAAGCCGACAAGGTATCCAAAGGACACCTTGCAGGCAATGTGCGCCACTACATGAAGGAGTTGTCAAAGCAATGGGAAGAGCTCCCTCCTTACTTTATCACGAGTAGCGAAAACCGTATGGGACGCGAAGAACTTCTGCAATATATCGGTGAAGTTAATGGGATGGTACAATAAATATAAGTCACTCTCTAGCTTGAAATCTATAAAGAAGCCCTTAATCAATCAGCAAGGGCTTCTTTGCGTTTTCAGTGGCGGTAAAATGAGCCGCCATAGGCGGTGAGATTCATTATCACTGACGGTAAAATTTATCATTACTGATGGTAAATGTTATCACTACTGGCGGTAAAGTTTATCACTATTGATGTTAAGAAAGATAATAGTAGGTGATAAATTTTATTGTCGTATAGCAGATGTCCACACGATTTGTGCTATAGGCTTAGTTATATATATTGATTACCACAAAAATTCTGCAGAACAAATTAAAAGCAAACGAGGATGCATCATAATTGATACATCCTCATTTGCTTTTACTGGTGCCCAAGACAGGAGTCGAACCTGCACGCCTCTCGACACACGCACCTGAAACGTGCGCGTCTACCAATTCCGCCACTTGGGCAAGCATGGAGCGGAAA
>JAZRIA010000263.1:0-2795 GCA_045645045.1 Bacteroidaceae bacterium | reverse complement strand
ATGCGCAACATACTGGCGAAAATAGATGGCAAGAACCCTGAGGAGATTGTCGTTGTGGGGGCACACTACGACCATTTGGGATACGACCCCTTGCTACAGGGTGACAAGATTTTCAACGGGGCGGATGACAATGCTTCGGGGGTGCAGGCCGTGCTTCAGATACTCAAGGCTTTCATGGCTACAGGCCAGCAACCGGATAAGACCGTCATCTTTGCTTTCTGGGATGGCGAGGAGAAGGGGCTGTTCGGTTCGAAATACTTTGTCCAGAACTTCCCAGACATCAAGAGGGTGAAAGGCTACATGAACTTCGACATGATCGGGCGCAACAACATGGAACATCGTCCCCAGCAACTGAAATACCTGTACCTGGCCGAAGATTCGGTTTATGCCACCTGGCTGAAGGACGACATAAAAAAGTATTCCCTGGCACTCGACCCCGATTTCTTGCCTTCGGACGACCTCAGTGGCGGCAGCGACCAGGTGCCTTTCTTCAATGCCGGAGCGTCAATAGTGTGGTATCACACCGACGGGCATCAGGATTACCACATGCCATCGGACCACGCCGAACGCATCAACTGGGACAAGATGGTGGACATCACCAAGGCCGCCTTCCTCTGCCTATGGAAAATGGCGAATAATGCTCTTCGTTAATCGTCCACAGATGACACTGATTTGACGGGATTGTCACAGATTTAGCTATATCAACGGATTAAATCTGAAACTATGCGGACGCTGCACGCAGCGTCCCTACCGCTCACCGCGCAGCCGATTGTCCCCCTGAGACAGGGCGAATAAGGTCTTTAGAAAAATGACTCAATGTCATTTTGTACCTTATGAGGGTTAAACTCCCCAGTTTAACGTCGGGGCTCGAAGAGACGAGGAGCAAAGCGACGGAGGGAGTGGATAAACTCACCGCTCATCCTCTCACCGTTTCAGTTCTCACCCCCTCACCGTTCCTCCCCCTGCAGGGGGATTGAGGGGGCCTAACTTTCAACTTTCAACGTTAAACTCCCCCTCCAGGGTTTCCTCGATAAATATTTCCAAAGAATTATCGGTGGTCATACCTATTTTCTGACGCAAGCGGTGGCGTAGCATCAACACGCTTCGTGGGGCAATGGCCAATAACTCAGCTATTTCCTTATTATCCTGCTTTAAGACTATTAGCATGGACAAAAGCTCCTCGCGGCGTGTAATTGTCGGCACCTTTTCGCGTAGACGATGTAGGAAAAGTGGGTATAGCAGTTCGAAACACTGGCGGAACTTGGACTCTCCGTCCTTCTGGAGCATGGATGGAGTTATGGTTTCCAGTTCCTGACGCTTGTCCTTGTCGTTAAGCAGCTCACAAATCTCCTGTGCAATCTTATCCTTTTCCGCATTCTGCTGGTTTAACTTTTCAACCAGCTGTGCAAACTTGTCATCTGCAAGTTTCATCTGGATTCTGTGCTTCTTCCTTTGATAGAAAAGGAGTGTTGCAACAACGGAAATGGCAACAACAGACAAGGCGACATACAAGAGGAACCAGAGGCGCTGGTTGGCATGTTCCAGTCTTTCAATCTCTAGTTCCTGCCTCTGCTGCTGGCTTTGCTGCTCGGCAATGGCCTCGACAAGATTATAGTTAAGACGCCTTTCCTTTAATGCCTGCTGCTCCTGAAGCATCATTCTGGTGTATTGCTCTACCTTGTGGTGCTTCCCTGCACCCTGATAGTACTCGATGACCGGCTTGTAGTCTATTGGTATGCAGATGGGGGATTCTCCCTGATTCAGCAGGGTGTACATGCTGTCCAGCATCGTTTCAGCCATAGCATTCTCTGCGGCAGACAGATATATCTGTGCCAATTGCTGATATGCCTTTGCACGGTTTGCGGGCGTAGCCTGCTGGGTTACGCGTTGCAGCTGCAGTATGCCGTAATGCAGAGAATCTCCGCCCACTTCAATTAGATAGGTGCCGTGAAGAATATCCACATCTACCATGCCACTGTTGTAGGGCAAAGCCTCACACAGTCCCCTAGCCCTTCCAGCATAGAAGGATACAGAATCTGTTTCTCCCAACTGCAACAGCGCCCTGCCCTTGTCAACATAGGCTTGAGCAGAAACCATCGGGTTGTCCACAGCCATACCCTGTTCCACCTGTACCGCTTCTGATGCGTACAGATTGGCATACTCGGGTACGTCCCAGTACAGGAAAAGGTCGGCCAACGCATGCAGGCTGTTCAGTACGCCTAAATCGTCAGCCCTCTCCAGGGCTTCCTCCTTGCTTTGGAGGAACAGTTCCAGAGCCTTGCCTATATGCCCGTTACGTTTATATAGAGAGCCCAACATGGCCGTAACCCACTGCTTGCCAGATGTGTTCTTGCACAACTGGGCTTGCAGCAGTGCCTCCTGACACCAGTCGATAACCTCCTTCTGGTATTTGGGATTGGAATAGAAAACTGCTGCCGCATAAGCATAGTCGCGGAAATAACGCTCCGGAGTGGCATTGTGCAGGGGGATGGTGAATGCCTTCAGCATTGTTTCCTCTGCCTCTTTCATGTTCTCCGTACGGGACAAGGCATAGCCCAATACCGAATAATAATCTCTCAGGCAGTGTTTCTGCAAGTTGGGTGAGGCTTTGAAAATCTCCTTCAAGGCTGTAATGCATGCCTCTGGTTCGCCCTTGCTCTGATATGAATTCATCAGTTGCAGCAATGACTCGGTGTACGTAAACATCTGCCTGCCGGAAAGTTCCTTTCCCTTAAGCGGTGTGACCAAGCAACTTCGGTAAATCGCTATCGCTTCGTCATACTGCCCCTCATGCT
>JAZRIA010000262.1:0-14601 GCA_045645045.1 Bacteroidaceae bacterium | reverse complement strand
GCGTACATTGGCTGACCTGCTCTTGCCTCGCCATTGCGTGGTGTGCGGTGCAGAGTTGGACAGTACGGAACAGGACTTGTGCAACGTGTGCCTTTGCCGGATAGTGCATGTGACGTGGACTAGCGCAGTGGACAATCCTTTGCTTCGTACCCTATGGGACAGACACGAGGTGGATGCTGCCGGGTGCTCGTTCTATTACAATTCCTCCTCGGACTTCCATAATATATTTATAGCCATAAAGTATAAGGGGTGCCCGAAGTTGGGAGAAAGGCTGGCACGTCTTTCATTTCCTTTGTGGCATACATTGGGACTGGGGCAGGGGGCTGATTACATAATACCTGTACCTTTGTCCATGCGAAGGCGTTTGAAGCGAGGTTACAACCAAGCTGAGTGGATTGCACGTGGTGTGGCAGCTTCAACGGGAATCCCTCTCTGTACGGATGTACTTGTAAGACGGAAGAGCAATGAGACACAGACTCATAAGACAGCCGGGCAAAGGCAAGAAAATACCCGTAACATCTTCGAGGCAAGGAAGGACCGCACCAACCTGAACGGACGTACCGTTCTTCTTGTGGACGACATCATGACCACTGGAGCAACTATCAGTGATTGTATACGAGCATTGCGCAAAACCTTCCCCATGGTGCGTGTGCAAATATATACGCTGGGTTGGGCTGGAGAGAGGTGAGGACGGAAAAATTGTTGAACGTTGAAAGTTTAATGTTTAACGTTTAACGATGAACTATGACTGCTTTTGTTTGATGAACGTAGGCGAATAATAATAAACTTGAAACTTAATATGAACGAAATACTGATGACTCCGGACGTGTGTATGCAGTTCCTTGTGTGGTCGTACTATTACCATGACGTTATGCCACAGAAGGAGGTGAGTTATGCAGAGTGCGGATTGTTTGCTGACAAGGACGTGGCACGTCTGGATGAGCTGAAGAACACGCTGTTCAAATGTTTTGAAGAAGATTCCGTAGTGCGTGCATGCCAACAGTTCCAGTTGGCAAAGCATCGTGGCGAGCCTTGCCCATTCCCTCAGCAGATGCTGGACAAGATGTTTGCTGCTGAACGATGAGCGTTTAACGTTTAACGTATTGCCCTCAACTCATTACTCACTACTCATTGAATTTTGCCGAATATCGAAGTCTGCTATCAAAGGCAAATGGTCACTGAGGCCACCGAGATAGCTGGTGCCTCCATAGGTGCGATGAGGAATCTGCTTTTCTGTCCTCAATAGCCAAGGGAATCTGCATTCTGTGGCTTTGCCGAGGGTGTGCTGGTACAGTTCTGGGCTGACAAGGATATGATCCAGGTAGCCCCAAACTCCACGGAAGTAATAGGTGCCACGTTTGTCGTTTAGTGTTTTTCTGTTAGTTGGCATCAGTGTGGTAAGCCTCTTGGACAGATGCATGAAGATTTCATCGCCAGGTTCAGCGTTGAAATCGCCCATTACCATGACTTTCTTCCCTTTTAATGAGTCAAGGATGTTGCACAGAGTGTACACGGCAAGTTCACGGTTGTGTCGTGTGGCCTTGTCGTTGTTGCGACGGCTGGGCAGGTGCACCACACAGGCATGCAGTGTGTCTTTGCCCACTTTGCCACTGGCCACGAGTATGTCTCTTGTCGGGTGCAGGCCATGCTCCGCACTTGGTACCCGTACGGCATACCACGACAGGAGCGAAAAGATTTTGGGATTATACAGAAAAGCTACGTCCACACCTCGGGTGTCCGGACTGTCGGTGATGATGTACTTGTAGTGTGCCGACCATAATGCCGTACGTCGTGTCAGGTCGCGCAGCACAGTGTCGTTCTCCACTTCCTGGAAGCCGATCAGTGCCGGCAGTTCCATTGCCGCCAGCGTTTGGGTGATGCCACGCAGTTTGCGCCAATACCGTCCGCTGTGCCATCGGCGTTCGGCATGGGGCAGAAAGTCGAGGTCGTCCTTGCTTTCATCGTGGACCGTGTCGAAGGCATTCTCGATATTCCATGTTGCCACCCGAAACATTTGCCCATGAACAGAAATCATGGGCATAAGCAGGAAAAGCAGTGCAATTAGGTAGCTCATACGGACAAAGATAGCAAAAAGAAGTTACACCACGACGGAATTGTGGCGCTTTTTCTTGTATTTGAGTTTAAACCCGAATATACTTTCACTCGTTGGGAGAAAATATTCAAGCGAGCTTGATATTTTTTCACTTGTTTATTCGTATATTTGTACGGAAATTCCCGTAAAATGGCAGACAACAAACAACAAAGCGGTGGTGCTGTTCACCATCTTAGCAACATGTATCAGAACTGGTTTCTGGACTATGCTTCGTATGTAATCCTGGAGCGTGCCGTGCCCCATACCGGCGATGGCTTCAAGCCTGTCCAGCGTCGTATCCTGCACTCCATGAAGCGCATGGACGATGGACGTTACAACAAGGTTGCGAACATCGTAGGTCATACCATGCAGTTCCACCCCCATGGCGATGCCAGTATCAAGGATGCCTTGGTGCAGTTGGGACAGAAGGAACTGCTCATTGATTGTCAGGGAAACTGGGGCAATATACTTACAGGTGACGATGCCGCCGCTGCGCGTTACATCGAGGCACGTCTGTCCAAGTTTGCCTTGGATGTGGTCTTCAATCCCAAGACTACGGAATGGAAACTGAGTTATGATGGTCGCAACAAGGAACCGGTGGCTTTGCCCGTGAAGTTCCCATTGTTGCTGGCACAGGGTGCGGAGGGTATTGCCGTAGGTCTGTCGTGCAAGATACTGCCTCATAACGTAGGTGAGATTTGTGAGGCTGCCATCAAGTACCTTCGTGGCGAGGAGTTTCATCTCTATCCCGATTTCCCCACAGGAGGCAGTATTGACGTGAGCCGTTACAACGACGGCCAGCGTGGCGGTGCGGTGCGTGTGAGAGCTAAGATAGAGAAGCGCGACAACAAGACCTTGGCCATCACGGAGATACCCTTCGGCAAGACAACAGGTACGGCATCAAAGCCTTCGACCTTCATAGATTCCATACTGAAGGCCGCCGAGAAGGGCAAGATAAAAGTGCGCAAGGTAGAGGACATGACCTCGGCCAATGTGGAGATACTGGTGCACCTCACTCCCGGCGCCTCTTCAGACAAGACCATAGATGCCCTGTATGCCTGCACGGATTGCGAGGTGAGCATAAGTCCCAACTGTTGTGTCATCGACGAGAGGAAACCACAGTTCCTTGCCGTCAGCGACGTGTTGCGCCGTTCTGTGGACAATACTCTGGAACTCCTGCGTCAGGAAAGGCTTATCCGCAAGGGCGAGCTTTTGGAACAGTTGCATTTCGCTTCGTTGGAGCAGATATTCATAGAGGAGCGCATCTATAAGGATAAGAAGTTTGAGAATGCCAAGACCATGGACGAGGCTTGCGAATGGATTGACGAGCGTCTTACACCGTGGTATCCCAAGATGGTGCGCGAGGTTACCAAGGACGACATCCTTCGCCTGATGGAGATAAAGATGGCACGCATCCTGAAGTTCAACAAGGACAAGGCCGAGGAACTTATGGCACGCATCCGCGAGGAACTGGCACAGATTGACCAGGAACTTGCCAACATGGTGGAGGTGACATGCCAATGGTTCCAGTTTATCCTGGACAAATACGGCAAGGACCATCCGCGCCTGACGGAGATAAAGAACTTCGACACCATTTCTGCCGCTACGGTGGTGGAGGCCAACGAGAAACTGTACATCAACCGCGAGGAAGGCTTCATCGGCACATCGCTGAAGAAGGACGAATACATCTGCAACTGTTCGGACATAGACGACGTCATAATCTTCTACAAGGACGGTACGTACAAGGTGGTGAAGGTGGCAGACAAGATTTTCGTTGGCGAAACCGAGCGTTCGAAGAAGGAAAAGCGCAAGGTGGAGATTATTCACGTGGCCATCTTCAAGAAGAATGACAGCCGCATCATATACAATGCTGTGTACCGCGATGGAAAGGCAGGAAACTACTATGTGAAGCGTTTCAACGTGACCAGCATGACCCGCGACCGCGAGTACGACCTGACAAAGGGAACTCCCGGCAGCCGTGTGCTCTACTTCACCTCAAACCCCAATGGCGAGGCCGAGGTGATAAAGGTGGTAATGAAGCCCAATCCGAAGTTGAAGAAAGTGTTCTTCGACTACGACTTCTCCCTGCTTGCCATCAAGGGACGTGCCTCCATGGGCAACCTCTTGTCCAAGAACGAGATTGCCCGCATCACACTGAAGAGCCATGGCGGTAGCACCCTGGGCGGACGCAAGGTATGGTGGGATCCAGACGTGAACCGCATCAACTACGACGAGCAGGGCGAATACCTGGGCGAGTTCCAAAGCGATGACCAGATACTGGTACTTCTGCCCAACGGCGATTTCTACGTTACAAACTTTGACACCAACAACCATTACGAGAACAATATTCTGCGCATAGAGAAGTACGATTCTGCTAAGGTGTGGACGGCTGTCCTCTTCGACAAGGACCAAAGCGGCTATGCCTATGTGAAGCGCTTCCCCTTGGAGGCGACATCGCGCAAGCAGAACTTCCTTGGCGAGAACCCCGACAACGAACTGCTTCTTCTGACCGATACCGTCTATCCGCGCATCAAGGTGACCATGGGAGGGGCAGACGATTTCCGAGAACCAATAGAACTGGATGCCGAGGAATTCATCGGAGTGAAGAGTTTCAAGGCCAAGGGCAAGCGCATCACCACACTCAATGTGGCTGGTGTGGAAGAACTGGAACCACTGCGTCTCCCGGAGGAACAGGTTGCAGAGGAGGGTGCATCAGCTGATAGTGAGGATGATGACTTGGATCCAGATGCAGGAAAGAGTCAGCAGGATGTAGCCGATGAACTTACGGGACAGATGCACTTGTTCGAGTAAATGTAATATAACTCATCCATGATAGTATCCCATCGTCTGATGACAAGCATTGCGATGAGCCTCGCAATACTGTCCATGCCCATTCGCCTCGTGGCGCAATCGGCAGAGGACTCCATACGCACTCATTCCTTTGTTTTAGGCATAGGCTCATCGCATCAGTTGGATACATATCTGTCGCCACTGAATTACACCGGCTATCAGGTGTCGTTCGTTCGCGAAACTCTGCGAATGACACGTCTTGCCAACAGGCGTGTGTCTTTCCAAAGCCTCTGGCAAGGAACCTTCTCGCAAACCTCCAACATTTCGGGCACAGCCACTGATTTGGGCGGACACATAGGGTACGACGCCTTGTGGCACTACAGCTGGACACCTGTGCAGGAGCTCCGACTTATGGCAGGTGGAGCCATAGGAGCAGATGCAGGGGTGCTGTATAATTCCCGTGGAGGCAACAATCCTGCCCAAGGCAGGGTATGCATGGACCTCTCTGCTTCCGTGATGGCAATATACAAATTCCGTTTGTGGGGACTTGATTTAGGGGTCAGGTATCAGGCAAACATGCCAGTGGCAGGAGTGATGTTCTCACCCCAGTTCGGGCAAAGTTACTACGAGATAGGAAGCGGATATGCCGATGGAAACGCCTGCTTTTCCTACCCGGGTAATGCCTTCAGCCTGTGGCAACAGCTTACCATGGATATTCCCCTGGGCAAGTACACGGTCATGAGGGTTGGCTATCTGTGCGACATCAGACAAAGCCATGTTCATGGCATCAAGGTGCACGACCGCTCGCATTCCTTCATGATAGGCTTCGTAAAGCATTTCCGCAAAGTAAAAAAGGCGGAGCGGAAGACTTCGGTGATATTGTAGTGTGATGTTTACAGAGACAGACGGATGAAAAGACTATACCTTATTATATTATCAGTCCTGACGCTCGCCTCATGTGTGGATGAGGTGCAGTTCGAGAATACCCCAGAGGGCAATATGGAAGCCCTGTGGAAGATAATCGACGAGCACTATTGCTTCCTTGACTATAAGGCAGAGGCCATAGGACTTGATTGGGACGAGGTGCATGCAAGGTATCGTGGCAAGCTGAACAAGGATATGACCTCTACGCAATTGCAGGAAGTGCTTTGCAATATGCTTGGCGAACTTCAAGACGGTCATGTCAATCTATACACCGCCGCCGATGTAGGGCGATATTGGGCATGGAAGGAGGATTATCCCTCCAACCTGAACGAAGAAATCAGGGAGGCATACCTTGGCAAGGACTATCGTATAGCAGCAGGTTTGTATTACCGCATATTGGATGATAATGTGGGATATATCGTCTATCATAGTTTCTCCTCTGGCATAGGCGAGGGCAACATTGCCGAGGTTCTGCATCATCTGCGTTTGTGTTCGGGTTTGATTATAGATGTCCGAGGTAACGGAGGAGGACAGTTGGATTATGCCCAGCGATTGGCATCGCACTTTACCAACGAACGTATCCTGACGGGTTACCGATCATATAAGACAGGTACAGGGCATTCCGACTTCTCGGAACTAAGTCCCGAGTATCTGGAACCGAGCACAACTATCCGTTGGCAGAAGCCTGCCATAGTGCTGACCAACCGTGGATGCTACAGTGCCACAAACACCTTCGTCCGCGATATGCTGTGTTGCCCTAATGTCCGCACTTTGGGCGACAGGACAGGTGGCGGCGGTGGCATGCCATTTACCAGCGAACTGCCTAATGGCTGGATGGTGCGTTTCAGTGCATGTCCTCAGTATGACAAGCAGAAGCAGCACATAGAATTCGGTATCGCTCCCACTATACCATGCGAGTTGGAGGACGAGGATGTGGCAAAGGGGAAGGATACACTGATAGAGACAGCACGTAAGTTGCTCAGACAACGATGAAATGGACTTAAATGGCAATGCGCACGCAAGAATGAAGAACTTACGTTATATGGTGATATTTCCGTTACTGATGATTGCGGTGTCCGTTATCACAGGATGGAGATGCTATGACAAGGCCAGGACAGAGATGGCGGAGGACCTGAACCAGGCACTGCAACGTACGGCACTAACAGATGCCAGCGTGGAAGGTATACTTGACTCCTTGTCCTCTATGCCTGGGAGTCCTATGCTTACTTTCAACGGCACTCATCATGGTTTTGCCAACTTTCTGCATATCCCTTCCCTGCGCGATACGGCACACGTCTCTTACTCTATGGTTCAGGTGCAAGGTGACGGTAATGACATCGGAATACCCCATGCCCGTATATGCAGTGATACAATAATGCTGGCAGGATGCGGTACCAAGGGTAACGAGGTGGTTCTTGCGGTACGTGCCTATGCCAATCCCTCTATGGCAAGCGTGTTCGGTCATGCCGGCATGGAATGGTCTATGCTTTCTTTCCTTGCTGGGATGCTTATGCTTGTCTTCATGCTTGCCAACCGCAGATTTCTTGGTGTAGCGGTTGTTCGCTCGTCCACACATGCTGACCTTGTTCTGACTCCCATGCAGGAACAGCTTATGAATATGTTTTTGGAAAGTCCCAGCCGTACTCTTACCAAAGACGAGATATGTTCTGCCCTTTGGCCAAAGAAGGATAATCCCGATGACACACTATATACCTTTATCAGCAGAATGAAGTCTTCGTTGGCAAGACAATCTTCCTCATACAGGATTGAGAACAAGAGAGGGCGAGAATACTTCCTTGCCGATGAAAAGGGAGATTTTGCCCGTCTGTAGTGTTGATGAGGTAATGCAGTACCTTTGTTGTAGTGTAATTGTAAGGGTAATGTAAGGTAGATTTTGCATGAAGGTGTGCCCATTGTTCATACCTTTGCCGGAGAAACCAAATCCGTGCAATCATGCAACAAATCCGATTCAAACTTGTTGACCGTATCGTGGGGTGGCTGGTCTTTGCCATTGCCGCTACGGTCTATTGTCTTACGGTTGAGCCTACAGCCAGCTTGTGGGATTGCTCCGAGTTCATCATTTCCGCTTACAAACTGGAGATAGGGCATCCGCCAGGCGCACCTTTCTTCATGCTTACGGCTAATCTGTTCTCCCAGTTCGCTTCCGACCCTTCGCAAGTGGCATTTATGGTGAACATCATGTCTGCCTTGCTCAGTGCCGCTTGCATAATGCTTCTGTTTTGGACGGTATCGCACCTTATGCGCCGTCTGGTGTGCGGTTATGGCAGAGTGGGACGTGTGCAGGACCTCCTCCTGATAGAAGGCTCTGCTTTGGTGGGTGCTTTTGCCTGCATGTTCAGCGACTCCTTCTGGTACTCTGCAGTGGAAGCAGAGGTTTATGCCTATTCCAGTTTTCTTACGGCACTGGTGTTTTGGTTAATTCTCAAATGGGAGGACGAGGCAGATAGTCCTGATTCCAACCGTTGGATATTGCTGATATCATATCTGATAGGTCTTTCCATAGGTGTGCATCTGCTGAACCTCCTTTGCATACCTGCCATGGTGCTGGTGTGCTATTTCAAGAAGGCGAAACAGGCGTCCATGTGGGGAGTGTGCAAAGCTCTGCTGGTTAGTTTTATTCTGCTCGGCGGTGTACTTTATGGCCTTATCCCTGGCGTCCTGTGGCTGGCAGGCAGGGCAGAACTTTTGGCCGTTAATCTGCTGGGCCTTCCATTCAATTCTGGACTTGTTGGCTTTATCCTGTTGCTTTCAGTGTTGATTGTTTGGGGACTATGGCGATTACGAGGGACGGGGAGGTTTGTGCTCTCCTGTGTAACCTTGATACTTGTGGGATTCAGTTGCTATGGCGTCATCCTGGTGCGTTCCTCAGCCAATCCGCCTATGGATGAGAACTCTCCGGAAGATGTCTTTGCACTGAAACGCTATCTCAACAGGGAGCAATACGAAGACAACCCCTTGTTCTATGGGCCTACCTACAAGGCAAAGCCTGAGTACGAGCGTAAGGGTGACTTTATGGTTGCCAAACGCAAGGAGGGGGAGACTATCTACCGCAAGTCGGAGAAGACGGGGCGCTACATGGATGTGGGCAAGAAGATAGAGTATGTTTACGACCAGAATATGCTTTTCCCACGTATGCACTCTTCGCGCCATGCTCGGGCTTACGAGCAGTGGATGGGTGGTGTGAAAGGTCCTACGATGAAGGAAAACATCGGTTTCTTCGTCTCCTACCAGTTATATTATATGTATATAAGGTACTTCCTGTGGAACTTCGTGGGCAGACAGAATGATATTCCTGGCAACGGCGAAACGGAGCACGGCAACTGGATAACGGGCATAGATATTATAGACGCTTTGCTTCTGGGGTGTGATATGAACAAACTGCCTTCCGACTTGAAAGAAAATAAGGGACGCAATGTCTATTATGCCTTGCCATTGCTCTTGGGTATCTTGGGTATCTGTTGGCAACGAAAGAAGGGCGAGTTGGGCAGAAACCAGTCTCTCATTACCTTTTGGTTGTTCTTCATGACTGGAGTGGCGATAGTCCTGTACCTGAACCAAACACCCTTGCAGGCCAGGGAAAGAGATTATTCCTATGCAGGTTCTTTCTATGCCTTCTGCATTTGGGTGGGTCTTGGAACGGGTGCGGTGGTGTCGTTGCTGAGACGCTTGAAGGTTGGAGAGTGCTCATCGGTGATTGTTGGTGTTCTTCTCTGTCTGCTTGTCCCCATACAGATGGGATGCCAGACTTGGGACGACCACGACCGTAGCGGACGATACGCTTGTCGCGACTTTGGTCAAAACTACCTGGAGAGCGCACCGAAGGAGGGCAAACCCATCATCTTCTGTAATGGCGATAACGACACATTTCCTCTTTGGTACATGCAGGAAGTGGAAGGGAAGCGCACGGACGCAAGGGTCTGCAACTTGTCTTATGCCAGTGCCGACTGGTACATTGATCAGATGTTACGTACTGCCTACGATTCTCCTGCATTGCCATTGGGATGGGAAACCGAAGACTACAGTTATGGCAACAATGATGCAGTACGGATTGAACCAGAATTGCATGACAGAGTGCTGGAGTTGTATGAGCGGGAACCGCATACCCTGAGGAGGATACTTGGCGAGGAACCTTTTGATATGACAAACATCCTGAGGCATTGGGTTTTCAACCGTACGGACGGTATGAGCGAGGAAGATGTGCGTTTGCGGCAATACGTGAAGGCACTTGCCTGTGGACGAGAGGACGAATGGGAGACACTGGACATACGTTGTGTCCCCACAGATACGGCTTTTGTAATGCAGAAGTCAGGAGAGAAGATGCCTCTTTCCTTTGCAAGCATGGATATGCTCCTGAAAAGCGACCTGCTGATACTCCAACTTCTCGTAAATGGCGATGAAACCAGACCTTTGTACCTGACAACGTCCATGAACATAGACGAAAGGCCATATCTGAAACCTCACCTCGTACTGGAGGGCCTGCTGTATCATATCGTTCCTTTTGACACTTCTGATACTGAAACACGTGTAAACGTGGCACGCCTGTACGAGAACATCATGGAGAACTTCTCCTACGGTGGTTTGTCTGCAGGCAATGTGTATGCCGATTATGACGTGAGGAAGATGGCATACGGGCATCAGCACAAGATGGCAACCCTGATAGATGCCTTGCTTGAGCAGGGCGACAATGAACGTGCCATGGCCGTTGTACGCAAATGGCAACAGGAAATGCCTCAGCAAGTTGTTCCATACGATGCAGCCGCCCTTTCCATGCTACGTTGTCTCTACCACACAGGGCACTATACGGAAGCCGATACACTTGCCGGGGATATGCTCTCCCGCTCTATTGAGTGGTTGGAATGGATAGAAACATTGTGCCCCGAGCGCCGTAGTGGTTCAGCCTTTACGGAATACCAATGGAAACGAATTATGAATAAGATAGTCTCGCTGCTGTATCATTACGACAGGAAAGAACTCCTCACAATCAGTTTTCCTGAACAAACTTCAAAATAATGCTTATGACCTTGAAACGAATCTTTCTGGAATATCCACACTATGTGATTTGCATTCTTTCCATATCTCTTGTCCTGACGGGTTTCTTGCTTATGGCAGGAGAGGGGAGTACTGACGAAACCTTCTGCTCCGGCATCTTCTCCGCGCGAAGAGTAATCATTGCCCCCATTCTATGCCTCGTTGGTTACTTGCTGCTTATTCCTGCCATAGTGTGGCATGGAAACACATCGCATGGTTCATAGATACTAATGGTTGAGCAGTACCGCTGTGTCGGTACTGGAGTACTCTTGTTTCGGTACTGCAGTACCGCTGTGTCGGTACTGGCGTGCCGATGGCTCTTGTTATAGGATACATGAACTTGCCTGGTGAAAAAGAAAAAGAGGGGTCGCAATGACTCCTCTTTCCCGTTGTACGCCTGATAGGACTCGAACCTACACGCATCGCTGCACCAGATCCTAAGTCTGGCGTGTCTACCAATTCCACCACAAGCGCAACTTAGATAGTGCAAAGGTACGTTTTTTTTTTGAATTATGCACCATCTGAGACGATATATCTATTCAGTAAGGCCTATATTTACCTTTAAAGTGTATTGTTCTGCCTCATATAATACGAAAAGGACAGGTGCCCTTGGGGAACCTGTCCTTCTGTATTGGAAGGTTGGATATTATTCCTTTACTTCCTTCACCTCAGCTACTCTGCTCTGGAACTCGGGGCAGGGCTTGAAGGCGGGGATATAGTGCTCGGGAACGATAATGGTCTCCTTCTTGGTAATGTTGCGGGCTGTCTTTGCGGCACGCTTCTTCAGGTTAAAGGTGCCGAAGCCGCGCAAGTAAACGTTCTCGCCATTTGCCATGGTTTCCTTGATTATATTCATGAGAGCTTCAACAGAAGCCAGGGCTGTAGGCTGGTCGATACCAGTTTCGTGTGAAATGGCACGTACAAGTTCTTGCTTTGTCATAATTATATGTTTAGTATGTTATTATAGTGTAATCAGTGCGGGTTATATGCTGACTTTTAGTCTTTTGCGGCTGCAAAGGTACGAATAAATACACCAATAAGCAAATAAAAAGGAGTTTATTTGCCTATTATGCAGTAAACTGGTGGAAAACTATTCTTCTTCGGTAAGAGCCTCGTAGATACGTATTGCCTTTTCCTTTATATTGTAGCGGTAATAGACATAGTCAAGGTATGCGAAAAGGTACACCAAGACCACAAAGCATAGCCATCCGGTCAGTATGGGAAATTCTTTTATTAGATCAAGCATATTATGTGTGTTAGCTTCTAATATGTCAAACATGCCTCCAACTTCTGTCGCAGGTCATCTGTGTCCATGTGTATGCCAATGAATACAATCTTCTGCATGCGGTCACCGTAGATCGGGTCCCAATCGTCTTGCAGTCTTTGGTCACGTGCCAGTATGGGCTTTAGCTCGTCCTCTGGCATAGTGGCATACCACTGGCCTGCCTGGTGCAAGGATACTTGACGTCCAGCCTGCTCAAACAGGTAGCACATGTGTTCTTCGCCCTTGAAGTAGCACATGCCCTTGGCGCGTACGATACTCTTGGGCCACTGGCGTGCAATGAAGTGGTCAAAGTTTCCAAGGTTGAGCGGGCGGCGGCTATAGAACACCCAGGTGCCGATGCCGTACTCGTCGCCATGTGGGTGTTCGGCATCGTGATGGTGTCCGCAACAGCAATGCCCGTCTTCGTCGTGATGGTGGTGATGTCCGCAATGCGGGCAAGCCTCTTCATCCTCATGATGATGATGCTCGTGGCAATCATGGTGGTGCTCTTCCTCGTGGTGATGATGCTCGTGTTCATGGTGGTGATGATGATGCTCCTCCTCATGATGAGGCTTGTCCAGTTCCTCTATCCATTTGGCTGAGGTGGCAACAGCCTCAAAGTCGAACATGCCGGTATTGAGCAGCAGGTCAAGGTTGACATCGCAGAAGTTGCATGTTATGATGTTGGCCTTGGGCTGTATGGTATGCAGTATGGTGTGTATGCGTCCCAGTTCCTCGGCCGTTACTTCGTCTGCCTTGTTCAGCAGGATGGTGTTGCAGAACTCTATCTGCTGGATAACCAGGTTGGCGATGTCGTCCTCGGCAATGGTCTTGCCGGTGAGGTCCAGGCCGCATCCAAACTCGTCCTTCAGTCTCAGTGCGTCCACTACTGAGCAGATGCAGTCCAGAGTGGGGATGTGTGTGATGGGACCAGCATTGAAGGTGTTCAGGTCCAGTGACTGCTGGTAGGCGCAGATGGTCTGTGCAATGGGCGAGGGTTCGCAAATGCCGGATGCCTCTATGACGATATAGTCAAACCGTTCCGACTTCATCAGGTCGCGCAGCTGGAGCACGAGGTCCATCTTCAGCGAGCAGCAGATGCATCCGTTCTGCAGAGCCACCAGAGATTCGTCCTGCTGGTCCACTACGCCGCCTTTCTGTATCAGGTCGGCATCGATGTTCACCTCGCCGATGTCGTTGGCGATAACGGCAAAGCGTATACCTTTTCTATTATTAAGGATACGGTTGAGCAAGGTAGTCTTGCCACTGCCCAGGTATCCAGTGATGAGTAATACTTTAGTTTCTTTCATCTTACCAGAACTTGTTGGTGTCGGGGTTGTATTCCATACCTATGCTGCCCAGTGTGGTGGTGAGGACTTCCTTCTCAATGTTCATGTCCTCACACAAGGCGTCCAGAGTGGGGTAGTAGTCCCTGAGCTTCATGTTGATGATGCTCATTAGCATGAAAGGGTCGTGTGGAAGGTCTTTCATCCTATTTCTTGCTTGCAGGGTCGCAGGTCAGCGAAATACCCAGTTTCTTCAGTATCTTCTGGTCGACCTGGCTGAGCATCACGGTGGCATGTGCCTGCAGACCGTTCAGTTCGGGCAGCATGGCCAGGGCACGGCGGCAATTGACGTCGTTCAGCGAGAGAACAGACAATGCCACGAGCACCTCGTCCATGTGCAGACGGGGATTGTTGCCTCCGAGGTAGTCCATCTTGGTCTTCTGTATGGGTTCGATGAAGTCCTGTGAAATGAGTTTTACAGAATGGTCTATACCTGCCAGATGCTTGATGGAATTGAGCAAAAGACTTGCACAGGTGCCCAGCAGAGGACTGCTGCCGGCAGTAATCATTGTGCCGTCGCTCAACTGGATAGCAGAAGACTCGTCTCCACTCTCCTGAGCACGATTTTTAGCCGCTACGGTTGTGGGTCTGTCATCGGTGGAAATGTTCGCTTGCTTCATCAGAAGGCGTATCTTGTTCACCTCTGTCTCGTTCATTGCCCCCATGGCCATCTTGTTGACGGCAGTATAGTAGCGGCGGATAATTTCCTGCTTGGATGCTTCGCGGCAAACTTCGTCATCGGTAATGCAGAAACCGAGCATGTTCACACCCATGTCCGTAGGACTCTTGTAGGGGCATGTTCCGTAGATGCCATCAAAGATGCTGGTCAGTACGGGGAAAATCTCCACATCGCGGTTATAGCTGATGGCAACCTCGTTGTAGGCCTCCATGTGGAATGGGTCTATCTCGTTGACATCGTTCAGGTCGGCTGTAGCAGCCTCGTAGGCGATGTTTACGGGATGTTTCAGGGGAAGGTTCCATACGGGGAAGGTCTCGAACTTGGCATAACCGGCACAGACGCCACGCTTGTGCTCGTTGTATAGCTGCGAGAGGCAGACTGCCATCTTGCCAGAACCAGGGCCGGGAGCAGTGACAATGACCAGAGGACGTTCTGTCTCTACATAGTCGTTTTTGCC
>JAZRIA010000261.1:0-17067 GCA_045645045.1 Bacteroidaceae bacterium | reverse complement strand
GTACTCGTCGAGATATAGCTGCACGCCAAGTCGGTCGGCATTGGAGAGTTGCGTCAAGGCCTGTGCCGAGGGCAAGGCGATGACCATGCGGTTTTCCTCCACGAAACAGACCTGTGCCACAAATTTCATGTAGGAGAGCATGCCGCTGGCATCCTCCTGGAAGAAGCAGACGGGTTTGCCGGGCTCGAACTGATGCTCCACATCGGTGTCGGTGCTGCGGCTTACCTCCACCACCATCTGGTCCAGGCTGTTGTAGTAGGAACGTCCCACGCTGAGCGGAAACCAGCACATGCCACGGCGCACTTTCTTCTGCACGCCCATGTTCTCCGTCTGCCGCTGGAATTGTTCCTTCTCGAACTCGTATTCCCTAAGCAGCAAGTCCTTCTGCCTGACTAAATTCTGTATCACGATGCAAATTTATTAAAAAAAAGACGTAAGCGTGGGGATTGAGTGGGAAAAATTGTATATTTGTATGCGATTAAACCTTAAAAACAAGACTCTGATGAACAACCACAAGACATATCTGGCATTCAACGTGGATGCCGTGCGCGACAGCAAGAAGGAGAACCTGCACACGCTGAATCTGCTTGGCGACTGGCAGAAACGCTATCCCAACCGTTTCAATTTCCTGAACATCGACTACATCAACTTCATCGCCACCCACGACGACCTGGTGGAGACTACCGTGAAGAGCGACTTCTTTGCCCGCATGGAGAAGGCAGACAACCTGATGCTGGTGGTGTCCAAGGAAACGGATGCCGACAACGTGTGGCTGAACTGGCAGATAAGCCGTGCCGTGAACCGCTACCACCTGCCCGTGATAGTGGCTTTCAAGGGCGAGACCGTGGTGACGGACGATACACTGAAGGAGTATTGGGACCACATCCCACAGAAGATAAAGAAGTACATCGGCCGCAACAGCGCCCGCATGTGCTACATCCCTCTGACCGAAACCAAGGTGGAGAAGGCTCTGGGATACTTCAGCGTACACTCGCAGACATATCCCTGCGATAGCACGACGATATATTAAAATAGACCCTCCCCCAACCCCTCCCTATATGGAGGGGAGTAGTTACAACAGGCTATTAGGGAGACGACTTTTAATCTATCAAACCTAAAATACGAACCATTTACAACCCTCATCCTCCAGCACATTATATTCCCGTCCGCGCGTCGCAATGGGGATTGCTCCCCTCAAAGGACACGAAAGTATATTCAATACTTTCTCTAAAGGACCTTTTCGCCCTTGAGGACTGGGTACGGGGGAGGGTCCTTCCATCTCTCTTCGTTAATCGTTCAAATATGGCATACATTAGTCGCATAGAAATAGACTCCCTCTGGTCTGGTCAGCACCACGTGGTGTGGGACCTGCGACCGGACGTCAACATCCTCAGCGGTGTGAACGGCGTGGGCAAGAGCACCATACTGAACAGGGTGGTGAAGTACCTGCTGAACATAGACCGCCTGGCCAAGGCTGCGGAGGGGGTAACGCTGACCTACGAACCAGCTGATGCCGAGCAGGTCAGGTTTGATGTTATACGTTCCTTCGACCGCCCGCTCATCTCGCAGGACATACTGTCCAAGGTGGCGGACATCAGTCTGCACAGCGAACTGGACTTCCAGCTCTACCAGTTGCAGCGACGGTTCCTGGACTATCAGGTGAACATGTCCAACCGCATGGTGCAGCTCTTCACCGACCAGGTTCCCGATGCCCAGCAGAAGGCGCAGGAGATTGCCTCGGAGAAGGCGCACTTCTACGACCTGGTGGACTCGCTCTTTGCCGATACTGCCAAGACGGTGCTGCGTACAAGCAACGAGATTGTACTGGTGCAGAACGACGAGCACCTGCACCCCTACCAGCTCAGCAGCGGCGAGAAGCAGATGCTCATCATCCTGCTCACCGTGCTTGTCCAGGACAAACAGCCCTACACGCTCTTCATGGACGAACCGGAAATATCCCTGCATGTGGAGTGGCAGCAGAGGCTCATAGGTCTGATACGCGACCTCAACCCCAATGCTCAAATCATCCTCACTACACACTCCCCTGCCGTAATAATGGACGGATGGACGGATTGTGTTACAGATGTGGAGGATATTGTGGTATGAACTATCCACCCCCTCCCCCTACGGGGTACTCTCTCCGAGCCCAACGTAAAACTGGGGAGTTTAACACTCATAAGGCACAAAATGACATTGAGTCATTTTTCTAAAGGCCTTATTCGCCCTGTTTCAGGGGGAGAGTCAGTTACAACAGAAAATACCGCGCCAGCCAACTGTCCCCCTGAGACAGGGGCGACGAGAAGTGAAGCGACGGAGGGGGTGGATAAAACACCGCTCACCGCTAATCGTTTAAAAACATGGGAAGAAGACTGGTCTGCAACATAACGTCCGACTACATTGCGGCGGCCAACAGGCTCAAACCCAACCGCTCCAAGAAGCGCATAGTGGCATACGTGGAAAGTTATGACGACATAACCTTCTGGCGTGATGTGCTGGACGAATACGAGACGGACGATGTCTGTTTCGAGATAATGCTGCCTTCCCGAACCACCCTGGGCAAGGGAAAGAAGACGGCCCTGATGAACAACCTGGGGCCCTACATGATAGCCTGCGTGGATGCCGACTACGATTGGCTTCTGCAGGGCAGAACACCTCTGAGCCAGGAGGTGTGCCACAACAACTATGTGCTGCATACCTATGTCTATGCCATAGAGAATTTCCGTTGCCATGCCGAGGGATTGCACCGTGCATGCACCCGTGCCACGCTGAACGACCGCGAGGTCTTGAACCTGGAGGCTTTCATGGAGGAATACAGCAAGATAGTGTGGCCTTTGTTCGTATGGAACATCTGGGCATACCGCCATGGCAAGGACAACGAGTTTGGCATAATGCACTTCATAGACACAGTCACCTATCACGAGGCCAATATCCATAACCCCGAGGACACTCTGGAGTATGTGCGCCGGCGTGTCAACAAGAAAATAAACTGGTTGCAACAACACTTCCCCGAGGGCAAGAAGACCTATGCTCCGCTCAAGGAAGAACTCCTTGGCATGGGACTGACGCCCGAAACCACCTATTTATATATACAGGGTCACGGACTGAAGGACGGTGTAATCCTGCCCCTGCTCACCCCCATCTGCCACATGCTTCGCCGCGAGAGGGAGCGCGACATCAATGCCCTGGCCATGCACGAGACCCAGCGCCAGAACGAACTCTCGGGCTATCGCAACAGCAGCCTGTCCATAGACGATGCCCTGAAGAAAAGCATAGCATACCGCCACTCCACCCCCTACCAGTGGCTGCGTGGGGATATAGAGAGATTGCTGAAGGGGTAAGAGGAAACGTTCAACCTTCAACTTTCAACGTTTTTCCTCTCACCCTCCCAATGCAGAGACGATGCGGTCTATTGTTGATGTTGGGGAGACGAAGTAGTTATCTATTTGACGTATCAGTCCTGACTTACTGAACACAACCACGCAGTCGCCGGGCTGTATCTGTGTGTTACCGCCGATGCTCATGCCGACATTGTCGCGGACAAGGCCACCCAGCGTAATGCCTGACGGGAAGTGGAACTCGCGTATGGGTTTCTTGGTGATGGGACTGCCCTCGGCTGCAACAAACTCTGCAATATCGGCATCGGCGATGGTCAGTCGGCGTATGTTGGCAACGTCGGTGTCCAGAAGCATGCGGTAGATGTGGCTTGCCGCTATGGTCTTCTTGTTGACGATGGTACCGATGTCCAGTTTGCCTGCCATGGCCACGTAGTCCATGTTCTCCACCTGTGCCACGGTCTTCCTGACGCCCAGTCGCTTGGCGGCAAGGCATGCCAGTATGTTGTTCTCCGTGTTGCTGGTCAGTGCCACGAAACCCTGCACGTCGCGAATGCCCTCGTCTATGAGCAGGTCGGTGTCGCGGGCATCGCCATGGATAACCATTATGTCGCTATCGTCCAGTTGCTCCACCAGTTGCTGGCAGCGGTCCTCGTTGTGCTCTATGATTTTCAGACTGATGTTGTCGGGCTTGGCATGTGCCACGTGCAGGGTGATGTCGCCACCGCCCATAACCATGGCCTTGCGCACGTCGGCATAGTCCTCTTTGCCCACTATCTTGCGGATGAGGGAAATGTGCTTGCGTGTTGTCATGAAGTAGGCAATGTCTCCCAGGAAAAGTTCGGTGTTACCATTGGGGATGATGGTTGCCTCGTCGCGCTTGATTGCTACGATGTGGAATGGCGAAGTGGGACCGCAGAGGTCTTTCAGCGGTTTGTTGAACAGGTCCCTTGCCTCCTCCCTCAGTTTTATTCCCATCAGGCACAGTGCCCCGCCATGCACCTCCCAGTACTGGCGCACCCACGAGCGTTTCAGTCCGTCGATGATTTCCTTGGCGGCAAGTTCCTCGGGGTATACCAGCGAGTCTATGCCCATCTGCCTGAACACCTCTCGGTAGTGCTCGGTAGTGTATTCGCTGTTGTCCACACGTGCCACCGTCTTCTTGGCACCAAGGGTGTGTGCCAGCATGCAGCATGTGATGTTTTTTGTCTCCTCGGGAGTGACGGCTATGAACAGGTCGGCATGTGCCACTCCGGCTTCTTTCAGACCGCTTATGCTTGTGGGCGAAACGTTCATGATGAGGATGTCGTAGTTTCCGTTGGACAAATCCTCGGTCTTGTCCGGGTTCTCGTCCATCAGGATGATGTCGTGGTTCTCCTGCGAGAGGAGTTCTGCAAGGTGTGTTCCCACTGCACCTGCACCGGCGATGATTATTTTCATGTGTGGGTTGAATGTTTAGGGGAGAAAGAAGGACCCTCCCCCTTACCCCTCCACAAGGGAGGGGAGTATAATGTACTGCTGATTGGGCATTTAGTCGGTTGTAACTACTCCCCTCCGGACCCCTCCCCATCCCTCCCACAAGGGGAGGGAGTATAATGTCCTGCTGATGTGGGCGCAAGTCGGTTGTGACCACTCCCCTCCCTTGTGGAGGGGTTGGGGGAGGGTCTGTTGTTGGAGGAGGGTCTGCGTATAGCCTTTATTATGCTCTCCGTGTCCAGTCCTGCCATGTGGTAGAGTTCGGCGGGTTTGCCATGCTCGATGAAGCGGTCGGGGATGCCCAGGCGTGTTACATGCTTGGCATAACCACGATCGGCCAGCCATTCCAGTACGGCAGAGCCGAAGCCGCCGTTCAGTGCACCGTCCTCTATGGTGATGATGTGGTCGTAGTCCTGTGCCACCTTCTGCATGATGCTGGTGTCCAGAGGCTTGAGGAATCGCATATCGTAGTGGGCAGGAAGTGAAGCCTGTGCATCCTTCTCTGCAATATCTCTAATTGCCTCCTGCACCATATTGCCCAAGGGACCAAGGCTCAGTATGACTGTCTTTGAAACCTTGCCGTCCGTGCCCTTGTTTTCGCTTACCAGGCGACCTGTGCCTATCTCTATGGACTCCAAGGGGCAGCGCCAATCAGGCATAACGCCATTGCCACGGGGATAACGGATAACGAAGGGTCCGTCCTGGCACTCCACGGCGGTGTACATGAGGCGGCGCAGTTCTGCCTCGTTCATGGGCGAGGCTATGGTCAGGTTGGGTACGGTGCGCAGGCTTGGCAGGTCGAACACGCCATGGTGTGTGGGACCGTCCTCGCCAACTATGCCGGCACGGTCCAGGCACATCACCACATGCAAGCGGCTGATGGCCACGTCGTGTATGATGTTGTCGTAGGCACGCTGGGCAAAACTGGAGTATATGTTGCACACGGGTATGAGTCCGTCCTTTGCCATACCGGCAGAGAAGGTTACGGCATGCCCCTCGGCTATGCCCACGTCGAAGCATCGCTCGGGCATCTCGCGCATCATTATGTTCATGGAGCAGCCCGTGGGCATGGCAGGCGTTACGCCCACTATGCGCTCGTTCTGGCGTGCCATTTCCAGCAGTGTCTCACCGAAGACATCCTGATAGCGAGGCGGCATATTGGCGGCACTGCTCTTGATTTGCTCGCCTGTCTCGGGGTCGAACTTGCCAGGTGCATGGAATGTGGTGGGGTCTTCCACAGCAGGCTGGTAGCCATGTCCCTTCTGTGTGTGGATGTGCAGCAGGCGCGGTCCAGTCATTTCCTTGATGCTCTGCAGGGTGTAGACCAGCGAGATGACATCGTGCCCGTCGTGCGGACCGAAATAGCGTATGTCCATGCCCTCGAACACGTTCTGCTGGTTGTGTATGAAGGACTTGATGGAGTTGTTCAGTCGCATGATGCGGCGCTTGCCCTTGTCGGAGAGCCATCCCCAGGAGGTCAGTTTCTGTGCCACCTTGTTGCGCAGACGGTTGTACGTGCTGCTGGTGTGCAGCTGGTGCAGATAGTCCTTCATGCCACCCACGGCATGGTCTATGCTCATGTTGTTGTCGTTCAGTATGATGAGCATGTTGTTGGGCGTAGCGCCGGCATTGTTCAGTCCCTCGAAGGCCAGTCCTCCGCTCATGGCACCGTCGCCAATGACGGCCACCACATGGCGGTTGGTCTTCTGCCTGTTGGCGGCCACGGCCATACCCAGGGCGGCAGATATGCTCACCGAGGCATGTCCGCAGGTGGTGGTGTCGTACTCGCTCTCCTGCGGCGAGGGAAAGGGCTTTATGCCGCCAAGACGGCGGTTGGTGTTGAACCTCTCCCTGCGTCCTGTCAGTATCTTGTGCCCGTAGGCCTGATGTCCCACGTCCCATACGATGCGGTCCTCGGGAGTGTCAAAGACATAGTGCAAGGCCACGGTCAGTTCCACCACACCCAGGCTGCTGGCAAAATGGCCAGGGTTGCGGCTCAGTTCGTTTATCAGAAACTGGCGCAACTCGTCGCAGACTTGAGGCAACTGCTTTATGGACAATTTCCTCAGGTCCGAGGGGTATTCTATGGTCGAAAGCAGACTTTCAGTATTGTCGTTCACAATAGTTTTAAATTTATTTCAAAGCAAAGATATAAAAAAATACTAATATGTTATAAGTCATAGTGTCCTTTTTTGTATCTTTGTTGCATAATTAGAATAGAATAACCTTGAGCGCAATGCTTGACAAAACTCACAGATACGTCCTTCTTGGTTCCTGCTTCTCCCAGTATATGGGCGAAAGGATGCAGGCAGAAGGCTACCATGCCCTGTGCAATCCCGTGGGCACCTTGTTCAATCCGGAGAGCATACGCAATACCGTCCGGCATGCACTCTGCGGAGGCCAGGAAGACTTGCCCATGTTCTGGGATGAGGCCATGCAGGAGTGGCGCTGCTGGTGGGCAAACACGCGTTTCCGTGCCCCTTCCGAGGGCGAGGCACGTTGTCTTGTGCAGGACTCCTTTCATGCCCTTGGCGATGCCCTGTGCCATGCCGACCGCCTGTTCCTGACCCTCGGCACCAATGTGTGCTACCGGCTGGTGGAGGATGGCATGGTGGTGAGCAATTGCCAGCGCCAGGCAGACCGTCTTTTCCGCGAGGAGACTCTGTCTTTGCAGGAGGTGTGCCATGTGCTGGACGAGACCCTGCAATGCCTTTTCGCCAAGAACCCCGGCATACGGGTTACCTTCACCCTGAGCCCCTTCCGCTACAGGAAATATGGCTGGCACCGCTCGCAGTTGAGCAAGGCCACGCTGCTCCTTGCCATCGACGAGATGCAGAAGCACCATCCCCAAAGGGTGGACTATTTCCCGTCATACGAGATAATGATGGACGAACTGAGAGACTACCGCTATTATGCCGAGGACGGCCTGCATCCCTCGCCCGAGGCAGTTGACATTATTTGGAACAGATTATGCGAATAGATACCATAGCATCATTGACTGGTGCCCAGATGACGGGGCAGTGCGACACGCAGGTGGAATGGCTCCTGACGGACAGCCGCAGCCTTTGCTTCCCCGAGACCACCTTGTTCTTTGCCATCCGCACAGAACGTGGCGACGGGCACCGCTACATTCAGGATCTCTACAGCCGTGGCGTGCGTGCCTTCGTGGTCAGTGCCCTGCAGGAGAATCTGCCTGGAGCAGTGCAACTCCTGGTGCCCGACACCCTCACGGCCCTGCAGCGCCTTGCCGAGCGCCACCGAGAAGAGTTCGACATCCCCGTCATAGGCATTACGGGCAGCAACGGCAAGACCGTGGTCAAGGAGTGGCTCTACCAGATGCTCTCCCCCGACATGGCCGTGACACGCTCGCCACGCAGTTACAACTCACAGATAGGTGTGCCCTTGAGCGTATGGGCACTGAACCAGAACAGTCAGGTGGCCATCTTCGAGGCAGGTATCAGTCAGCCAGGCGAGATGGAAGCCCTGCAGCGCATCATCCAGCCCACCATAGGCGTATTCACCGGTCTTGGTCCTGCACATCAGGAAAACTTCCTCAGCATGGAGCAGAAGCGCGCGGAGAAGATGCTACTGTTCAAGGACTGCCCCGTGGTGCTCGAGGCCGATGAGGCGCTGGACGAGGCAATGGAGCGCAACAAGGACCTCTGTGCCCGTGTGTGCCGTCATCTGGGCATGAGCGAGGATGTGATACAGCAGCGCCTCAAGGCTCTCGAACCCGTTGCCATGCGCCTGGAGGTGAAGCAGGGCAGACATTCCTGCACACTGATAAACGACACCTACAATAGCGACCTCAGCAGCCTGGACATAGCCTTGGACTTCATGAACCGCCGTCCCGACCGCAAGGGACGCTCGCGAGTGCTGATACTGAGCGACATATTGCAGAGCGGCACTCCCTCTGCCGAGCTGTATGCCCATGTGGCACGCCTGGTGGAGAGTCGTGGCGTGGAGGTGTTCATAGGCATAGGTGCCGAACTGGCCTCCCAGTCAGCAAGTTTTGCCCATGTCCATGCACGGTGCTCCTTCTATCCCACCACCGAGGCGTTCATGCAAAGTCCCGAGTTTCTGAACCTGCGCAACAGCCTGGTGCTCATCAAGGGTGCACGCTCGTTCCACTTCGACACCATCACAGAGGCTCTGGAGCAGAAGGTGCACGAAACCATCCTCGAAGTCAATCTGGGTGCCGTGGTGGAGAATCTCAACTACTACCGCTCCTTCCTCCAACCGCAGACTCGCGTCATCTGCATGGTCAAGGCCGATGCCTATGGCGCCGGTGCCGTGGAGGTGGCAAAGACCCTGCAAAGTCAGGAGCAGGTGGGCTATCTGGCCGTGGCGGTTGCCGACGAGGGTGCCTTGCTTCGTGCCAACGGCATAACCAAGAACATCATGGTCATGAACCCCGAGATGACCAGTTTCAACACACTCTTCGAGTACAACCTGGAGCCCGAGGTATATAGTTTCCGCCTGCTCGATGCCCTCATTCACGCCGCCGAGCGTGCCGGCATCACGGGCATGCCCATACATATCAAACTGGACACCGGCATGCATCGCCTGGGCTTCGACCCCATGGAGGACATGCCTGCCTTGATAGAGAGGCTGAAGAACCAGACGGCACTCGTGCCACGTTCCGTGTTCTCGCACTTTGTGGGCAGCGATAGCGACGGGTTCGACCTGTTCTCTGCCGAGCAGTACCGACGTTTCCAGCATGGCGCCGACGTGCTTCAGGGTGCTTTCCCTCACCACATCCTGCGCCACATGTGCAACAGTGCCGGCATAGAGCATTTCCCCGAACGGCAGATGGACATGGTGCGCCTGGGCCTGGGACTCTATGGCATCAATGCACGCAACAACGCGCTGCTCTCCAACGTCTCCACCCTGAAGACCACCATCCTGCAGATTCACGACGTGCCACAGGACGAGACCGTGGGCTACAGCCGTCGTGGCATGCTCTCGCGCGACTCGCGCATAGCAGCCATACCCATAGGATATGCCGACGGATTGGACCGCCTCTTTGGCAACGGACGTGCCCATTGTCTGGTGCATGGCAAGCGTGCCCCATATGTGGGCAATATCTGCATGGACGTGTGCATGATAGACGTTACCGACATCCCCGAGGCTCAGGAGGGCGACCCTGTTGTGCTCTTCGGCACCGAACTCTCGCCCAGCACCCTTGCCGACATAGCCGGTACCATACCATACGAAATCCTCACCTCCGTGTCCTCACGGGTGAAGAGGGTGTATTATCATGAGTAAAAGACCCCCTCGGTCCCCCTATAGGGGGAGGAGTAGGACTTAATGCCTTCTTTGCCTACACCGTGGGCATGTACATCCTGGCGGCCTTCTTCCTGCTGAAGTTCCTGTTGTAAATTCCCACTTTTCTGCTTTCCGATATGAAAAAGATACTCTTCTCCCTTGCCCTGGTGGCATTCCTTGCAAGTTCCTGTTCCGACGACATGCGCGACGCCATAGGCCGTACGGAGGTCATTATAGAGACCTCGCGCGGCGACATCACCGTCCGCCTGTATGACGACACCCCTGTGCATCGCGACAACTTCATCCGCATGATCGAGGCAGGTGTCTACGAGAACCTCATCTGGAACCGCATAGTCCCCGGAGCAACCATACAGACAGGCGAACCCACGCAGAAGGCTGGCGGAGCAGCACCCACGGTGGATGCTTCCCAGTACCGCCATACCCTGCCGGCAGAGATAAAGTTCCCCCGCCATTTCCACAAGGCCGGCGCCTTGGCAATGTGCCGTCAGCCCGACGATGTCAATCCCGACAGGCAGAGCAGCGGTACGCACTTCTACATTGTTGCGGGCAAGAAGTACGACCTCGGTTCCCTTGCCGAACTATGGCAAGGCCGTCGCGATGGGGAACCTGGTTTCAAGCTCCCCTCGCTCTCGGCATATCAGAAGAAGGTCTACACCACCCGTGGCGGTGCCCCCTTGCTCGATGGCGACTACACCATCTTTGGCGAAGTGGTGGATGGCATAGGCGTGGTAGAGTCCATCAACAAGGTCCCCATCGACGCCAAGGAACACCCACTGAAGGAAGTGGTGCTGAAGAGGGTGAGGGTGGTGAAACGTTGAACGCTGAACGATTAACGTTTAATGGTGAGCGGTGAGCGAATGAGAAAAGGCACAGGACCTGCGTGAAAAACAGGATTCTGTGCCTTTGTGCCTATTAAACGGAAAGGTGAAGGCTGCGAGTAAGCGAGAGCAATGAAGTTTACTTCAATTGCCGAGCGGGAGCAGGCTCAAAGTTGCGGTTAAGTGAGAACAGAATAAATTCATTTATTATGTCGAACGAGAGCAACTAAGACAAATTCAAGACCGCAAAGCGGGATTAAAACGGAAAACTATGCGGACGCTGCACGCATCGTCCCTACTTCCTTGTCATCGTTCAACGCTAATCGCTCATCCGCTCCCCGTTAACTCCTCCCCCTAGAGGGGGATTGAGGGGGTCTCTCCCTTTACAATCTTCCAATGAGGTAGGGCAGGGCCTTTTCGAACTTCACACCCCACCAGTGGGAGGGGTCGGGCATGGTCTGACGGATGGTCTCCACCACGAAGTCGGCGGCTATGGAGGCTGACTCCAGGATGCTATGGCCACGCATCAGTGCGCCGGCAAAGGAGGAGGCGTAGCAGTCGCCAGTGCCGTGCATGGACACATCCATGCGGTCGGTGAAGTAGTACTGAATCTCGTTGCCATCGTAGCATGCCACACCCAGTTTGCCGGGCTCGAGGCTTACGCCAGTCAGAACCACGTTCTTGGCGCCAAGGGCATAGAGGCTCTTGAGGGTCTGCTCCACGTAGGCCTGGTCGTACTCGGTGCGGTACTCCTCGCCCAGAAGCAGGGCAGCCTCGGTGAGGTTGGGCATGATAACATCGGCACCATCACAGAGACGGCGCATCTCCAGTGGGAAGTCGTCGTCGAAACCGGGATAGAGCTTGCCGCCATCGCCCATTACGGGGTCCACGATGCGCAGGGCACCCTCGTTGGCAACCTCCTGCATGATGCGCAGGATGTGGGGAATCTGTGCCTTGGAAACGTAGCCTGTGTAGAAGGCATCGAATGTCACGTTCTCCTTCTTCCACTGGGCCAGGATGTTGGGCATCTCATCCGTGAGGTCGAAGAAGGTCCAGGCGGAGAAGCCTGCCGTGTGGTTGGAAAGCACTGAGCTGGGCAGTATGCCGCACTCTACTCCGCAGGCGGAGATGATGGGCAGTGCCACGGTGAGCGAGCACTGGCCTACGCAGGAAATGTCCTGGATGGTAAGAAGTCTTTTGTCTGTCATATGGGGTTTTGTTTAGTGGACCCCCTCGGTCCCCCTGTAGGGGGAGGAGAGGGTGGGCGTTTAACGATTAACGGTGAGTGGTGAGCGGTGAGCGGAGCAGTTTTCCGTTTTCCGTTTTCCGTTTTCACCTTTCCGTTTTTTAAAAGCTGTACTTTAGCATCATTTTTGGTGAAACCTTCACGTCGGTGAAGTAGTTCTCTATCTCTACCTCGGTGCCGGCGGCAAAGCGGCTGTTGAAGCAGTAGAGCAGTTGCAGTTCAGTGCTGAACTGGAAGCGCTCCTCGGTGGCCTTGTAGTTGAGGTCGACATAGCCCTCGAAGTAGAGCTTGTCGCGGAGGAACTTGGTGTTGCACACGGCAGTACCCTGCAGGCCGTGCCCTGCAGTGCTAAGGCGGTAGTCGATGTCCATGCGGTAGAGCAGGTTGAACTGCAGGAAGGTCTTCTTTATGAACTTCTGGTATGTGCCACCCAGCAGTACGCCGTGGGCATAGGTGATGCCGCTATCGAAGAGCACGCCGCCGTCGTACTCGGCACGGGCATAGAAGTTGTTCTTCAGGCGGAAGTTGTAACCGTACTCAAAGTACATGCCGTTGTCGGCCAGTTTGCCGAAGTCGAAGTCCACGAAGCCGAAGCCGTTGCCCGACTTGTGGGAGTGACCTATCTCGGTGGTCAGTGTGCCGTAGTTGTGACCGTAGTCGTACTGAAGTTGCATGTTGCCGTACACCTGCGCCTTTGCCATGGTAGCCATCAGGCAGGCAAGGAGGATAAGGGATAATCTTTTCATCTTGTTTGTGTTGTTTGTGTTTATCTGCTTTTGCGGTGCAAAGGTACGGCAAAGGAAGGCATATACGCAACGGTGTATTCCGGAAAGGTGAAAGGTTGTTCCGGAAAGGGGAAAGGAAGACCCCCTCAATCCCCCTCTAGGGGGAGGAGAGGGTGGGCGTTTGACGATTAACGGTGAGTGGTGAGCGGTGAGCGGGTGAGCGGAGTGGTCGGAGTAGTCGGATAAGGATTTTCGCTCACCGCTCACTCTTCCCCCTGCAGGGGGATTGAGGGGGTCTTCCCGTTCACCCTATACTCCTGCGGCGATACCCCCATTTCTCTGGAGAAGAAGCGTGAGAACTGGGCCTGGGAGGTGAAGCCCAGGTGCTGGCTTATCTGCTGTATGGTCAGCCGGGTGCCTTGGAGCATGGTGCAGGCCTCCTGAAGGAGGTAGTCGGAGATAATCCGCTTGGGCTTCTTCTCCGCCACCTTGTCCGTAACGTCCTGTAGGTAGCGTGTGGAGATGCAGAGCCGCTCTGCATAGAACGCCACATCGTGAGCCGTGGCATAGTGGCGCGTCAGCAGGGAGAGGAAGGCGTTGTAGATGTCTGCCGACCTCATGGCAGGCTTGCCCTTGGCGGTGGAGACGGAGTAGACCATGTGCGAGTGAATGTAGGCATGAGCATTGGAAACTGCCTCCTGGGTGCTGTCGCCAAAGGCCATGCGGGTGGTGATAGCCGTGGACAAGGCACCTGCCATACCATGACGTCGCCACGTGTCCATGTTGCGCGAGGAGAAGAACTCGTGCCCCTCCTCGGCATGCATCAGCAGGGTGGTCAGGTAGCCCTCCCTTATCTCTGCTCCGCGAAGCATCACAGCCCTGGCACCCAGTTGGCAAAGGTGCCTGGCAGCCCTGAGCATGTCGTCGTCGGTCAGTATCCTGCACCCCAGCATGGCCTCTGCCTCGCAAGCCTTCAGTATGAGCAGGTCGGCAAGCGGCAGCAGGTGAGTCCTCCACATGTCCATGGCCAGGTCGGAGAGCAGGCGTTTCCCCGTGGAGTCGATGACGGACGGCACCATCACTCTGCGCGGCACGGATTTCACTATGGGGCAGAGGCACTCTATGGTTTGCGGGTCGCACACGAAGCCCACCTTCACCACCAGCGGACGAGCCTTCTGCAAGGCAGAGCGTATCTGCTCCGCCACCAGTTGCGGTGGCAGGTTGGACACATGCGGTCCTGATGCCTCGTCCAGCGAAATGATGGAAGTCATGGCAGCCAAGGGTCTGCCCCTCAGTGCCGAGATGGTGCCAATATCCGCCACAATGCCCGCCTCTCCCGTAGAGTCGGAGGCATTGATACTCAGCACATCAGGCAGGATAATGTTAGTGTCGCTGTGTGTGTTCATGTCATGTGTGGTGCTTTCTTCAGGGGGCAAATATACGACAAATTGGGCAAGAATATGCCGGGTGCGGTGTATTTTCCAAGAATAAAGGTGTCGTTTTGTTTGGTATTTCGCTCACTTATTCGTACCTTCGCACCCCACATTTATAATAATAATGTACGCGTAATGCATAAGACTATGGAAGAGAAGGAATATCTGGACAAATATGAGCAGTCGCTGACGGTGGAACTGCTGAAGGTGTGTACCCAGCAGGGTAGGTTGGCAGGGCAGTTGTTGCCCAGTCCCGACCTGGACGAGAAATGGGAACAGGTGGCGCAGCCCTACATGGGCGATGCCATAAAGGAGATAGCCAAGTATCCCACCGTGGCGCTGGGATGGATGATGTACGTGGGCATGGCCGTGGCACACTACTGGGATGTGGATTGGGAACTCTATGGCAAGATAGAGAACCTCTACGAGTACATCCGCGACAAGCGTGGCTTCGACGAGATGGACGAGTATGTGCGCGAAACGGTGCTGGGCTTCTCGCCCAAGGCAAAGCCCCAGGAGGGCAAGCCTGTGAACGAGTACGACGAGACGGAGGAACTGGTGCGCACACTTTCCACCATCTGCCTCACACAGATACGCCGCGAACAGATAGAACCCCAAAGTCCCATGGCTTTCCGCGTGTACCTGAGGAGCATACATGCCCTGTACGTCATAGGCGCCAGCGTGGAACTTTATCGCCTCGGTTACAAAATGACAGTGTAGGTGTGGAAAATTGTTACTTTTTCTTGTTAAAAACGAAAGTTTGTTATAACTTTGCCCGCATTCAAAGCAAAAAGTAAGAATAAAGCAATCAAACCTAACGATATGAAACACCAATTGAGAAGTTCCGTGTGTACACAGGGTCGCCGTATGGCAGGCGCTCGTGCCCTGTGGGTGGCAAACGGCATGAAGAGAGAGATGTTTGGCAAGCCCATCATAGCCATAGTGAACTCCTTCACACAGTTTGTGCCTGGTCACACACATCTCCACGAGATTGGTCAGATAGTGAAGGCCGAGATAGAGAGCATGGGATGCTATGCCGCAGAGTTCAATACCATAGCCATAGACGACGGTATTGCCATGGGCCACGATGGCATGCTCTACTCCCTGCCCAGCCGCGACATCATAGCAGACAGCGTGGAGTACATGTGCAACGCCCACAAGGCCGATGCCATGATTTGCATCTCCAATTGCGACAAGATAACCCCCGGCATGCTGATGGCTGCCATGCGCCTGAACATCCCCGCGGTGTTCGTTAGCGGCGGCCCTATGGAGGCAGGCAAGTACAAGGGCGAGAACCTGGACCTGATAGCCGCCATGGTGAAGGGCGCCGACAAGACCGTTAGCGACGAGGAGCTGGCAGAGGTGGAAAACCGTGCATGCCCCGGATGCGGATGCTGTAGCGGCATGTTCACCGCCAACTCCATGAACAACCTCACCGAAGGCATCGGCCTGTCCCTGCCCGGCAACGGTACCATCCTGGCCACCCATGCCAATCGCATACAGCTTTTCAAGGATGCTGCCCGACAGATAGTGAAGAATGCCTTTGCATACTACGAGGACGGCGACGAGAGCGTTCTGCCCCGCAGCATAGCCACACGTCAGGCTTTCATGAATGCCATGACCTTGGACATTGCCATGGGCGCAAGCACCAACACCGTGCTGCACCTGCTGGCCGTGGCTCAGGAGGCCGAGGTGGACTTCACCATGAAGGATATGGACGAACTATCGCGCAAGACTCCCTTCCTGTGCAAACTGGCACCCAACAGCCAGAAGTATAGCGTGCAGGAGTGCGGCCGTGCCGGCGGTATGCTCAACCTGCTTGGCGAACTTGCCAAGGGTGGGCTGATAGACACCTCGGTGAAGCGCGTGAACGGTGCCACACTGGCCGAGGACATAGAGAAATACTCCATCCTCAAGGACAACGTTGACCCCGAGGCAAAGCGTATCTATAGCAGTGCACCAGCAGGTGTGTTCTGCAACAAGATGGGTGCACAGAGCACCATGTACGAGACTCTGGACACCGACCGCGAGAACGGTTGTATCCGCGACATAGAGCATGCCTACACCAAGGACGGCGGCATGGCGGTGCTCTTTGGCAACATTGCACAGGACGGTTGTGTGGTGAAGACCGCCGGTGTGGACGAGAGCATTTGGAAGTTCTCCGGTCCTGCCGTGGTGTTCGACTCTCAGGAGGATGCTTGCGAGGGTATCCTCGGCGGCAAGGTGAAGAAGGGCGACGTGGTGGTAATCACACACGAGGGTCCCAAGGGTGGTCCTGGCATGCAGGAGATGCTCTATCCCACCAGCTACATCAAGTCCATGCACATGGGCAAGGAATGCGCCCTCATAACCGACGGACGCTTCAGTGGCGGTACTTCGGGCCTCAGCATCGGACACATCAGTCCCGAGGCAGCCGCAGGTGGCAACATCGGCAAGATAATGGATGGCGACATCATAGACATAGACATACCCGCACGCTCCATCAACGTGCGCCTTTCCGACGAGGAACTGGCTGCACGTCCCCAGCAGCCTCTCCGCCGCAACCGCGTGGTAAGCAAGGCCCTCCGTGCCTATGCACAGAGCGTAACCAGCGCCGACAAGGGCGGGGTGAGGATTATTAAGGATTGAAGGGCAGGACGGCAATACACAACCAAAGACCCTCCCCCTTGCCCCTCCACAGGGGAGGGGAGTGGTTACAACAGACAATGAATATTAATACTTTAATAAAATCCTCATTCCCCAGTACTA
>JAZRIA010000260.1:0-1686 GCA_045645045.1 Bacteroidaceae bacterium | reverse complement strand
TCGCGCAAGTACTGGTGGTGGGGCATAGGCTCTGCCGTAGGTATTGCTGCATCTATAATTATAGCCCTTTTTGTGGGACAGCCAGGTGCTGGCACTCAGGCAGAGGAACTCACATTGACGGAGGGTATAAATACCACCATTGCCGAGGTGAGAGGCTATTACAAAGCCAAGATGTGGAGCGAGACGGAATACATCCTGGAACTCTCCAATGACATGAAGCCGGAGATGCAGGCCAAACTCATGGCCGAGGTGACGCAACTGACGGAGAATCCAGATTCCGTGGCACTTACCATCTTGAGCGAGGACATTGACGATGACAGAAAGATATACTACATCACCTCGGTGTACATGGCACACCTGCGCAGCCTCCAGTACATACATCAGATGCTTGCCGAGAACAAGATGGCATCGGACAAACAGTGAATGCTAAAGACAACGGTTATCAGATGAACAACAATATAACACCTTCTACTATGAGAACCAATATCAGATACATCCTCCTTGCAATGCTCCTTGCACTTGTGCCCACTATGCTGATGGCAGGCAGGGAAGTGAATAGCGCCCAGATGTCGGGTGAAATCTGCATAGATAACGTATCAACAGCCAAAGAACTTCATATCTCCTACATGTACGGCGAAGTGGAACTGGTATTCTGGAACAAGAATGAAATCATGCTCAAGTACGTCGAAACACTAAAGGCACCGACAAAGAAACATGCCGAGGATGCTCTGCAAAGGAGGAATGTTGTTCAGCGTAATACTGGCGAGAAGTATTTTCTGGAGATACAGAAAACATCCTATGGAGACCGCAATCTCAGTTACGATAGCAAGTGGACGATATATGTGCCTGTCAGGCAGAAGTCGGTGTCGGTATGGAATGAGTACGGCAATGTCAGTGTCGGCACGGGATATGACAAGCAGATTAGGATAAATGTGAAACATGGCGATGTCAGTGTACCCAAAACCAAGGCTATGTGCATGGTAATAGTGGACCATGGCAATTTCTCCATGGGTAATGTCGAGTATCTGAACTTGAACACCAAGTATGCCAATGGGACAATAGGGTTTGCCAACGTGCTGAACCTGAGTTGCGACCATGCAGAAGCGATAATGATAGACGAGGTCCAGGACCTGAATGTCAATAACAGTCAGCATTCCAAGATGCGGATAGGCCGGTTGAATAATGCAAAGATCTCTGCGTCGTATTGTGAGATATTTGCAATAGACGTGCTTGGAACCGCTCTTATGAAGAATGTCAGATATTCGGGAATCTCCATGACGAACCTTCGCGGACGGTGTGATTTTTCTGATATTGCATACTCCAAAATCAACGTCACGGTCGATAAGGCCAACCGTGAACCCAGGGTCTTGGTCCCCGATGCCCGCTTCAGCGACGTCACCGTGTCCATCCCCAAGACGTTGCAGGTCAGTTGCCTGCTACGGAACAACTACGGGAAAATAGAATTTGACGTCCCTGCCTCTGTGAAGCAACATGTGGTAGAGAACAAGAAAGACTATTCCCAAACCACTATGCACACGCTGCTCAACACCACCTCTTTTGCACCGTCATCGGTGATAGATATCCAGAATTCCAACGGTAATATAACGATCAAGGGCTACTAAGCCTCGCGTCGGCATGCCAGTACCGCCGTGTCGGTACTGGAGTACTCTCGTGTGAGGACTGCAG
>JAZRIA010000259.1:0-12930 GCA_045645045.1 Bacteroidaceae bacterium | reverse complement strand
AGGTGATTTCATTGCCGTGGGGCATTGGCAGATTGGAAGTATTGCCGTGAGGGTACTGTCCTTCACAGATGAAATCATAGACGATAAATTCTATGAAAACAAATTGGCAATTGCTCTGGATGTAAGAAAGAGCATAGGTTTGCTTCGCAATGCAAAGGACATAGAAGAACATAACAGAAATACGACATACCGTCTTGTGCATGGCGAAGGGGATGGATTACCTGGTCTTGTTATAGATATGTATGATGGAACAGCTGTAATGCAGGCACATAGTGTAGGTATGCATACAGACCGTATGCTCATTGCCAATTCCTTGAAGAAGATAATGGGTGAAGAGCTGAAAGCTGTATATTACAAGAGCGAAACGACCTTGCCTTTCAAAGCTGACTTGGGACAAGAAAACGGGTTTCTAATTGGACAATCCAATAATGACATTGCTATTGAAAACGGTTTGAAGTTCCATATAGACTGGTTAAAGGGACAGAAGACAGGATTCTTTGTAGACCAAAGAGATAACAGATCTTTGTTAGAGCAATACTCCAAGGGCAGAAGGGTGCTGAATATGTTCTGCTATACAGGTGGTTTCAGCGTATACAGTATGCGCGGCGGTGCAGAATTGGTGCATAGCGTAGATAGCAGTTCAAAGGCTGTGGACCTTGTAAACAAGAACATATCGCTGAACTTCCCTAACGATCCAAGACACAAGGCATTTGCTGCCGATGCATTTAAATTCCTTGATGAAATGGCTTTAAATTATGACCTTGTGATACTGGACCCTCCTGCCTTTGCCAAGCACAGAGATGCTCTGAAACAAGCATTAAGAGGATATACCAAATTGAATGCAAAGGCTATGGAGAAGATGCCAAAGGGCAGTATCCTGTTTACATTCTCATGTTCTCAGGCTGTCAACAAAGAGCAATTCCGTACCGCAGTATTCGCAGCAGCCATGCATACTGGCAGACAAATCAAAATACTGCACCAGCTCCATCAGCCCGCTGACCATCCAATAAACATAAACCATCCGGAAGGTGAATATCTGAAGGGACTTGTTGTTTATGTTGAATAATTTTTAAATGCAAAATCTTAATTTAAATAAGGATTTATATGAATACCAAGATTAGACTTACAACGCTCAATTTCCTGGAATTTGCTGTGTGGGGTGCCTATTTGACAAGTATGGGCGGTTTTCTGGCAAGTGTTGGATTAGGGGCATATATAGGATACTTCTATTCAATCCAGGGATTTGTGTCCATAATAATGCCTGCATTGATGGGTATAGTAGCAGATAGATGGGTACAGGCACAAAAGGTGTTAAGCCTTTGTCATTTCATTGCAGGATGCATGATGATTACAGCAAGTGTGTATTGTATGCAGATGGCAGATAATATAGATTTCTCCACCTTGTTTACTATATATTCTGTAAGCGTCGCTTTCTTTATGCCAACAATAGCCCTTGCCAACTCGGTTTCATATAATGCTCTGGATAAGGCTGGACTGGATGCTGTTAAAACTTTCCCGCCAATTCGTGTTTTCGGTACTGTGGGCTTCATAGTGTCCATGTGGATTGTAGACCTTAGCGGTTGGCAAACAACCTCATTGCAATTCCTTTGGAGTGGTATATTGTCAATAGTACTTGCCATATATTCCCTGACAATGCCCAAATGTGCAACAAGCGGAAATAAGACAAATAACAGTTTGGTGCAAGCCTTGGGATTAGAGGCATTCAAATTATTCAAAAACTATAGAATGGCGCTGTTTTTCATCTTTTCTATGTTGTTGGGTTGCTGCCTGCAAATTACCAATGGATATGCAGGACCTTTCTTGCAGTCTTTCGGTATAAATGAATTATATCAAGGAACTTTCGGTGTAGAGCATTCCAATATCTTGATTTCATTGTCTCAGATAAGCGAGACATTGTGTATCCTCTTAATACCATTCTGTCTGAACCGTTTTGGTATAAAGAAAGTAATGCTCATGTCTATGATTGCATGGGCCTTGAGATTCGGATTCTTTGCTCTCGGTAATCCCGGTGACGGAGTTTGGTTGTTAATCATGAGCATGATTGTATATGGTATTGCCTTTGACTTCTTCAATATCAGTGGTTCTTTATTCGTTGATAAAGAGACTGATATAAGTATCCGAAATTCTGCTCAAGGAGTATTTATGATGATGACAAACGGATTTGGCGCATCATTGGGTATGATTGTGGCTGGATGGGTAATGAACATGTACACTGTTAACGAAATGGGACTGATGGTAGACAAGCCCGGTACGGGCGGATGGGCTGAAGCATGGACCATTTTTGCCATATATGCCTTTATTGTTGCTATAATGTTCGCAGTATTGTTCAGATACAAGCATACATCAGTAAAAGATAGATAAAATCTCAGAAATGAAAGAGGTTCGTTTTTTCTATACACCTGAGATATCAGGCTCTTTACCTGAAGAAGAGGCAAAGCATGTGGTACGTGTTCTACGTATGAAGGAAGGTGATGAGATAAATCTTATGGATGGCTGTGGCACTTTCTATAGGGCAGAAATTACTACAGCATCGAATCATCGTTGTCTGTACAGAATCATAGAAGAAGAAAAACAGGAACGGGCATGGAAGGGAAACATTCACCTGGCTGTAGCTCCAACAAAACTGAATGAACGTATAGAATGGTTTGTAGAAAAAGCCACAGAAATAGGGTGGGATAGATTATCTTTCCTGAACTGCCAATTTTCTGAGCGCAGAAATATCAAGACTGAACGTATAGAGAAAATAGTAGTTTCTGCTGCAAAACAATCCCATAAGGCATGGATGCCCTACATAGATGAAATGCAGACATTCAAAGACTTTATAAAGCAATGGGGACTGCAAGAAGGAAAAGAGCAGGATGGAGTGCAGAGATTTATCTGTCATTGCAATGAAGGCAAGAAACCACATCTGAAGGACATGATGAAAAGTGGGCAGGATAGCATTGTCCTGATTGGTCCGGAAGGTGACTTCTCAATCGAAGAAGTTAAGTTTGCGGAAGAATATGGTTTCCAAAGCGTTTCTTTAGGTACAAGCAGGTTACGCACGGAAACCGCAGCATTAGTGGCGGTACATCTAATGCAACTTAGCCAATCAATCGCAGATTGACATATATATATATTCCGTTTCTTAGAATATAATGAGGTGTTATTTACATCACCCGATTTTAGTCCTAAATACAACATCAATATGGATTCTCTTATAAAACTATATATATCATATACTGGCTCAAAACCTTCATTATGTGAGAAAATAGCAGGTGGCGGCAGCAATCGTGAGTATTATAGAATTACGGATAACACGGGGCATAATGTGATAGGTGCCGTAGGGACATCATATGAAGAGAATGATACCTTTATATATTTAGCGAATCACTTTGCAAAGATTGGGTTGCCTGTACCGCAAATTCTGGCGGTAAGTGACGACAGAATGGTTTACCTGCAAAGTGACTTAGGTAGTACAACACTTTACGACATACTTAAGAATGGACGAGAAAATCCAGAGGGATACAGCACAAATGATGTAGTACTATTAGAACAGGCAATTAGATTATTGCCCCAAATACAGGTTTGTGGTGCAAAGGGACTTGACTTCAAGCGCTGTTATCCTCAAGAAGCAATGAACGAGCAAAATGTGATGTTCGACCTGAATTACTTTAAATATTGCTTTTTGAAGACGACTGGACTTGATTTCAATGAAGCAAAACTTGAAGAGTCATTTGTAGAATTGGCTCATAATTTAGGAAAAGAAAGCAAGCCATATTTTCTCTATAGAGATTTTCAGGCAAGAAACCTGATGCTCGACAAGAACGGAACCCTTCATTTCATCGATTTCCAAGGGGGTAGGAGAGGTCCTCTGCAATACGATTTGGTTTCTTTCCTATGGCAGGCTTCATCACACTTCAATGCGGAATTAAAGCAGCATTTGATTGATGAATATATAATTGCGCTCAAAGAATACGAGGATATTGATGAATGTGTCTTTAGAAAGAGCATATCACAATGGGTACTTTTCCGTACACTTCAAGTCCTTGGTGCTTATGGTTTTAGAGGGAGGTACGAACAGAAGAAATATTTCCTGGACAGTATTCCAGCTGCAATAAACAATCTCCGCGAAGTCCTTGCTGAAGAAAATTCTTGTCCATATCCGTATTTATACGATGTATTGAAGAAACTGGTTTCTTTGCCTGAATTCACACATAAGGAAGAAACTAAAAAGTTGACACCTACAACTTCCGTCCATGACAACAAGGGGCAACTTAAGGTAAAGGTATTTAGCTTTTCATATAAGAAAGGACTACCAGAAGATACGTCAGGAAATGGCGGAGGATATATTTTTGATTGCAGGGCCACACATAATCCTGGAAGATATGAACCATATAAGAAATTAACTGGTCTTGACCAACCTGTAATAGATTTTCTGGAAAAAGACGGTGAAATCATTTCATTTTTAAATATTGTATATAAATTAGCCGATACTCATGTCGAGAGGTACATGGAGCGAGGATTTACTTCCTTGATGTTCTCATTCGGATGTACAGGAGGCCAACACAGAAGTGTATACAGTGCCCAACATTTAGCCGAACATATCAATGAAAAATACGGTATTGAGGTCTCTATTGTGCACCGTGAACAAGGTATAAAAAAAATTATGCCCATAAGAAGAAAGGCCATGATTTTCGCCGCAGGACTTGGTACACGTTTGAAACCTTTAACCGACACAAAGCCTAAAGCTCTCGTCGAAATTGAAGGAAAACCACTTATCGAGCATGTATTATACAAACTGGTTTCTGCTGGTTTCAACGATATAGTTGTAAACGTCCATCACTTTGCCGATATGATAGAAGAGTGGGGAAAAATTATTGTTAATAAACCTTATTACAAAAATAAAAATATTAGCATTACATTTTCCGATGAACGTTCAGAACTTCTTGAAACCGGAGGAGGAATATTACATGCTTCACCGTTATTGCTGAATAAAAACCCAGAACAGAAGTTTTTAATACATAACGTCGATATATTGTCAAATGTGCGTCTTGAAGAGTTTTGGAAGTACTCTAACGATTCTTCAGATGCTGTCCTTGTTGTTTCAAAACGTAAAACTGCCAGATATTTAGTTTTTGATGACGATATGAGACTTGTTGGCTGGACAAATATTGAAACAGGCGAAGTCAAAAGTCCGTTCAATGAAGTCCATGAAACCTTGTCCAAGTTCAAAGGAAATGAGCTTGATATAGATAAGTATCACCTAAGAGCATTTGCTGGAATACATTATATGAAAGCAAACCTAATAGATGTCATGTCTTCGTGGTCAAGTAAATTTAGTATCATAGATTTCTATTTAAAGAATTGTGAATTACATGAGATTAAGGGATATACACAAGATTCTCTAGAGCTGATAGATGTAGGAAAAATGCATTCATTGAAAGAAGCAAATAATTTCCTTCACAAATTACAAGAATAGACATTATGTTTAGTTGATATAATGAAGAGCAGGTATAACTATATATATTTATAAAAGTTTTTTTAGCATAATATTTTTCTTAATTTGTGCCTCCACCACACTCTGCTTGACGCCGAAACGGGGTGAAATGAGCATATCCCGAGGTGCCGACGAGGCAAAACGCTCGATGTGTATGCCGCTTCGGAGCCTTGCGGCAAAATCGGCCACAAGCTGGGCATAGGTGTCCAGGGTGAAGGCAAGGAAATCTCCCTTCCTCTCCTCCCACTCCCTTGCAATGCGGGTGCCGCGCAATATCTGCAACTGATGGATTTTCAGTGAGGCTACGGGCAAGGCGTTCAGCACCTCTGCCTCGGCAAGGATGTCTTCCCTGCTCTCGCCAGGCAAACCGAACATGAGGTGGACCGTAACGGGGATGGCGTATCTGTGGCAAAGGTGTATGGCATCCACGGATTGACGTGAGGTGTGCCCACGGTTCACACGGGCAAGAGTGCGGTCGTAAAAGGTTTCGCATCCCAACTCAATAGCCACGGAATAGCCTCTCTCGCGAATGGAGGCGAGAAGGGCAAGAACATCGTCGTCAATGCAATCGGGGCGTGTTGCCACCACCAATCCTGCCACGTCCTCCACGGCAAGAGCCTCATCGTAGCGCAGGCGTAACACCTCCAACGGGGCATAGGTGGAACTGTATGCCTGAAAATAGGCAAGATACTTCATCTGGGGATACTTGCCCTCGAAGAACTTCTTCCCTGCCTCTATCTGCTCGGCTATGGTGGCGTGCTTGCGGCAATATTCGGGATTGAACGACTCGCACAGGCAGAAGGAGCATCCGCCCTGCCCTACCCTTCCATCGCGGTTGGGACAGGTGAACCCTCCGTCCAGCATTATCTTCTGCAACTTCATGCCCATGGCACCTGTATGGCTATTGTACTGAAACGGAATCCGTGGGTTCTGCCGTTACTTGCTCTACAACGGCGTCCTCTTTCCTGTCCTCTGCCTTCCTGAGCGTATCTGACTGGACGGCGGACTTCAAAGTGTCCTGTTGCACGGGGCGTGCCACGGAATCCGTCTTCCGCCTCATGACGGAATCCTTGTGCAAGGCCAACGTATCCTTCTGCACCTCCAGGGAATCCTTGGCACGGTTCTTGTAGAAGGCGGTACTGGGGTTGTCCTTGCATCCCTCTGCCATGGTGAGAAAGAATTCGTAGGCACGGTAACGGCCTCCGCATGCCTGGAAGATGTTGTTGGCAAAGAGGATGTCGGTTATCTTATGCTCGCGAACATAATCCTTCATGTTGTGGGTGAAGTAGCGTCCGTCAATGACATGTATCTCCTCGAAGGAGTAGAACAGGTATCCGGGCAGGGCATTGCCGTAACTGTCCTTCAGGATAATGAGTCTGCGGCCGTTGGCAACGTTGGTGCTAACCTGTGTCAACTTGGTGTCGCCTCCCATGAAAGTGCTGTATGCCAGGGAACTGCCGTCCTTGAACTTCTTAAAGAACTCCTCCTTGTGCGGACGGCCAACAGAGACAACCTGATAGTTCTCGTCCACCTGATACTGCTCAAAGGTTGTCTCGTACACGGCCTTCACGGGCTTGTAGTAGATAAAGTCCTCGGGGGCGTTCTTCACGGAAATGTCCTTGGAATAGCCATACATGGAACCTACGAAGCGGCGCACCGTGTCTGGCTGGTAATACCCTGCCTCGTCCAAATCGTGGAAAGGCACTTCTGCCACCTCGGCAAACTTCCTGGCGGCATAGTATGCTCCCAAGGGCGACCAGTGGTGGTCGGTGCGCAGATAGATGTCCTCGCAGGCATGCTCGCCCAGCACGGTATAGACATCCACGGCATGCACGGCAGAATCCAGATGGCTATAGATATTGCGTATGGTTGCCGACTGGTCCTTGCTCATCTTCTGCACCTTCTCTGGCATGTAGAAGGCCGCGGCAGAGGGCACTACCATACAGTAGACGTTCACACCGGGGAAGGTCTGCACGTACTTGTTGCACACGTTGGCATAGGGCGTACCTGCCTTGGCACTGCCTCCGAAGCACATGAGGGCACGCACGTTCTTGTCGCGACCTATTATCACGATACCTGCATTTGCCACCTTGGCCTTCTCGTCTGCCGTAAGCTTGTTGACATATCCCCCGGGATTACGTCCGTCGTCCTCGGCAACAGGTTCTTCCGCCTCCATGCCCTCTGCCTCGGCAAAGTCGGCAAGTCCCTCGGTGGAGGCATGATAGGTGACGTGGTCATCACCAAACCTGAGCACCGTCCAGTTCTCCACCATCATGGAGAAGGCCATGAAGTCGTCGCGGAAGGGTTGGGAATCGGAAAACCACTTGCCCACCGCCTCGGCATAGTCGCCACTCCAAAGGCTATCAAGCGTGAAGGAGGGGAAGGTGGCAAGGTCGCGCTTCTCCAGTTCCGAATATCGTGGACGCGAGAAGGTATCAAACACCAAGGCAAACGCCGCAAAGACGATGCCCACGAGCATCAGGTATATCTTGTCATGCTTCATCGTTGCCTGGAATTAGAATCTTGTGTAAATAAAAGGATTGTTTGTCTCACCTATGAGCAGCGCCACACTGAGCACGATGATTATCACACTGAGCACCGTACGGCTCAGGAACACCGTGTTTCGGGTAACGAGGCTGCCCTCTCCTGCCACACGTACAAGCCGGCCGTAGCACCATTCCCTTACGGGCATACAGAACAGTATCGCCGCTACCCAGAGCCAGAAGTGGTCGGTGATGGCCGTTACGCTAACGTAAGAGTGAAGTTCCTCTGCTCCGCCGAAGGCCTTTACGAAGAACTCCTTCATCTGGGCGAAGTCGGTGAAATAGAACAAGCCTCTGCCCAGGGTGACAAGTCCCATGGCATACAGGTGCAGAAGGGGCGAGGGAATAAAGTCCATCACCTTGCGATAGCGGGGACGTCCCTTGCGGTCGGGTGTGGGGAGAGGCTTGCCCACGTTCTTCATGAGGGTGTACTTCTCGAACAGGAGGATTATGCCGAAGTAGAGGCCCCAGCATGCAAAGTTCCAGCTGGCACCATGCCAGAAACCGGTGAGGAACCATGTGGCGAGGATGTTGAACCACTGGTGGCGGCGGGTACCGCCCAGGGGTATGGAGACATAGTGGCGGAAGAAACTTCCCAAGGAGATGTGCCATCGGTGCCAGAAATCGGTGATGGAGTTACAGCAATACGGGTGGCGGAAGTTCTCGTTGAAGTGGAAACCGAGGCATCGGCCAATGCCTATGGCCATGTCGGAATAACCAGAGAAGTCGAAATAGACCTGAAGCGAATAAGCCAAAATGCCTATCCATGCTCCCGTGGTGGTGCATCCGTCGAAGCCGTTCACCAGGAACTGCTCTGCCACTATGCTCATCTGGTTGGCAATGATCACCTTCTTGCCAAGGCCATAGATGAAGCGGAAGACGCCATCTGCCACATCGCTCATCTTCACCTCTCGCCCGTGTATCTCCTCGGCAATGGTGCCATAGCGCACGATGGGGCCGGCTATGAGTTGGGGGAACATGCTTATGTAGAGCAATAGGTCCATGAAGTGCCTCTGTGCGGGACTCTCCTTCTTATAGACGTCTATCAGGTAGGATATGCTCTGGAAGATATAGAAACTGATACCTATGGGCAGGGCTATCCTGGGGTCGGGCATGGGGATGCCAAGCATGGTAAGGGTCGTTGCCGTGAGCGAGGCATACTTGAACACACCCAGAGCCAGGACATTGGTGACGACACCGATGTTCAGTGCCAGTTTGCGGTGCGATGTCTGCGAATCGATGAACTTGCCTATGTGGAAGTTTACGAACACCAAGGCAAACATCAGGAAGACATACACCGGTTCGCCCCACGCATAGAAGAGCAGGGAGAAGAGCACCAGGCAGGCATTGCGCAATTTGTGCGAAGAGAGCCACTTCCTGTCCACATAGGCAGCCAGCATGTAGCAGGCAAAGAATGCCGGCAAGAATACAAAGAGAAAAAATAAATCCGAGAATACCATTACTCTTCGTTCTTATTCTCGGAGATATACAGAAGTTTGTCTCCAACCTTCAGTTCCATGCGTCCGTTGGGAATCATGAATTCCGAACCTCGTTTTACAAGCATAACCAATGTACCTTTAGATATGTTCATATCCATCAGGCGGTTGCCGTTCTCGAGCATCTCGGCGGTAAGGGTAACGTCGGTCAACTGGCTGTCTATCTCCTCGGGAATCTCCACACCGAAGTCGTTGCCTTCCTTCTCCTGCGGGAGGTCAAGGTTGAGCCACTTTGCCACAGGGGCTATGGTCATGCCCTGGAAGATGAGGGACAAGAGGGTGATGAAGAATACAATGTTGAAGATATCCTGAGAACCTGGAATATGCGACACCACGGGATAGGTGGCGAAGATGATGGGCACTGCACCGCGAAGTCCCACCCAGGATACAAAGCACTTGGCCTTGAAGGTCATCTGGCGGAAGGGAATGAGGCAGAGTCCCACGGTGAGCGGACGTGCCACGAAGATCATGAACAGGCCTATAAGCAAGGCACTGACAGAGACATCCAGCATCTCGTGGGGATTGACCAGCAAGCCCAGAGAAAGGAACATCACAATCTGTCCGAACCATGTGAGACCGTTCATGAAGGTGTTTATCTCCTTGCGGAACATCAGTCGGGCATTGCCCACCACGACACCCAGGATGTAGACGGCGAGATAACCGTTGCCATGGAGCATGTCGGTGATGGTGAAGGTGATGAAGACAAGGCTAAGCAGGAGGATGGGATAGAGCGAACTGTTGGAGAGGTTCACCTTGTTTATCAGCCACACGGCAAATCTGCCAAAGGCATAACCAGTAACACCGCCCACAAAGAACTGCACGAGCAGGTCCTTGGCAAGAAGGCCCATATTGAAACCGCTACCGCTGGCGATAACCTGTATGAGTGCTATGGTGAGCATGTATGCCATGGGGTCGTTATTACCGCTCTCCAACTCCAGCATAGGCCTGAGATTCTCCTTCAAGTTCATCTTTTGGGAACGGAGCAGGTTGAACACGGATGCCGAGTCGGTAGAGGACATCGTGGCGGCCAGCAGGAGGCAGGTGAGCATGGGCATCTCTATGTTCATGTCGGAATATCCCGAGAGCCAGAAGATGAAACCGCCCGTAAGCAGTGTGGTGAGCAGAACGCCCACGGTGGAGAGTATCATACCCTGTGCCATGACGGGCTTGATGTCACGCAACTTGGTGTCCATACCACCGGTGAACAGGATGATGCTCAAGGCTATCATACCTATGAACTGTGCATCTGCGGCACTATCAAACTCAAGGCCGAGGCCATCTGTTCCGAAACCCATGCCCACGAGCAGGAAGAGCAACAAGGTGGGGATACCGAAACGGTAGCCAGTCTTACTAATCATGATGGCGCAGAATATCAGTATGGCGCCTATCAACAGGATGTTTCCAGCAGTAAATATCATATAATATAAGGTATGTTTTATAATTAAACGACCGCAAAGTTACTATTTTTCCGCCAAACCACACCTATTTTATATTATCTTTTCATAACTTTGCAAGAAAGATTAACACAAGCAGACAAACACTACATACATGAACATACTCTACATCATTGCCATGCAGGCAGAGGCGCAGCCTTTCATAGAGCATTACGGGGTTGAGGAGGTGAAGGATTTCTTTGCTCCGTTGCCCTGCAAACTGTATCAGACAACCATCCTGGGGGCAAACAGCGAGACATCCACACTGAGCGTGGTGCTCAACGGTCGCCAGCATAATAGCGACCTGGTGGGATGCGAGGCGGCATCCGTTGCCACTCTGGCGGCAATACAGAAGTTGCACCCGGACATTGTGGTAAATAGCGGTACGTGCGGAGGTTTCCAATCCAAGGGGGCGGACATTGCCAAGGTGTACATAGGCAATGCCTGCATGTTCCACGACCGCCGCGTTCCGGGCGACAACGAATGGGGCACTCAGGCACTGGGCAACTATCCCGTGTGGGAGGGGGCGAAGGCTCTGGCAGAGCATCTGCATCTGCCCATGGGCAAGGTTACAACGGGTTCTTCGCTGGACATGCAGCCCTGCGACCTGCAGATTATACAGGAGAACGGGGGCGAACTGAAGGATATGGAGGGTGCTGCCGTGGCTTTCGTGTGCTCGCTGCTTGATACTCCCATCCTCTTTGTAAAGAGTGTCACCGACCTTTGCGATAGCGGTGCGGAGACCTTCGAGGAGTTCTCGCGCAATCTTGCCAAGGCAAGCCAGGCACTGAAGGAGACAAACATCAGGGTAATTGACCACCTGACCAATGCTCTCTAAAACTACACCCAATGCCACCAAAAACGCGTCCCGACGCAAAGGGAATCGTGTCGTGAGGCGATGGGCATCATGTCGTGAGGCGAAGACTCTCGCGTCGTGAGACGATAAACGCATCAAAATACAAGAACAATTACAGATAATATAAAGCATATGGAAAAGCACATGATCATGGCCATGATAGCCGCCATGAACGAGGAATTGGAAAAGGACGGTCCCAATGCCAACATACTGAAGGAGCGTGGCCGCCTGAAGATGCTGGCTGGCGACAAGAAGGGTGCCATGGAGGACCTCCGCCAGGCGGTAAGCCTCGACCCCACCATTGTGGACAGCATCACAGGGGAGTTCAGGAAATAATGGTCCTTGTCCTACCTTAATACGTAATATCTTTCGTTTTTAATGGTAGAAAAGCACCATTGTGACCGAAATATTATAACTTTGTGCTTGATATGAGAAAACAAGTAGCCATACAAGGAATAAGAGGATGCTTCCACGACATTGCCTCGCACCGGTTCTTCCAGGGCGAGGAACTGGACCTCGTTCAGTGCAACAATTTCGAGGAGGTTTTCCTTGCCATGAGGCAGAATCCCGATATGATAGCACTGGTGGCCATAGAAAACACCATTGCAGGGTCGCTTCTGCACAACTACGAACTGTTGCGCGACTCGGGCCTTACCATCATCGGCGAGCACAAGTTGCGCATTCAGCATAGCATCGTGTGCCTGCCGGAGGACAATATGGAGGATATTGCCGAGGTGAACTCGCACCCCGTGGCGCTGATGCAGTGCCGTGCCTTCCTGGAACAGCACCCCGACATCAAGGTGGTGGAGGCTGGCGATACGGCCAGCGCGGCGGCAAAGATCAGGAAGGAGAACCTGCGCGGACATGCCGCCATCTGCCATAAGGACGTGGCACAGATCTACGGACTGAAGGTTCTGCAGGAGGGCATAGAGACCAACAAGCACAACTTCACCCGCTTCCTGGTACTTGCCAGCATAGCCAGGGCAGGCAAGTTGCGCGATGTGAACCAAGCCAACAAGGCAAGCCTGGTGTTCACCCTTCCACACGAGGAGGGTTCCCTGTCGGCCATCCTGTCCGTCCTGTCGTTCTACAAGCTGAACCT
>JAZRIA010000258.1:0-1270 GCA_045645045.1 Bacteroidaceae bacterium | reverse complement strand
TACACCGCAGAGTGAGTTTCAAAAGATGCAGATGGCACAGATGCAAGCTCCCCAGCAAGCACAGGGCGGTGCTATGGATGGCTTCAAGGCTTTGGCACAGGTCATCGGCAGAGAGCAGGTACAGGCAGCACAGCTTACCTTGCAGAAGTACAAGGCTGGTAAGGCTAATCTGGAGCAGAAGGTGATCCAGAATGTGCAATGGTACAAGATGCGACATTGGGACTATATGGAGGGCAGTGGTGCCAGCGAAGTGAAGCCTAAATCCGGCTGGCTGTTTAATGCCATCGCCAACAAACACGCTGATGCAATGGACAACTTCCCCTCTCCTAATTTCCTCCCCAGAGAGGAAGGAGACAAGGCAGAGGCAGAGATGCTGTCTTCCATTGTTCCTGTCATTCTTGATCAGAACGGATTTGAGGATAGCTACGATGATGAGGCTAACGACAAGCTAACCGAGGGTACCGGCGTATACGGAGTGTTTTGGGACAAGAGCAAGTATAACGGCATGGGCGATATATCGGTTGTACCCTGTGACATTCTCTCTTTATTCTGGGAGCCGGGTGTGAAGGACATCCAAAAGTCCCGGCACTTCTTTGCTGTGGAGTTGATGGACAACGATCTTCTGACTGGGCAGTACCCACAGCTTCAGGGTAAGCTCGGCAGTAAGACGATTGATGTTAGCCAGTACATCTACGATGACACTGTAGACACATCCAATAAGAGTGCCGTTGTGGACTGGTACTACAAGAAATACCAGAACGGCAAGATCGTTCTGCACTACTGCAAGTATGTCAACGATGAGGTGCTGTTTGCTACGGAGAATGAGCCAGAGGCATACCCCAACGGTTGGTATGACCACGGCCTATACCCCTATGTGTTTGACCCTCTCTACAAGATTAAGGGTTCTCCCTGTGGCTTTGGCTACATCGATGTTGGTCAGTCTTCCCAAGAGTACATCGACAGAGGTAATCAGGCAGTTATGCAGAATATGCTGGCCAATGCAAAGCCTCGTCACTTTATCCGCACCGATGGTTCTGTGAATGAGGAAGAGTATGCCGACCTCACCAAGGACTTCATCCATGTGGATGGCAACCTGGGTCAGGACAGCATCCTCCCTGTGCAGGGTAAGCCTTTGAACGATATCTATGTATCGGTCATCAACAACAAGATTGATGAGTTGAAGGAGACTACCGGCAACCGAGATGTATCCAATGGTGGCACTACTGGTGGCGTGACTGCTGCGAGTGGTCTGGCTGCTCAGATGGAGGCT
>JAZRIA010000257.1:0-1157 GCA_045645045.1 Bacteroidaceae bacterium | reverse complement strand
ACTGTAACATTGTTGCTTTCGCCGATAGGACAGGTGCACATAGTCAATCCCTCGATGCTCACATCCTTGGAACGACTCACCTTGCACCCCTCGTAGCCTCTTGCAGGACGTGCAATGCCACGCCCCATAATATGCACGTCTTCAGCATCTTTTATATGGAAAGTTCCATTGATGTAGGCGCCTCCATCAACATAAACGGTGGTGTGCGACTCTGGGAAAATCGTATCGCCTTTCAAATCGTAGAACCCTGGTGCGTAATACATAAATTTGCGTCCTGCCTTCTTGGCCTCTTTCTTCGCTTCAGCCATAGATTTGCATGGTTTGGACGTAAACAAAAGGAGGTTATCGGTAATGTCACCGTCGAACTCTACAGACACGTGTTCTGGCTGGAAGAGCATGAAGCGCACCGTGCTGTCGTTCACAATGTTAGCAATGACTCCGCGATAGTCGGGACGTACCTTAGCGGTTTTAAACTTTTTCTTTTTGCAAACCACTTCCACATCGACCGTACCGGTAAAGTCGAACATTCCGTACGAAATTTCACAAATACGATGCTTATTGTCGCCTACAGGAGCATTGACCTTAGCTATGTATGTGTCGACATTCTGCCATTCACCACCACGGGCACGCACTTTCACCTCGTAGTCGTTCTTGAGCGGAGTTCCCTCTGCTGCTGGCCAAGTGAAAGCCTGGTGGAGTGTAGGGCGTTCCTTCGCTCCTGGAATGCGCGATTTCTTGTCAACCGCAGTACCTTGATAGAAGAGCAGAGAACCATAACCGACATGATCTGCGCCGTTCTTGCGCATTTCCGGACGCACGCCGCCCTTGCCAAGCGCCATGCTAACGTAAGGCATCTTCAGTCTCTTGCGGCCAACGTAGTGATTATAAGCTATTTCGTAGATGGACCACAGTTTGCCACGTCCCATCTGCCCTGGTTCAGTCCATTCGTTGTAGAGTCCTGTGCAGTCAGTCCACGTTGTGAACGGCACGTCCCAACCGAGGTTATACTTTGCCATATATTCATACCCTTGCAGCAATCGGTTGTCGTATGCACCGTAGAGATCATCTCCCTGGTTCCATGCCATTTCGCAAGTTTCAGCCAGTGTACCCACACCCAGTTGGGCATGGGCCTGATCGCGTCCTGTCTCCTGACACTG
>JAZRIA010000256.1:0-1073 GCA_045645045.1 Bacteroidaceae bacterium | reverse complement strand
GAACCACGCAATGGGGCGAGAGATGTAGGCAAAGATGATTCTGTGGGTCACGAACTGATACACCTCGTCAAGATAGAAGCGCTTGAATGCCCAACGGTGGAGTCGGGGGAAGGCGCCGTGGAGTTTCTCTGCAACGGGTTGGCGACTGCCAGCGTAAATGTAGGTTGCCAATCCGATAGACACTACCGCAACGACGATGCTCGTGGCAGCAACGGTCCAATCCAAGTGGATGTCATAAGCCTCGCCCGATGCACTTACGAAGTGGCCGAAGGGGATAAACCCTGCAACGAGTGTTACGCAAGTAAGCACAATCAAGGGAAGAGTCATCGCAAGCGGTGCCTCATGAGGTGTGTGGTGCGCATGGAGTTCCTTGTTTTCTGTGCCCCAGAAGATGCCGAAGTACAAGCGGAACATGTAGAAAGCAGTCATTGCCGCTACACCCGTCATAATCCAACCTACTACGGGACTGTAGTGCATACATGCCGTAAGGATTTCGTCCTTTGAGAAGAATCCAGAGAAGGGAGGAATACCCGCAATCGCCAAACATGCAATAAGGAAGGTGATGTGGGTAATGGGCATATACTTGCGGAGTCCACCCATTGCCGACATTTCGTTGCTATGAACGGCGTGGATAATGCAACCTGCTCCGAGGAATAGGAGCGCCTTAAACATAGCGTGGGTAAAGAGGTGGAACATAGAAGCCATGTAACCCAGACTGGCGTGGTTGTCAATCACCGCACCGTGTTCGCCAGGAAGACATACACCTAATGCCACCATCATGAAGGCAATCTGCGAAATGGTAGAGAAGGCAAGTACGCGCTTGATGTCGCTCTGAACGCAAGCCACCGCTGCTGCATAGAAGGCGGTAATAACACCTACCCACACGACAATCGTCATCGCTTCGGGAGCATACTGAATCCAGAGGGGGAAGAGGCGTGCAATCTGGAATACGCCAGCCACAACCATCGTCGCAGCGTGAATTAATGCACTGACGGGAGTGGGACCTTCCATTGCATCGGGCAACCAAATGTGAAGGGGGAACATCGCACTCTTACCAGCACCACCGATAAACA
>JAZRIA010000255.1:0-16283 GCA_045645045.1 Bacteroidaceae bacterium | reverse complement strand
TGGCAGGGATAAGTGCCAGTTCGCCCAAGGACTTCATGGGACCGTCCAGATGGACGTAAGCCTGTATGGCCTCTATCTGTGCAGGGGTGAGGAAGGGCAGCAGGGCCATCTCCCCGGGAGTGGCGGTGTTTATGTCCATGGGGTGTGAGTGCAGCCATTCCAACTGCTCGAGATACTGTTGCCATGCCTCCTCGCCCATGCTCTCCTCGTCGTAGACCAGCGATTGAACGAAATCGTCCCACGACATATTTGTGTATGTCGCAGGACGACTATCTCCTGATATGCTTGTGCCCGGAACGGGACTCGAACCCGTACGACCGCAATGGTCAAGGGATTTTAAGTCCCTCGTGTCTACCAATTCCACCATCTGGGCGCAACTTGTGTCTGCATAGGCGGCAGTATACCCCTTAGCGATTGCAAATATATGAAGAATTACCGAAAAGCAAAGTATGTTTAATGAAAAATGTTTCACATCCTCACGTATTTTCTTCATTGCAGGTTTCTTCCATCGCTTTCTTATAACAATCTCGGCACAATGGTTCGTACTCAGTCTTTTCACCGAGTAGTACTTGCTTGTCTACGTTGACAAGGCGGTGACTTATATATGCTAAAGCTCCGCAATGCACGCAAATGGCATGTACTTTACTAACCTCATCCGCTATGGCAAGCAGGCGTGGCATGGGGCCGAAAGGCTCACCCTTGAAATCCAGGTCGAGACCGGCAACAATTACCCTGACACCCTGATACGCCAATTGGTTGCAAACTTCAACAATATGTTCGTCAAAGAACTGTGCCTCATCTATGCCTATAACATCATAGTCCTGCGCCATCAGCAGTATACTGGCACTGGAATCTATTGGGGTACTGGGAATGCTGTTACCTTCGTGACTTACGACATCCTCATTACTATATCTGGTATCTAGGGCAGGCTTGAATATCTCCACCTTCTGTTTTGCAAACATGGCACGTTTCATTCGTCGAATCAGTTCCTCGGTTTTACCTGAGAACATGGAACCGCATATCACCTCTATGCGTCCTCGGCGCATCATCTCGCCATTGTTGTTAGCTACATCTTTCATGTGGGCAAAGTTACAAATTATATTAAAGACATAGCAAGGATGTATCGTAAATACATAATAAATATTATTGAAAAGCAATTTTAGATGCTAGCGAACACTGGATTTAAAATAATATGCTTAAATTTGTACACACAAAGAAATATTAATCCCTACATTGATGGGAACATTATATTTGGTGCCGACACCAGTCGGCAATCTTGAAGACATCACTGCCCGTGCATTGAGGATTCTGCGCGAGTGCGACTTGATATTGGCAGAGGATACCCGTACCAGTGGAAATCTGTTGCGCCACTTCGACATACACAAATCCATGGTGTCGTACCATAAGTTCAACGAGCATCAGACGGTGAAACGTGTTGTAGAGCGTCTTATGGGCGGTGAAACTATTGCCGTAATCAGCGATGCGGGTACACCAGGAATCAGCGATCCGGGATTCCTTGTTGTACGCGAAGCCGTTAAGGCTGGAGTAGAGGTGATAACGTTGCCTGGTGCAACGGCCTTTGTTCCCGCATTGGTAAGTAGTGGCCTGCCTTGCGACAGGTTCTGCTTTGAAGGTTTCTTACCACAGAAGAAAGGCCGTCAGACACGTATAGAGGAGCTGAAGGATGAATGCCGTACGATGATTTTCTACGAAAGTCCTCACAGAGTAGTGAAGGCTTTGCAACAGTTCGCGGAGGTCTTTGGTGAGAACCGCCAGTGTAGTACATGCCGGGAAATCAGCAAGATGCACGAAGAGAGCGTACGAGGCACAATATCCGAAGTGCTTGCCCACTTTATGGAGAATGAACCACGTGGCGAGTTCGTCATTGTCGTTGCCGGCAGAGACGAGGCTGATTTGCAGAAGGACAAACTGCAGACAGAGCAAAGTTCGGAGTCGGGAAAAGAGAAGCATTTCAGTAAATACAGAAACAAGCAATTATAGGAATCAGAATCAGATTATGAAAAAGATTGTTATCATTGTGGCAGGTATCATCATGATGGCTGCCTGCCAAAACCAGAATGAGAGTAATACACGTATGCAACAGCAGATAGACTCATTGCAGACGATTGTGGATGATAAGGACGCAGAATTGAATGATATTATATCTACAATGACTGAAGTCCAGACTGGCATACGCCGTATAGCCGAGGCAGAAGGACGTGTCACCGTAGCCGATGGTAGTCAGGAAAGCGCATCCAATCGCGAAATTATCCGCGACAATATGGAATATATATGCGAAGCCATGAAACAGAATCGCGAACTCGTGGCCCAGCTGAGGGAGAAGCTGAATGCCAGCCGTTTCAAGGGAGACAAGCTGAAGACCTTAGTAGATGGTTTGCAAACACAAGTAGAAACCCAGAACTTGCGCATCCAGGAACTTCAAGCTACTTTGGTTGAGAAGGATTCCACTATTCTCGCGCAGGTAGGCCAAATAGAGTCTCTCTCCCAAAGCGTAGCTTCGCTCACAGAAGTAAGTAAGGAGCAATCTGGAGTATTGGCGCGTCAAGAAAAACAAATCAACAATGCATGGTTTGTTTATGGCACTAAGGCCGAACTGAAGGAGCAGGGAATACTGAAGGGTGGTGAAGTCCTCAAGGATAACGACTTCAACAAAGACTATTTCACCGAAATAGACATTCGTAATGTCAAAAATATCAAAACCTACAGCAAATCTGCACGCTTACTTACTACTCACCCAGATGGTAGCTATATGCTAACCAAGGATGGGAACGGATATTACGAGCTACATATCTCCAACCCCAGCCGTTTCTGGAGCGTAAGCAAGTACCTCGTGATGCTTGTCAAGTAAATATTATAGATGAAGACAACAAGAAGCAAATATTATAATGCCTCACGCTCAAGTCTTCCTTTCGAGGATGGCATGGGCAAGGTGGCTCATAGTGACATCGTTGGCGAGACAGAGGAAACCGCCATACTGGTGGGCATTATCACTCCACAACAGAACGAGCGCAAAACCACAGAATATCTGGATGAGTTGCAGTTCCTTGCCGAGACAGCCGGAGCACGAACCGTAAAGCGTTTTACCCAGAGACTAAATGGCCCGTCTAGCGTAACCTATCTTGGTATCGGCAAATTACAGGAGATACGTGCATGGATAGAAGCTGAGGAAGATGCTGAACGTTACGTATCCATGGTTATTTTCGACGATGAACTTTCTGCCAAGCAGTTGCGCAATATAGAAAAGGAACTGAAGGTTAAAGTCTTGGATCGAACATCTTTGATTCTCGATATTTTTGCAATGCGTGCACAGACAGCCAACGCAAAGACACAGGTAGAGCTGGCTCAGTACCGCTATATGCTTCCCCGCTTACAGCGCCTGTGGACCCACCTGGAACGTCAGGGTGGTGGTTCTGGTAGTGGTGGCGGTAAGGGTTCCGTAGGTCTTCGCGGCCCAGGTGAAACGCAGTTGGAAATGGACCGTCGCATTATCTTGAACCGCATGTCTTTACTGAAACAGCGTCTAGCCGAAATCGATAGGCAGAAAACCACGCAACGTAGCAATCGCGGACGTATGATTCGTGTAGCTCTTGTTGGATATACCAATGTGGGCAAGTCCACACTTATGAACCTCCTTTCCAAAAGCGAAGTGTTTGCTGAGAACAAATTGTTTGCCACCCTAGATACCACTGTGCGCAAAGTGATTGTTGATAATCTGCCTTTCCTACTCTCCGATACCGTCGGCTTTATTCGCAAGCTACCTCACGATCTTGTAGATTCCTTCAAAAGTACATTGGACGAGGTACGCGAAGCAGACCTGCTTTTGCACGTTGTGGACATTTCGCATCCCGAGTTTGAGGACCAGATAAAGGTCGTGGAAAAGACCTTGTCCGACCTTGGTTGTGCCGAGAAACCCTCAATGATTATCTTCAACAAAGTGGATGCATATACATGGGTTGAGAAGGATGCTGACGATCTTACTCCTGCAACCAAGGAGAATGTATCTTTGGACGATCTCATACATACATGGATGACACGTCTTTCGGGCGAATGCCTGTTTATATCTGCCTTGGAGAAGACGGGTTACGACACCTTGCGCCAGGTTCTGTACAACAAAGTGCGTGAATTGCATGTACAGAAGTATCCGTATAACGACTTCCTTTTTGAACATTACGAAGAATAAGTTGTAGTAACATTGATGGCAAAATCAACGCATAATCAGGATAGCGCGTCACATTCATTCTTGGACGAAAGAATTACATTTGACCGTTTTGTACGAGGCCTATTGTTGGTACTTGGTGCAGTGGGTTTGTATTTCCTTCTTAATGCTCTAAGCGGAGTGCTGTGGCAATTCTTTGTGGCTTGGCTCTTGGCCTACCTGATACACCCTCTGGTGATTTTTCTGGAAAAGAAATGCCGTATACGTCGTCGCTTGCTGAGTATCTCTCTTGCCTTATTTCTGCTTACGGCAGTGATTGCTGCATTCTTCGTGCTCACCGTTCCCAGTGCTATAAGGCAGTTGGGGCATCTTTCCGACGATATGGTGCATTATGCCACTACATACCTATCGGGTACGGATATCCCCAGGCAGATAGAGTTATTCTTTGCCAATGACTTTAATCACAATACCGTAGTCAAGCTCCTCAAGAATGACAAGGTTATGGATGCCATCAGGATTACCCTTAATCAGTCGTGGAGTCTAGTTTCCGGGACAATGACCATCGTCTGGGCTGTGGTGGATGTGATGATGGTGCTCCTATATATCTTCTTTTTGCTGATAGATTATGAAGATGTAAACCAGAACTGGATTAAGATAGTACCCAGTTCGCACCGCACTATGGCCAAACATCTTGCTTCCGATATAAAGCGTGAAATGAATGCCTACTTCCGCGGACAGGCCACCGTGGCTTTCCTAGTGGGTGTGCTCTTCAGCATCGGCTTCCTCATCATAGACCTCCCCATGGCCATAGGTCTGGGTATGTTCATCGGCCTTCTCAATATGGTCCCTTATGCACAGGCCATAGGCTTCATACCCACCGTTGTTTTGGCTCTGCTCAAGGCCAACGATACTGGCGAGAACTTCTGGTTCATTATCTCCATGGCCATTGTGGTGTTCTTTGTTGTCCAGGCTATTCAGGACCTTTTCCTCGTGCCCAAGATAATGGGTAAGACTATGGGTCTGCGACCTGCTATCATACTTCTCTCTCTTTCAGTGTGGGGAACCCTTCTTGGCATCATGGGGTTTGTCATAGCCTTGCCCCTCACCACACTTGGTTGGTCGTACTATCGCAGGTTCGTGCTCCGCGAGAGTATGTCTGATGATGGAAAATAATAATAACAAGGATCTGTGAAGAACCTTCTACGATACGCGATGTGCCTTGCCATGCTGCTTCAGCTATTATCGTTGCAAGCGCAGGTGTTCACGGCACAGAACATACCCGATAGCATCTGGACAAGGATGCAAGGTCGTTCCTATCCGCAAAAGTGCGGAATTGCCAGGTCTGAGTTGCGCTATCTCGAGTTGTCGCATTACGACTTCGATGGAGAGGAGCACATAGGCCAGATGGTGTGCAATAGGCAGATTGCCGACGACCTGCTCTATATCTTCCGCAAACTATACGAGGCAGAATATCCCATAGCCCGTATGCGTCTGATTGACGATTATGACGCTTCCGATCAGCGTTCCATGGCGGATAACAACACGTCGTGTTTCTGCTACAGACGTGTTGCTGGCAGCAAGACTCTGTCCAAGCACAGCCGTGGCATGGCTGTGGATATAAATCCGCTCTACAATCCATGTGTCTACGTCAAGAGCGGACGTGTGCTCCCTCCGGAAGGTAATAAATATGCCCACGACCGAGACAAGCGCAAGGACATACCCAGCAAGATAGATGCCACCGATCTCTGCTACCGTCTATTCGTTTCACGTGGTTTCCGATGGGGTGGTACATGGCGAACTATCAAGGACTACCAACATTTCGAGAAATAGCAATCCCTAATACGCACATACGCGTATAATATAATAATGTATAAAACACAAAGAAAACATAAAAACCTATAATCAAAGTATCACTATTATGGCACAAGTACCAGAGTTCAAGTACGCTCCTATGTTCCAGCTGGGCAAGGACGACACCGAGTATTATCTGCTGACTTCAGAGGGCGTCTCTGTCAGCGAGTTTGAAGGCCACAAGATTTTGAAGGTTACTCCCGAAGCACTGACCCGTATGTCCAATCAGGCTTTCCGCGATGTAAGTTTCATGCTCCGCCGCTCTCATAACGAGCAAGTGGCAAAGATTCTCCGCGACCCCGAGGCCAGCGAGAACGACAAGTACGTTGCTCTCACCTTCCTGCGCAATGCCGAGGTTTCCTGCAAGGGTCTTCTACCCCTGTGTCAGGACACCGGTACCGCCATCATCCATGGCGAGAAGGGCCAGCAGGTATGGACAGGTTTCTGCGACGAGGAGGCTCTTTCTCTTGGCGTCTACAAGACCTACACGGAGTGCAACCTGCGCTATAGCCAAAACGCTCCTCTGGACATGTACAACGAGGTGAACACCAAGTGTAATCTTCCCGCTCAGATTGACATCGAGGCTACCGAGGGCATGGAATACCATTTCCTTTGCGTTACCAAGGGTGGTGGTTCTGCCAACAAGACCTATCTTTATCAGGAGACTAAGGCTCGCATCCAGAATCCCGGCACTCTCATCCCCTTCCTTGTTGAGAAGATGAAGAGCTTGGGCACAGCAGCTTGTCCTCCCTACCATATTGCTATCGTTATCGGTGGTACCAGCGCAGAGAGGAACCTGCTCACCGTGAAATTGGCTTCTACCCACTACTACGACTCTCTGCCTACCACTGGCGACGAGACAGGCCGTGCCTTCCGCGACGTGGAACTGGAGAAACAGCTCCTGCAAGAGTGCTACAAGATTGGTCTCGGTGCACAGTTCGGTGGTAAGTACATGGCACACGACGTTCGCGTGGTACGTCTGCCCCGTCATGGTGCCAGCTGTCCAATCGGTTTGGGCGTAAGCTGTTCTGCCGACCGCAACATCAAGTGCAAGATCAACGAACAGGGTATCTGGATTGAGAAGATGGACGACAAACCATACGAACTCATCCCCGAGGAACTGCGCAATGCCGGCGAGGGTGATGTTGTCAAGGTAGACCTGAACCAGCCCATGGCAGATGTATGTAAGCAGCTATCCAACTATCCCATCGGCACACGCCTTAGTCTAAATGGTACCATCATCGTAGGCCGCGATATTGCTCATGCCAAGCTCAAGGCTCGTCTGGATGCCGGCGAAGGTATGCCCCAGTACATGAAGGACCATCCCGTTTATTATGCAGGTCCTGCCAAGACCCCTGCTGGCATGGCTTGCGGTTCTATGGGTCCCACCACAGCAGGCCGTATGGATCCGTATGTCTATGAATTCCAGGACAACGGCGGTTCCATGATTATGCTTGCAAAGGGCAACCGTAGCGAGGACGTTACACGTGCTTGTAAGGATCATGGTGGTTTCTACCTTGGTTCCATTGGTGGTCCTGCTGCTATCCTGGCACAGAACAACATCAAGTCTATCGAGTGCGTAGAGTATCCCGAGCTAGGCATGGAAGCCATCTGGAAGATTGAGGTAGAGGACTTCCCCGCCTTCATCCTGGTAGACGACAAGGGCAACGATTTCTTCAAGCAGCTCAAGCCCTGCACCGGTTGCACTATCCTGTAGGAACATTACCTGACATCTATTTAAACCTAATGGGCATGCCGCTATTTGCGGCATGCCTTTTTCTTCTTTTTACTACACTTTAATGGAGAAATGTTTGTAACGAAACGATATAAATGATAAATTTGTGAGCGTAAAAGCTAACTAAAAACAATATTCCCTATTATGACAAAAGCACATGAACTTATAATGGCTACCCTGGGGCTACTGCCATTAGTAGGAAATGCATCAACGGTTGCAACCGACGGAAACAAGGATGAAGGCAAGGAGAAACGCCCCAATATCATCTTCATCATGTGCGACGATATGGGATATGGCGACCTTGGCTGCTATGGCCAACAACTGATAGAAACTCCCAACCTTGACCGCATGGCCCAGGAAGGCATGCGCTTCACCCAGGCTTATGCCGGCAGTCCTGTCAGCGCACCTTCGCGTGCCTCGTTCATGACTGGCCAGCACGCCGGCCACACCCATGTGCGCGGCAACAGGGAGTATTGGCACAGGGCTTTGAAACAGAATGCCTTTGGCGACAATTCCGACTATAGTGTCATTGGCCAGGAACCCTACCTGATGAACCATAAGATTATCCCCGAGGTGATGAAGGAGGCAGGATATGCTACGGGAATGTTCGGGAAATGGGCTGGAGGATATTACAACATGCAGTACCCCGATACCTACCTCCTGGATGCCAATGGCAATTCCGATACCTCCAAGAGCGGACAGAGCAGCAGTGCCTCTCTGCCTAACAAGCGTGGCGTGGATTGCTACTATGGCTACATCTGCCAGTTCCAGGCACATACCTACTATCCCAACTTCCTGAATCGCTATGACCCGGAAAAGTACGGAGACAAACACATTGTTGTTGATACTCTAAAGCAGAATATTCAGCATAAGGATGTCGCTTCCGGTTCTAAGGACTATGAAAACAGAGAGCAGTATGCCAGTGATCTTATTCATCAGTATGCTCTTGAATGGATAGACCGACAGACAGAGGACAAGCCCTTCATGGGTATTTTCACCTACACCTTGCCTCATGCAGAACTGTGGCAACCCAACGACAGCCTAGTGGCAAAGTACACAGAGCGCTTCAAGGGACAGGACAGTCCCTATGGTGGCAATTTTGGTTCTTGGTACTATCGCAACTATGCACGCCATGCCCAGTTTGCCGCCATGGTAAACCGTCTGGATGAGCAGATAGGTGAGATTTTTGATAAATTGAAAGAAAAGGGGTTCGACGAGAACACTCTGGTTATCTTCACCTCGGACAACGGCCCTCATGAGGAGGGAGGTGCAGACCCAGCATGGTTCAATCGCGATGGATTGCTGAAGGGTACAAAGCGTTCTACCCACGAGGGTGGCATACGTGTACCCTTCATAGCCAAAGGACCTGGTGTGCCTGCCGGTTCGGTAAACGACCACCAGTTGGCTTTCTACGACGTGATGCCCACCCTGCTGGATTATGCAGGTTTGGATGGCAATGCCTATAGCCTAAAGTCAAGTACAGAAGAGTGCAGACATGATGGAATCTCCTTCTACGAAACACTGACGGGCAACGACGAGAAGCAGGAGAAGCATGAGTTCCTTTACTGGGAGTTCCATGAGACTGACATGATGGCTCTGCGCTTAGGCGACTGGAAACTGGTGGTAAAGGGTGGCACACCACATCTCTACGACCTCTCGATAGATATTCACGAAGACAAGGATGTGGCAAGACAGTACCCCGAAGTCGTTGGCAAGATGGTGGACATAATACACCGCGAGCACACGGAAAGTGCGATGTTCAGAGTTACACTGCCTGCCTCTGCACGTTGAGTGTTGGTACTTGATCGTAAATTTGCCTACTCGCACCCACTGACCTATATACATTATACAACAAGCAAATAAACTATGCTAGAACCATATTTCAAAGCAGATTGCGTGGAAGCCGGCTGCGACGAGGCCGGACGCGGATGTCTGGCCGGACCTGTGTATGCCGCCGCAGTGATACTGCCTCCCGATATATGTGAGCGCAATTCGCTTCTGGCACAGGCTCTGAACGATTCTAAACAGTTGACCGAGCGCAGAAGGACAGCCTTGCGTATTGTCATCGAGCAGGAGGCTTTGGCATGGGCAGTGGTGGCTGTGGACAACAAGGAGATTGACAAGTTAAACATCCTGCGTTCCAGTATTACCGCCATGCACAGGGCTTTGGACAAACTGAAACTGAGACCGGAGAACATAATTGTCGACGGCAACCGCTTCTATCCTTATGGCGATACACCGCACACAACCATAGTCAAGGGTGACGCCAAGTATATGAGTATAGCGGCCGCTTCCATTCTTGCCAAAACGCATAGGGACGAGTACATGCTCAGGATACACGAGGAATTCCCTCAATACGCATGGGACCGCAACAAGGGCTACCCATCTGCCGCCCACCGTAAGGCAATACGTGAGCACGGTCCCACCAAGTATCACCGTATGACGTTCAACCTGCTGGGTACACCTCAGTTGGAGTTTGATTTTAATAGTTCGACTAGCCATATTTTCTTGTAAAGCTCTGCAATTTCAAGAGCTGTAAGATGAGGCATAGGGGAATGATTGTAGAATCAAATGCATATTTCTTTCCAGGAATATCAAGAAGATTAGTTGCCCGTTTCTCGCAAGCCTCCTTCATCATGTAGAAGGCGAAATCTTCGAAAATTCTGTAGTCACGATTCTGATTTGCTGATGCCAATGTAGTTTTAGCAATCGGTTTGAACAGGAGTATTTGAACTTAATTTCTAACACACATCAATGACCTTATAAAGGCACCGCGGTGAGAATAATTTTTACCGCGGCACAAAGGCAAAGGCACCGCGGTGAAATGAATTTTCACCGCGGTGCGTTATTCAGACAAAGTTCTTTTGTGTAGAAAGTTTGTAAAATACAACACCACTCTCAACTCTAATTCTGCTAAAAAAGCAATGTAGTATTTAGCATTACCGACAGAGGTTGGAGATGATAATCTGTAAAACTCTCGGTCATGTCTCCGACAGTAAAAGTATAGTAATGGCGTGTATTCAGCAAATTGCTGGCACGAAGTGTAAAGTCCAGTTTCTTTATCTTATATCTTAGGTCTGCACTGAGGAAAAAGTTATTCTTCTTGTCAAGTTGACTATCATATTGGTGCGAAGCATTGAATGTGAACCACAGCTTATCTCTAATGATAGTAGTATTGACCAGTAACAGGTTACTGCAACTTTCCGTTGAAATCCTGCTCAGACCACCTTCCGTATTGGAACGATATCTGTTCCACCGTATATTATAATTAAGCTCAAGCCTCTTGCTCACCTCCATGCTTAATTTTCCATCTACGGCATAGGCATTGCTTGAGTAGCGTGTTAGCACATCTTGGCGCAGGTACTGGTTATTGCCATGGCTCCATGTTGCCGTTGCCTCCATACTGAATTTCTTCCAGTCAAAGTCTTTGCGCAGATTGCCACGTACCTGAATGTTACTGTTTGAGTTGGGTTGGTGTACCATCATCATTTCACTGAACCCCTGCTCATTTATACGTGAACCATATGTCATATCCGAGCCAAATTTGGCAGCACTCACCTCCATCCACGCAAAGAACTGAGCAAAGATATGTTTATAATCCACCTTCAGCCTACCACTAAGAGACTCTGTATCATAGATACCTCCCTCGTAGCGCATCAGGCTACGGTAATTCCGCAGAACATAGGCCCCATAAATGGTCTGCCATGACGATGGCGTCCTGCTCCATCCTACATTGCCCGTGCCTGACCAGTTATCGCTTATTCTCCACGAGAACGATGCAGAGGGATTAAAGTAGAGACGTGTCCGTGTGGACTTGCTGTTATTGTCTGTTATGAATGTGGGCCTGACATCTACAGGCAGATGCACTTGGGCATGAAACTGACGTAAGGTGTAACGCACGCGCAGACCCATGCCTAAGTTAAGCCTGGTGTAATTCATGCTTCCAGCAAAATCCTTTCCGGCGTCAAGCATAGAGTTTATACCGACATGCTCTATGTTGGCATGCGCTGTAGGAGAGAAAGTGAACCGATGCTTACGTATATTATTTATAAGAGCAAAACTGTTTGACGAGCTGACCCTGTTGATTGTTGCCGTTTGGGTGACAGAGGCATAAGGTACACTATCGTTCAACTGTTCTGGAAAAACTCCCGGAGATACTGTAAGGCTTTGGGGAGTGGAAGCAAACATGTTATTGCTTTCAAGTTCAAATCCGTTACCTTTTTCTGTACGGTGTACCCAATGTGTCTTGTTGGATATACCCAGTGTACGGTGTTTACTATGCTCCTGATACTCTGCATCGTTCTGCATATCATTCCAAGCCCCGGCCAGGTCCGTCTTGTTCCTTATGTACTCCCGTTTGGAATTACGTTCATAGGTCACGTTGAAATTTGCCTCATTCCCTGTACTTTCCGATGCAAGATTCTCTACAAGAATACGGTTACTACCGTCTGGCATGACATATACCGTTCGGCTGTCTGTCCTAGTGCGTACAAGGTTGTACTTGTATGATGCGTTTGCATGCAGTTCTGTAGAATCATTCAGTTTCCATAGGTTGTTGCATGCCAACTGATGGTATGTATTCCTGCGGTTGCGCCCTACAGGCGAACTTGGAGAGGCCGTAGCAGAAGTAATGACATTGCCAGATATGCCTCCACCGCCATAGTGCGAAGTGAGCATGTCGCCACCTCCACCGTCATTCTCCGTGCCGTAAGTCATGACATGCTGCTCCTTCTTGCCGAACATCATTGCATTTGCCCTTGCTTTCCACATAAAACGATCGCTTGCACCGAGTCCTATGTTTGCCGACCCTGTCCACACGCCACGCTTCTCCTTCTTCAACTTCAGGTTCAGGGCTGCAGCCTCTGGCGGAATCTGGTCATCCAGTGCCTGTATATGTTGATGATGTTCCAAAACCTGCACTGTTGCCACATCCTCGGCTTTGATACCCTGCGTGGCTATGTTGTACTTGCCCTGCAAGGCATCCATATTCTCTATGTAGAACTTGCTTATGGGAATGCCCATATAGAGAATCTTGCCGTTGTCTTTCAACTCTATGCCTGGCAACCTTTTAATTATGTCGCCAATAGTCACATCATGATTACGCATATATGCGGCAACAAGGTAGTTCAGCGTATCCTTACTGCCCCACAACTTCTGTGCCTTTATCTGCACCTCCTTCAGCAGTGTGTTATCCTCTGTACATATCCAATCTATTTGGCACGACTCGTTTGCTACGTTTCTGAATTCTCTTTTTACGTTGAATCCAGCCATGCGCAGCAGAAGCCTCTTCAGATTGCCGTTGACAAAGGATATTGCATAGTTACCTTGTTCGTCTGTACTTCCATAGGCAACGATGGTGCTATCCTTAGGATTAAGAACTGAAATCAATACAGCCTCTGCCGGACTGCCGTTCCCATCTTTCACCACACCTTTAATCGTGGTCTGGGAAATAGATACGGCACTCCAAAGCAGAGCTATGTTCAGCAATAGTATACGCATGTGTCAGTCTATCTCCAGCGGATTGTCATAGGTAAAGAATTTGAACTTGGGTTTGGAACCATCATAAGATACCGCTCCATATCCTATACCCATCTGGTCAAGAACGGCATCAGGACGTGACAGGAGAAGTTTTTCCTGTTTACGTACCTTCTTTTTAGACGTAGATATAAAATCTCTTTTCCACAGACTTATGTCGGCAGGTGTCTTCACAGTCTCTATACCTCCAAGCACAAATCTGTACTCACCGTCCACAGTCTCGGCTTTTATTATCAGTCCTGGCAAGCCACATAGTTTCCATGGACCGTAACTTACAGGAATCTCTTCCGTAAACCACGCTCTGTATTCTCTGCCTGCGTATTTGCACACGGCCATAGTACAATGATAGTCCAAAGTATCCAGTTTTTCCTCCGTAATAGTCCACTTTAACTTTGCCGTAGGCTCTTCATATTTAAATGTTCCAAGTACGTCAAGGCTGTATATTACCGTATTCTTTCCTTTTGGATAGCCTACAAATACCTCGCCAATATTAGAATACAGCGCAAAGAAAGCATTAGTACCACGTTTGCCATCATTCTCATAATTGCGGTTGAATTTCACCTCATTCTTCCATTCCCGTTCAATATAGCTGTGGCACACCTTGTTGCCTATTTCCGTATACATCACGTCATGCTTTACCTTCTCAGGCTTTTCCTTAGAATAATGGAAATCTACGTTGTACTGTACTTTCAGACGCATTTCGTCCACTGGTATCAATTTGTCCTTGCTTGGATATTCCTGTGCCATAGCCAACATGGGGACTAGGAATAGGAGCATGAGTAATGTACTACGCCCCTTTGTCGTAACATTGCTTACTGTTCTTTTCATTTCTCTTTTCTTTTTAGTGTTGTAGAAGATTTGCACGTCTTATTCCCGGGATTGACGCTGCAAATATAGTTATATCATATCACCACGTTAATGATTACATATCTGTATTTTGCAATTTTGACCTGACTTTAATTTATTTTCTTAGATATTGAACATATTTTAACACCATCTAATAAAAAAAGGAGTTGAAGAACTCTATCTTTTGTTCTGATAGTTCTGTCAACTCCTCTCTCTGATTACTATCTTTTCTTTGGTTGCTTGCTAAACTTATATCCAATGGTGAAGAGAAAATAGGAAGGCAGAGTTACGGAACGTGTTTCGCGGATACCCTGCTCGTTCATCACGTATGCAATGCTCTTGTGCTGGCGGAGCAGGTCAACTGCCGTCAGCCTAAGGTCTATTTTATTCTTCCATACTGACTTAGACAAGGTTACATCCCATTGGCATGCCAGTTTGTTCAAATCCTCGCCGGAATATCCTTGACGCTTTACCAGCTCGAAATCCGTATCAATGTATATGCCTACTACTATTGGGGCTGAAATCCATAAACCGGCGGTATATTCCAACGCATTCTGGTAGTCGGCATTAGACATGCTGCCCAAAGGCCGGCGCCATCCAATACCTGCGGAAAGAGCATATTCCACATTTTTGTACATTCCCCATAGACTCAGAGGAACGTTTATGTAAAGTTCATCGTTGTTGATTAGCGATTGCCTCCCTGCTTCTCCATCGAAAGTGTAGTTCTTCATTCTACGGAATGAGGTGTTCAATTTCCACCTAAACAAATTATCCTGATTAAACAAGGGAAGCTTAAAGGAATGGGCACCTGACGAATTCAAACTTACATCCCAGGTTCCATCTATATTGATTGGCATGTATGTATATACTCCCGATTCGTAACTATATGAATTGACAATCCTATTGAAGTACATATTGTATTTCAGGTCCATATCCATGCTGAATGGAAACTTCCAATACAGGCGTGACTTCCAGGTCATAGGCGACTTCAGATTGGCATTACCCTTGTATATATTTATTCTGTCTGATGTCAGCGGAAGGTCTATAAGTTGAGTAGCTTCTGGAAGACTGTGCGTTAGTGAGCTGGAAAACTGTATCTTCCATGAGATATTATTAAGTAATTGCCCCTCCCATTTACTATATGCAATAGTAAGCGAGGGCTCAAATAACAAGAACTTTTGCTCCAGACATGTGTCCACTGTGTAACGTGCATATTTTGTGCTGCGGTCAATGAAGGAAAGAGGCAGATCCAACTGAAATTCTGTACGTAGTTTCTTCTCCTGATTCCTGTGATCATAATAGTAATCAACACCTGCCGTATATCTATTCTCTGTCATTTGGCGGTTGTAGCTATTATAGTCATCTGTCAGGGACGAGAATATATTCGTTATCGTTTCTCTGTCCTTGTCGCGATTGAACCGGTATCCTGCATAAAGCTTCAGAGTCGTATTGTATAATAGACGGGAAGTCTTATATGACAGGTCGGCCTTTGCTCCTATGTGACTACTGGGTCTTAGTATGGTTTCCGTCATTTCGCTTTGTCTAGGCACTGGTTTCCATTTAAGATAGTTCTCTTCTCGCTCCGTGTTTTGCTTGCTTTGATTGTAGTCTACTCCTGCAATGACGTCAATAATGTCGCTATTGAAAACCTTCTTTGCAAAGGCAATATCCTGCGACACACCATAGGACTTTTTTTTGCTGCTATGCAGACGCTTGCGTGCCATAATCATTGAAGGATCGTTTACAGCCACACCAATGTTGAAAAGTGAATCCAGTACTTCTATTCCTTGCTCCCTCGTATCTGTACCTGCCTCGTAGTAGCGTTCTTCATTGTTGTCCCTATTATTGTTAACATGCAATTTAGTTGTACTTTCCATCCAGAAAGGTATCTTCAATGTGTATGTATTCGACACCATTGCACCGAGGTTACGGCAAACGTTCCGGTTCTGACTTGTACTGAATGTGCTTGCCTTGTTATGGTAAATCTCGGCAAATTCCTCAGTTCCCTGTTCTGGCTTTTTCCTATCTAGCTGAAGTGTCAGCACATTCTTACTGCGCTTGTTCTCCGTCAGCAATTCTGTTGCCAGCAGTTGTCTGTCGGTCCTTCCTTCTCTTGAATTGTTATAATTATAGTTTCCA
>JAZRIA010000254.1:0-8334 GCA_045645045.1 Bacteroidaceae bacterium | reverse complement strand
CAACGGTGAGCGAGAAGCGGTGAGCGGATGAGCGAAGGCAAATAAAGGTGAAAACACAAACATAACCATTAAAAAACATCACACATCATGAAACATTATTATTGGGAAGCAGCAATCATAGCATTGGCAATTGTGGTATTTGGCTCGTTCATACAGAACTCCCTGGCAAGGTTTGTCAACAAGGAACGAGTGGTGACGGTGAAGGGCCTGTCGGAGCGCGAAATGCCTGCCGACAAGGTGACATGGCCATTGGTGTTCAAGGAGTTGGGCAACGACCCTGCCGAGATATACCGTAGCATAGAGCGGAAGAACGAGGTGCTGGTTTCGTTTCTTCAGGAGCAAGGTCTTGGCACAGAGGAGGTGATGGTAAATGCCCCCGACATCAAGGACCGCTTTGCCGACTCGTGGTCGCAGGAGCAGATTACGAACAGATACGTTGCCACCAGCGTGATAATAGTGACCAGCAGCAAGGTGGAACTGGTACGCTCCATCATGCAGAAACAGGCACAACTGATGAAAATGGGCATAGCGCTCATCACCGAGGACTATGGCAAGAATACGGTAAAGTACGAGTTCACACGGCTGAACGACATCAAGCCCGAAATGGTGGAGGAGTCCACAAAGAATGCTCGCGCCACGGCAGAGAAGTTTGCCGAGGACTCGGATAGCGAGCTGGGCAAGATACGCCGTGCCACACAGGGCCAGTTCAGCATCAACGACCGCGACAACAACACACCACACATCAAAAACATCCGCGTGGTGTCGACCATCGAGTACTATATCAATGATTAAAGTGTGAGCGATGAGCGGTGAGCGATGAGAGGTGAGAGGTGAGAGGTGAGCGGAGGAGCGCCCCACACACAAGAGCATACAATAAAGGCGTCACTTTTGGGTGGCGCCTTTTGCTTGTATGTCTTTTTACTTTGCTTCTTATTCTATCACCACGCGGGTCCAGCCGTGGATGTCGGGTTCGGTGCCGTACTGGATGCCACGGAGCTTGTTGTAGAGCTGGGTGGAAACGGGACCGGGCTTGCCGTCCTTGGAGATGACATAGCTGACCTCGTTCTCCAGGTCGTCGATGCGCTGGATGGGAGAGATTACGGCCGCCGTGCCACATGCACCAGCCTCCTCGAAGGTGGAGAGTTCCTCCACGGGGATGGGACGGCGCTCAACACTGAGGCCAAGGTCCTGAGCCAGTTGCATCAGGCTCTTGTTGGTGATGGAGGGCAGGATGCTGGTAGACTTGGGGGTAACGTAGGTATTGTCCTTGATACCGAAGAAGTTGGCAGCACCGCACTCGTCGATATACTTCTTCTCCTTGGCATCGAGATAGAACTCGCAAGAGTAGCCCAGGTCGTGCGCCATTTTGTTGGCACGCAGGGAAGCGGCATAGTTGCCACCCACCTTGTAGACACCGGTGCCCAGAGGAGCAGAGCGGTCAAACTCGCGTATGATGACATATGGATTGGTGGAGAAACCGCCCTTGAAGTAAGGACCTACGGGGGTTACGAAGATCAGGAACAGATACTCCTCAGAAGGATGCACACCCACCTGTGCACTGGTACCTATCATGAGGGGACGGATATAGAGGCTGGCACCGCTCTCGTAGGGAGGGATGAAACGCTCGTTCAGGCGCACCACACGGTCCACCATCTCGTTGAACTTCTCCGTGGGCAGTTCGGGCATCAGTATGCCACGGCATGTACTCTGCAGACGGGCAGCATTCTCGTCGGAGCGGAACACGCACACCTTGCCATCGGGGCAACGGTATGCCTTCAGGCCCTCGAAAGCCTCCTGGCCATAGTGCAGACAGGTGGCCGCCATGTGCATGGGGATGGTCTCCTCGCTACAGTTCTCTATCTCGCCCCAAGCGCCGTTGCGATAGTAGCAACGCACGTTGTAATCCGTTTTCATGTAGCCAAAAGAAAGGCTACTCCAATCTATTTCGTTCATAGTTTTATTAGGTTTTGTGCACAAATTTACACAATTCTCCTATAAAGACAATACAAATGTAAGGGAAATTTAGGAAAACAGGTGGAATTTTGTCACTTCGCCGTTTCCTCTCCCACTATCTTCTTTATTTCCTCGTCCACCGAGGTGAGCTGTTCGCGGCAATACTTCACCAGCTCCTGCGCCTCGCGCAATTGAGCGGCAATCTGGTCGATGGGCAACTGGTTCTGCTCAAGCTGACGTGCTATCTGTTCGAGCTTGGCAATGGCTTCTTCGTATTTCATAATAAGACCCATCCCCGTACCGGCGGACCCCTCCCCAACCCTCCCACAAGGGGAGGGAGTATTTAGTACTGGGAAATGATAATTTGGTTAAAGGGTTAATAGATTTGTTAAAAGTTAATATTCAATAGTCAGTTGTAACCACTCCCCTCCCTTGTGGAGGGGTGAGGGGGAGGGTCTGGTCGGTTTTCCGTTTCCACTCCCACCACCTGCGAGAGCACGGTGCCGCCTTGCATCATTGTGGTGAGAACCGCCTCTGGCTTTATGTCCGAGATGTCGGTCACTATCTTGCCATCCATCATGGTGATGGAGTATCCACGGCGGAGGAGCAGTTCGGGGTTGAGGCTTTCGAGTCGTTGGGAAAGGAGTTCCAGGCGATGCTTCTCCTGAGTCAGCACACGGGCAGCAGAGATGGGCATGAGGAGCGATGAGCGTTCGAGGCGCTGATGCTCCCTTTGCAAACGCAGCGTCACCACCGAGGGAAGGCGCTGGCGGAGGAGAGCCAGGCGTTGCTCCTCGCGCTGCATCTTGCTGGAGGCGGCAAGGGGGATGCGTTGCTGGAGGTCGTGCAACAGGGAAAGTTGCTCCAGTTGGTGCTCCAGAATGAAGGCAGCCGCCGCCGTGGGAGTCTTGACCGAGGTATGCGCCACATGATCGAGCACCGTCTCGTCGCGGTCGTGCCCCACACCTATTATTATAGGCAGAGGATGCTGAGCCACGCATGTTGCCAGGGGATAGGAGTCGTAGTCGGAAAGGTCGCTCGTGGCACCACCGCCACGTATTATCACCACGGCATCCCAGCGGTCGGCCTCGTCGGCTATCTGCATCAGTGCGGCAGAGATGCTCTCCGGCACATGCTGCCCCTGCATTACGGCAGGAAAGAGCTGCACACGGAAGGCCAGTCCCCACTCGTTCTCCAGCAACTGGCGGCAGAAGTCGCCATAACCAGCCGCCGTGGCACTGGACACCACGGCAATGCGCTTGAGCAAGGTGGGCATGGGAAGGTCCTTGTTGTCGTTGATGATACCGTCCTTCTCCAGCTGGTTCAATATCTCCTGCCGGCGACGTGCCTGGTCGCCCAGGGTGTAGGTGCCGTCTATGTCGATGACATTAAGTGCATAGCCATAGAGTTCGCTAAAAGTGACTTTCACCCTTAGGAGCACCTTTATGCCAGCACGCAGGCTTTGCCCCGTCTCTGCCTGGAAACGAAGGGCGAGCATATTGTAGACACGCGCCCAGATAGTGATGCGGGCCTTTGCCACTATGGCACCTGTGAGTTCGTTCTTCTCCACCAGTTCGCCATAGAAATGTCCGCCATATCCTGCCCTGCCCTCCAGCAGTTCGCCATGCACCCAATAGGCATCCTCGGCACACCCCTCTATGAAGGAGCGCACCATGGCATTGAGTTCGAAGAGTGATAGTGCCTGCATGAGTTATTAGGTTTTATACAAGGGTAGTGAATACAAAGGTACACTTTTTTCCGTCGCCATGCAAAAATCACCGCGACAAATCGCAAAACCCCACCACACGTAATGTTAATCTTTGCAGAATATTCCCATTAGAACATTATTTGCGTTAAAAGTCTGAGGCAATATAAACATTATATGCGTACCTTTGCACCCGAAAAACAAAACAGTATCACAAACATATGAAAAAGAAGACAATGAAAGCATTACACCTGTGGCAAATTATGCTGATGGCAGTTTGCCTGGTGGCATGCTCGCAAGAGAAGGTGCAGCAAGACAACGCACCCCTGAAGGTGACAACCGAAAGCGTTGCCGACCAGCCTCGGGAGACAGGCACCGCCTATGTGGGCACGGTGGAGGAGTCAACCTCCGTGGCGGTGAGTTTCACCGGCATGGGCATGGTGAAGCAGATATGCGTTGGCGAGGGACAGCGCGTGCGCAAGGGTCAGCTCGTTGCCGAGATGGACAAGACCCAGGCGCAGAACACCCTGGCCATGGCAGAGGCATCGCACAAGCAGGCCACCGATGCCCTGGAGCGCATGCGCCAGTTGCACGAGAACAAGTCCTTGGCCGACATGAAGTGGGTGGAGGTGCAGAGCAAGGTGGAGCAGGCCGAGGCCTCGCTCTCTGCCGCCAGGAAGATGCTGGAGGATTGCAGCATATACGCTCCCATAGACGGTGTAGTGGGCAAGAAGTGGGTTAGTGCAGGAGAGACCGCCCTGCCCAGCCAGCCCGTACTTACCATCCTGGACATCAAGACCCTGAAGGTGAAGGTCAGCATCCCCGAGAAGGAGATTTCCTCCATCAAGCCCGGCACTACATCGAGCATCAGCATTGAGGCCATCGGAGACAACACCCTGGAGGGCGGTGCAATAGAAAAGGGTGTGGTGGCAGATGCGCTGACACATACCTACGACATACGCATAGCCCTGCCCAACCCCGATGGCGACATCCTGCCTGGCATGGTAGCAAAGGTGTATCTGCACGCCAGCGACAGCATCCAGGGCATGACCCTTCCCGTGCGCAGCATACAGCAATCTGCCGACGGCAAGCACTTCGTGTGGGTGGTGGAAGGCGGCAAGGCACACAGAAAAGTCATCACCATGGGCAAGACCCTGGGCAACCGCATAGAGGTACTCTCCGGCCTTGACAAGGACGACCGCGTGATAACCAACGGCTACCAGAAGGTGAGCGAGGGAACAGAGGTGGAGTAAACAGACCCCTCCCCCTGCCCTCCCCTGTATGGGAGGGAGTAGTTACAACTGACTATCATACTAACCTAATTTATTATTAACATCAAAAATAATCCCTCTATTCCCCTATAGTATATACTCCCCTCCCTTGTGGAGGGGCAAGGGGGAGGGTCCACCCCATTCATTCCCCTGTAGTATATACTCCCTCCCATACAGGGGAGGGTACGGGGAGGGGTCTTTCAATCATTATGACTTTCAAGAACAGCAGTTGGATAGCATGGCCTATCAACAACTATAAGATAACGGCCTTTCTCACGGCATTGCTTCTGGCCTTTGGCCTGTGGGCGATATACGTGATGCCCAAGGACGAGTTCCCGCCATTCACCATACGTCAGGGTGTGGTGATTGCCGTGATGCCGGGTGCCACGGCCGAGGAGATAGAAGAGCAGGTGGCAAGGCCTCTGGAGCGCTATATCTTCACCTACAAGGAGGTGGACCGTAGCAAGACCTACTCTACCAGCCAGAACGGCATGTGCATAGTGATGGTGCAGTTCCAGCAGGACCAGAACAACCTTACCCCCGTGTGGAGCAAGATGAAGCACGGATTGAACCAGTTCAAGTCCTCCCTTCCCCAGGGTGTGCTGGCACTGGTGGCCCAGGACGACTTTGGCGACACCAGCGCCTTGCTCATCACCGTGGAGAGCGACCAGCGTTCCTATCGCGAACTGCAAGGCTATAGCGACGAGTTGGCCGACCGCCTGCGCCGCCTTCCCAGCGTGAGCAACGTGAGGCAGATTGGCGAGAAGAAGGAGCAGCTTACCATCACCGTGGACAAGGAGCGCCTGGCTGCCTATGGCATAGGGCGCCAGGCCTTGGCACAGGCACTCACCAGCCAGGGTCTCACCACCATGAGCGGCATGGTGTCCACTCCGCACCAGAATCTGAAGATACACGTGGCGCCCAGCATCAGTTCCGAGCAGGAGATTGGCGAGCGCATCATCTTCAATGCTCCCGACGGCAAGGTGCTGCGTGTGCGCGACATTGCCACCGTGACTCGCGAGTACGACATGAGCGAGGCCTACATAGAGTCCAACGGCAAGCGTTGCGTCATCCTCTCGCTTGAGATGCTCAAGGGGCACAACATAGTGCAGTTTGGCAAGGATGTGGACGTGGTGCTGAACCAGTTCCGCGAGGATTGTCTGCCCGAGGATGTGCACATGCGCCGCATCACCGACCAGCCAGAGGTTGTTGGCACAAGCGTCAGCGACTTCCTGCGCGACCTCGTCATCTCCATGCTCATCATCGTGGCGGTGATGATAGTGCTCTTCCCATTGAAGAGTGCCATCGTGGCGGCTCTCACCATTCCCATGTCCACCTTCGTGAGCACGGGCATAATGTATGCCTTGGGCATAGAGCTGAACATCATCACCCTGGCTTGCCTCATCGTGGTGCTGGGCATGATAGTGGACAACAGCATAGTGGTCATCGACGGCTATCTCGAGTACCTGGGCAAGGGAATGGGCAGACGCGAGGCGGCGGTGAAGAGTGTTCAGCAATACTTCTGGCCTATGCTTCTGGCCACGGTGTGTATCTGCGCCATCTTCTTCCCCATACTCAAGTTCATGAAGGGCGAGGCGGCCGATGTCATCAGGCTCTTCCCCCTTACCATCACCATCAACCTGATGGTATCCTTGGTGGTGGCGGCCTTTATCATCCCTTTGCTCAATGCAGCCATCATTCGCCGGGTGAAGGCAAAGGAGCCTGGCAAGCGCGACATAACCGACTGGGTGCAGCACTGGTACGACAAGACGCTGGAGTGGAACTTCCGCCACCCATGGCTCACCATAGTGGGAAGCATAGTGCTGGTTATAGCCACTGGTGCCTTGTTCCCCTTGCTCAAGATGCGCCAGTTCCCCTTTGCCGACCGCAACCAGTTTGCCGTGGAGGTGTACCTGCCCGAGGGTAGCGGCCTGGAGGAGACAAGGCTCATTGCCGACGAACTTAGCGCCATACTGAAGTCCAGCGACAAGGTGACGGGTGTGACGAGTTTCGTGGGTTGCTCCTCGCCTCGCTTCCACACCAGCTATGCACCTGTGATTGCCGGCAAGAACTTTGCCCAGCTCATAGTGAACACCGAGAGCAACGAGGCTTCGCTGGAACTTCTCGACCAGCTGGCACCGAAATACTCCAACCACTGGCCCAATGCCTATGTGCGCTGGAAACAGATGGACTATCTGCCCGTGCCTACCTATGAATACCGCTTCTATGGCAACAACACGGATTCCATACAGAAGGCGGCACAGATGCTCATGGAGGAGATGCGCAGGATTCCCGAACTGGAGTGGGTGCACACGGATTTCGACATGCCTTCGCCCATGGTGCAGGTGAGCCTCGACCCCGTGGCGTCGGCGCAGATGGGCATCACACGCACTTCTGCCGAACTGCAACTGATGCTCCAGACGGGCAAGGTGCAGGTGGGCAGCATCTGGGAGGCTGGCAATGTGGATGGCAAGAGCCGTACCTACGAGGTGCCCATCGTAATGAAGGACCGCCAGCAGGATGCCATGCAGCTGAGCGATGTGGAGAACACCTACCTGACCACCCCCACCGCCTCGTCCGTGGCACTGCGCCAGGTGGCTGAGGTGAAGCCCGTGTGGAGCCAGACAAAGATAGTGCACCGCAATGGCGAGCGCTGCATCTCGGTCACCGCCGAGGGCAAGCGTGGCACCTTCGCACTGGACATACAGAACCATCTCATCGACTACATCGACCACATGAACCTGCCTCAGGGTGTGCGTGCCGAGGTGGGCGGAGAGACGGAGAAGAACAGCGAGACCACACCCGACGTCATGGTTAGCATAGCCATGGCCATGGTGCTCATCTTCTTCTTCCTGCTGTTCAACTTCCGCAAGTTCTCCATAGCCATCGTGTGCATCGTGGCCATCAGCCTGGGCATGCCGGGTGCCATCATAGGTCTGCTCATTGCCAACAAGGTGCTTGGCCTCACGGGCATGTTCGGCTTCATCACCCTCATGGGCATGATTATGCGCAACGAGATACTCATCTTCGAGCATGCCAACGAGAAGATGTCCGAAGGCATGTCGGCCAGGGAGGCTGCCCTGGATGCCGGCAAGCGCCGCATGGTGCCCATCTTCCTCACCACCGCCACCACGGCCGTGGGTGTAGTGCCCATGATTCTGGCTGGTAGCAGTTTCTGGATGCCAGTGGGCATAACCATCTTTGCCGGCGGCATAGGCATGCTACTGCTCGTCACCACCGTCCTGCCAGTGGTGTACTGGAAGCTGTACGAGACAAAACGGAAAACGGAAAACGGAAAACGAAAAACTGCGTGTGAGCCTGGAGCGATGAGCGGAAATTCAGAAACCTCCGACTATTCAGAGCACTCCGAGTCGGTTGTAACTACTCCCCTCCATAGAGGACTGG
>JAZRIA010000253.1:0-10554 GCA_045645045.1 Bacteroidaceae bacterium | reverse complement strand
CTGTAATTAAAGGTGAGCGGATGAGAGAAAGTTTTCCGTTTTAACCTTTACGTTTTCATAAGTGAACACATTTGGCAACATATTCCGACTTACCACCTTTGGCGAGAGCCATGGCGGAGCTGTAGGTGGCGTTATTGACGGCATGCCTGCCGGCATAGAAGTGGACCTTGATTTCATTCAGGGCGAACTTGCACGCCGACGCCCAGGGCAGAGCCGTCTTACCACGGCACGCAAGGAGGAGGACAAGGTGGAGTTGCTCAGCGGAGTTTTTGAAGGGCGCACCACTGGTTGCCCCATTGGCTTCATGGTAAGGAACACCAACCAGCACAGCTCCGACTACGAGAACATGCGTCACGTGTTCCGTCCCTCGCATGCCGACTATACCTATGCCACCAAGTATGGCATTCGTGACCATCGTGGCGGTGGACGCTCTTCGGCACGCGAAACCATTAGCCGTGTTGTTGGCGGAGCCTTCGCCACATTGGCACTAAAACAACTGGGCATCAGCATCTGTGCCTATACTTCACAAGTGGGAGATCTTGCCCTGCCTGGCACATATCAGGATTATGACCTCGGACGTGCCGAAGAAAACCCTGTCCGTTGTCCCGACCCCGACACAGCCCAACGTATGGCAGACCTCATCATGGAGGTGAAGGGCAAGGGCGATACCATCGGAGGCATAATCACATGCGTAGTGAAGGGGTGTCCCGTAGGACTTGGTGAACCATGCTTCGGCAAATTGCATGCTGCCCTTGGAAGTGCCATGCTCAGCATAAATGCCGTGAAGGGTTTTGAATACGGTATGGGATTCTCTGGCATGAACCTTCGCGGAAGCCAGCAGAACGACATCTTCATCCCCGACGGCAAAGGGGGCATCACCACCGAAACGAACCGTAGCGGTGGCATACAGGGAGGTATCTCCAACGGACAGGATATCTACTTCCGCGTTGCCTTCAAACCCGTTGCCACCCTCCTGATGGAACAAGACACCGTCACCGAGGATGGCCAAGCCACCACCCTAAAAGCCCGTGGCCGACACGATGCTTGCGTGCTTCCCCGTGCCGTTCCTGTGGTAGAGGCCATGACGGCAATGACCATATTGGATTACTACCTACTCAACAAGGCAACAAGGCTATAGACACGAAGCACAATAAAACAATATCCGCAACCCTTCAAAAGTTGCGGATATTGTTGTTTTCTGTATTACGATTTCAGTTTTCAGTTCTGCATTTAGAATCTGATATATGCCTGTGCCCAGAGTTGGTGGTAGTCCTTGTCTACATTGGAGGCATTGGAATTGTTGTGGCAATAGTTCCACTGGAGCTGGAACTGGAGGTTCTTGTGGGGACGTGCCTGAAGACCGAGGGTGTAGATGGAGTTGAGGGAGGTCCAGGTGGACATGTCCTTGCGGTAGGCATCATAACCGAGGTTCACACGGAGCCAGCGCCATGTGGGGATGCCCATGCGGATGTACCATGCATCTGACTTTTGGCCGAAGCCATTGAGCGCAGCACCATCGGCAAAGATATTGCGGGCATACTCGGCACGTGCAGAGAAAAGACCTTCATAGGAAATACCTGCTGCCCAACGCTTGAAATAGTTGCTCTGTGTGCCGTTATAGAAAGAGCCGCTCCATCCGAACACACCAAGATACAGGCCCTTGATGGGTTGGAACTGGATGGTGCCGATGTAATCCTTCTCCTTGTCCTTATCGGAGGTATTGATGCCCTGACCGTTATAGACACCTGCCTGGTAATGGAGAAGATAGTGCTGGGTCTTGCCCACCTTGAAGGCATCGCCATAAACTTGTATACCGAGGTCGCGGCCACCGCTGTTTGTTCCACCCTTGTAGAAGTCGCCGCTCATGCCGGCAAAATGCTTGGTAAGCTGGGTATAGTCGCCTGAAGCTATATCCCAGGGATTCATGGGGTTCTCGAAGGTGAAACAGCGCTTGAACTCACCCATCTTGATGCCCAGAGGCGCCCACTTCTGCCATGACACGAAAGCATCTATCACACGGGCACTGCTTGTAGTTCCTGGCTCGCCAGAAACATTCATCTGCACACGATACTTGAAATCCTTGAACACAGTACCGTCCAGATACAGACGCAGGTAGCGCAAACCAAAACCATCGCCCCCGTTCTTGCCCTCCTGGCTATCGTACTTATTGGTGCTGACAATATAGCCTCCGAACTTGGGCACTGTGACGTAGTCATCAATCTTCCATTTCTTCTTACCCTGCTTGACGGCCTTCTCCTGTTTGTCCTTGTACTGGGTTATTTTCTCTGTGATGTAGTTCTGCAAGGAGTGGTCGTAACCATCCAGATACTCTTCGTTCATGGCCAACTGAGCCTTAGCTGCCGTGGAAAAACTAATGGCCAAAAGGGCCAATGCAATGTACTTTAGTTTCATAATTTGCATGTGTTTATATACAAAGTTGATACAAAGGTAATATTATTTAACGATTCGTAGGGAGGCATTAGGACTTTTTTTGTATCTTTGCGCGTGAAATTTAATAATAATATAATATGAGCGTACAAGAATTGAGTGAACAGGAGATAGTTCGTCGTGGCAATCTTCAGCAGATGCGTGACCTGGGCATTGACCCATATCCCGCAGCCGAGTATCCCACCGATGCTTTCTCTACTGATATCAAGGCAGAGTTCGTGGACCTGCCCACAATGACCAACGAGCAGGGTGAGGAAGTCCCCACACCTGCCACACCCGAGAACAGCCGCATGGTGTGCGTGGCTGGCCGTATGATGAGCCGCCGCATTATGGGTAAGGCAAGTTTTGTGGAACTGATGGACAGCAAGGGCCGCATTCAGGTGTATGTAACCCGCGATGCCCTTTGCCCCAATGTCGAGGACACAACGATGTACAACACCGTGTTCAAGAAGCTGCTGGACCTTGGCGACTTTATCGGCGTGAAGGGTTATGTGTTCCGCACCAAGACTGGTGAAATCAGCATCCACTGTATGGAACTGACCGTATTGGCAAAGAGCCTGCGCCCCCTGCCCGTGGTGAAGACCGACTCCGAAGGCAATGTGTTTGACGCATTCTCTGATCCCGAACTCCGTTTCCGTCAGCGCTACGTTGACCTTATCGTAAACGAGGGTGTGAAGGAGACCTTCCTGAAGCGTACAAAGGTAATCAGCACCCTGCGCCAGTGCCTGGACGAGGCTGGCTACACCGAGGTGGAAACTCCCATCCTGCAGAGCATTGCCGGCGGTGCAAGCGCACGCCCCTTCATCACTCACCACAACAGCCTGGACATTGACCTCTATTGCCGTATTGCCACCGAGCTGTACCTGAAGCGCCTCATCGTGGGTGGTTTCGAGGGTGTCTACGAGATTGGCAAGAACTTCCGCAACGAGGGCATGGACAAGAACCACAACCCCGAGTTCACCTGCATGGAGCTGTACGTTCAGTACAAGGACTACAACTGGATGATGTCCTTTACCGAGAAGGTGCTCGAGCGTATCTGTATAGCCGTGAACGGCAAGCCCGAGACAGAGATTGACGGCAAGGTTATCTCCTTCAAGGCTCCCTTCCGCCGTCTGCCCATCCTGGAGGCTATCAAGGAAAAGACCGGCTACGACCTGGAGGGCATGAGCGAGGACGAGATGCGCGAGGTGGCAAAGAAGTGCGGCGTGGAGGTTGACTCCACCATGGGCAAGGGCAAGCTGATAGACGAAATCTTCGGCGAGACCTGCGAGGGCACTTTCATCCAGCCTACCTTCATCACCGACTATCCCATAGAGATGTCTCCCCTCACCAAGAAGCACCGCACAAAGCCTGGCCTGACCGAGCGCTTCGAGCTGATGGTAAACGGCAAGGAGTTGGCAAATGCATACTCCGAGCTGAATGACCCCATCGACCAGGAAGAGCGTTTCCGCGAGCAGATGCGCTTGGCCGACAAGGGCGACGACGAGCCAATGACCATCCACCAGCACTTCCTCCGTGCCCTGCAATACGGCATGCCTCCCACCAGCGGTATCGGCATAGGCATCGACCGTCTGGTTATGCTCATGACGGGCAAGCCCTTCATCCAGGAAGTTCTCTTCTTCCCCCAGATGAAGCCCGAGAAGAGCGCACCTGCATCTGCACCCAAGCAGGAAGCCGAGGAGGCATAAGAGAGAGCAGGAGAGAGGACGTCAGTTCTCACTTTAATATAACCTTGGGGGCTTAAAGATACAAGGACTTTACCCCCCCCCAAGGAATAAAACGCCAGAATGAGTATGATAGGTACAATAGCAGTAATGGGAGGTGGCAGTTGGGCCACGGCCATAGCCAAGATATTGCTGGAAAGGAACGAAAGGATATGGTGGTACCTCCGTCGCGACGACCGCATAGAGGACTTCAAGCGTCTGGGACACAACCCCGCATATCTGACCAGCGTACACTTCGACGTGAATCGCATCACCTTTTCATCGGACATCAACGAGGTAGTGCGCAATTGCCAGACACTGGTGTTCGTTACACCTTCTCCCTACCTGAAGGGACACCTGAAGAAACTGAAGGTGCGCCTGAGCGACAAGTTCCTGGTAACGGCCATTAAGGGCATAGTACCCGAAGAGAACCTTATCTGTTCGGAATACTTCCACCAGGTGTACAACGTACCCGACGAGAACCTGGCCGTCATAGGCGGACCCAGCCATGCTGAGGAGGTGGCACTGAACAGGCTCACGTACCTGACCATCGGTTGCACCGACCTGGAGAAGGCGCAGGCCTTTGCCAAGTGCATGGAGAGCCACTATGTGAAGACCAAGGTGTCGCAGGACGTTGTTGGCATCGAATATGCCAGCGTGCTGAAGAACGTGTACAGCATTGCATCGGGCATCTGCCACGGCCTCAAATACGGCGACAACTTCCAGGCGGTACTCATGTCCAATGCACTCCAGGAGATGCAACGCCTGCTAACGGCGGTATTCCCCTTGGACAGAAGCATCATAGACAGTGTGTATTGCGGCGACCTGCTGGTAACAGGTTATTCCAACTTCTCGCGCAACCGTGTCTTCGGTACCATGATAGGCAAGGGATACTCCGTGAAGAGTGCGCAACTGGAAATGGAGATGATAGCCGAGGGCTACTTCGGAACCAAGTGCATGAAGGACATCAACAAGCATCTGCACGTGAACATGCCCATACTGGATTCCGTCTACAACATCCTGTACGAGCGCATAAGCCCCAACATCGAGATTAAGCTCCTTTCCGAGGCATTCAGATAAAACAAGCATACGTGTCGTATTTTCACACGCCCGAAAATATATTCCTGAAAGCGTGACAATGTATTTTCAGGGGTAATGCCTCACGAGACAAAGGCCATCGCCTCACGAGACGAGAGCCATCGCTTCACGAGGCATAAAAAACGCCTCTCATTGCTTCAAAAGCAACAATTCAAAGACAAATAACAAACAAAACATACACAAACAAATGGTAACACTTGATATTTCAAAGGCAGCACAGTTCTTGAGTGCTGACGCTATTGCAAAGTTCGAGGCTCCCGTAGCAGCCGCACAAAAGGCACTGGAGGAGGGCACATGCAAGGGTAATGACTTCCTGGGTTGGATGCACCTGCCCAGCAGCATCACTCCCGAGTTTATTGCAGAGATCAACGATGCAGCCAAGACTCTCCAGCAGGAGTGCGACGCCGTGGTTGTAGCCGGTATCGGCGGTTCATACCTCGGTGCACGCATGGTAATCGACGCTCTGAGCAACACCTTCGGCTGGTTGCAGGAGAGCAAGTATCCCCGTATCCTGTTCGCAGGCAACAACATCGGCGAGGACTACCTCTCTGAACTTATCGCATACCTGAAGACAGTTTGCTTCGGTGTCATCAACATCTCCAAGAGCGGTACTACCACCGAAACCGCCATCACCTTCCGTCTGCTGAAGACTCTCTGCGAGCAGCAGCGTGGCAAGGCCGAGGCCTCAAAGGTAATCATGGCCATCACCGATGCAAAGCGCGGTGCAGCACGTGTTACCGCCGACAAGGAGGGTTACAAGTCATTCATCATCCCCGACAACGTGGGCGGCCGCTTCAGCGTGCTCACTCCCGTGGGTCTTCTGCCCATTGCCGTAGCAGGTTTCGATATTGCTGCTTTGGTTAAGGGTGCCCAGGACATGGAGGCTCAGACCGCTCCCGAGGTTCCCTTCATGGAGAACCCTGCCGCCGTATATGCCGCTATCCGCAATGCCTTGTATCAGCAGGGCAAGAAGATTGAAATCCTGGCCAACTACCAGCCCAAGCTGCACAACCTGGGCGAATGGTGGAAGCAGCTCTATGGCGAGAGCGAGGGCAAGGATGGCAAGGGCATCTTCCCCGCAAGCGTAGACCTCACCACCGACCTGCACTCTATGGGTCAGTGGATTCAGGACGGCGAGCGCACCATCTTCGAGACCGTAGTAAGCGTAGAGCAGCCCAACACCTGCCTGGAAGTTCCCTCTGACGAGGAGAACCTCGATGGTCTCAACTTCCTGGCCGGCCGTCGTATCGACGAGGTGAACAAGATGGCTGAACTCGGCACCAAGTTGGCTCATGTTGACGGTGGTGTGCCCAACATCAAGCTGAGCATCACCAAGCTCGACGAGTACCACATCGGCCAGCTCATCTACATGTTCGAGCGCGGTTGCGGTATCAGCGGTCTGTTGCTCGAGGTTAACCCCTTCGACCAGCCCGGTGTAGAGGCTTACAAGAAGAACATGTTCGCTCTCCTTGGCAAGCCCGGTTACGAGGCAGAGACAGAGGCTATCAAGGCTCGTCTGTAATACATGATTATTAAGCCTTTCCTCTACCACGGCAAATGCCGGGGAACAAGGAAACTGGCGATATACCCACCAAGAATAAAGGCACAGACACCTGTGCCTTTATTTGATGATTAAACGTATGACAAACAAAGACATTCGTGCCATCCTCTTCGATATGGACGGTGTTCTTTTCGATAGCATGAAGAACCATGCCGAGGCGTGGGTGCGTGCCATGAAGGAGAACAACCTTTCGATGACACACGAGGATGTGTACATGAACGAGGGACGCACCGGCGGGGGCACCATCGACCTCTTTGCACAGGTGCAATGGGGCCGCAACGCTACCGACGAAGAGAAGGAATATATATATAAGGTAAAGAGCGACATCTTCAACACCTTGCCACATGTAGAACCTGTGAACGGCGCATGGGAGGTACTGAAGGCCGTAAAGCAGATGGGGCTTCAGCGCGTAATCGTAACGGGTAGCGGACAGAAGAGCCTTTTGGAACGCCTTGAAAAGAACTTCCCTGGCATATTCAGTGCCGACCTTATGGTTACGGCCTTTGATGTGAAGCATGGCAAGCCTCATCCCGAGCCCTATCTGATGGGATTGGAGAAAGCAGGTATCAGTGCCGAAGAAGCCATGGTGGTGGAGAACGCACCATTAGGGGTTCAGTCGGCCAAGGGAGCAGGCATATATACCATCGCCGTAAATACCGGGCCTTTGGCCGATGAGGTGTTGTACAATGCAGGAGCAGACATCGTCTTCCCAAACCATGCCGCCCTGTTGGAAGCCTTACCGAAACTTATCCGATAAAAATACAGACAATCATGAAAGAAGTAAATCCAAAAGAAACGACCCGTGCATACGCCTTTGACATGTGGATGAAGGCTCCCATGCCTATGGTAACATTCTTCAAGACACTGGATGTTTCGCATCTCTTGAAAATCAGCCGTAGGAAGGAGATGAAGTTCAATATGCTCATGTGCTATTGCATAGGGCGGGCGGCAAGCGCAATCAAGGAGTTCTACCTTCTCCCCGTGGACGGCAAACTGATGCAATACGACAAGATTGCCGTAAACACCATCGTTGCCAACAGTGCCGGAGAGGTTAGTTCATGCGACATACCCTTCAACAAGGATTTGCAAAAGTTCAACGATGACTATCTGCGTCTTACAAGACAGGTGGCAGAAAGTTGCATTGACCACGACCTCTCGCAAGAAAGCATGGTCATAGGCACCTCTGCCCTTGCCCATTACGAGATAGACGGCGCCGTGGGCATGTATAGCGGCATATTCAACAACCCCTTCATCATTTGGGGCAAGTACAAGCGCTCGTGGTTGAAAACCACCCTTACCCTTTCGTTCCAGTTCCACCACACACAGATGGACGGTGCGCATGCCGCACACTTCCTTGACACGTTACAACGGACGATAAAGGAACTATAAAAAGAAGATGGCGCATGAAGGAAACATTCTCCTTCATGCGCCACTTTTTATCTATATGAGTATGGATTATACTCCGTCACTTGATATGGAATCCGAGATGTACTCATCCTCCAGGTCGTCGTTCTTCATTATCATGTAACTGCCGTCAGGCCCTATGTTCAGTTTGAAGGGACGAGACATGTCGCTATCCGGATAGCTGACGGCCAGAGAGAAGGAAACCATACCTTCGTGTACCTGCAGGAATCTGCATCCATCCAGAATACTATGACTGGCAAACTCGGCATCCAGCAGGTGCAGGAAATCCTTCTTTCTGAATGTGCGGTTAAACAGAACCGAACCATTCTTCCTGACCGCAATCTTCAGGGAATTATCTGCATAACGATATCCCATATCGTCAGTCACGATACCCAACGAATCGAATGCTTCGCGATGAACCTCTATGACATAGACGTTTTTGCCTGACGTTACCGTGTCTACAGCATGCAACACAGGTAATCTATGAATAATATTCCCCGAATCCTTCTTCTCTGTCTTTTTCTCCTGTGTAACTTTATCTACATCGGACGACTTCTGGTTGCATGCGGCAAATACCAGGGTGAACAGGAGCAGGAGTATGCAGTTCTTTTTCATAGTATCATAGAGTTCTTTTATGCAGTTCTCATTAAAAGCCTACTTTATTCTGCGTTCTCCGCACTCTGTGCAGGTACTGCCTCTTCCTCAGTAGCTGGAGCCTTGTCTATCAACTCCAGGAACTGGTCAAGCTTGGGAGTGATGATAATCTGTGTGCGGCGGTTCTTGGCACGACCCTCGGGAGTATCGTTTTCAGCAACGGTATTGTACTCGCCACGGCCTGCGGCAGACAGACGGCTGGGGTTAACGCCATACTTGTTCTGCAACTCCTGAACAACGCTACTTGCACGCAGGGCAGAGAGGTCCCAGTTGTTGCGGATGTTAGTACGGCTGATGGGCACATTGTCGGTATTACCCTCTACCAGCACCTCATAATCATCATAGTCGGTGATAATCTTTGCAATCTTGCTCAGGGTCTCACCAGCCTTGGGACTGATCTCGTAAGAACCGCTCTTGTAGAGCATGTTGTCGTTCAGAGAGATATAAACAACACCCTTCAGCACCTGGATGTCAACGTCCTTCAACTCCTCACGAGAGAGGCTGCGTGTTAGGTTGTTGGTCAGGGCAACGTTCAGAGAGTCGCTCTTGCTCTTAGCCTCCACCAACTGCTGGATGTATTTGTTGCTTGAGTTAATCTCGTCCACCAGCTTGCTGATGTTTGCACCACCCTGATAGATGCTCTGGTCAAGGGTCTTCTGCATAATCTGCATTGCCTCGTTCTTCTCCTTCAACTGGGCATTCTTGTCCTCAATCTGAGACTGGAGGTTCTCGTTCTTTGTCTTGTACTCTGTCAACTGGAGCTGAGCCTCGTAGTATTTCTGGCCAAGAGACTTACCCTTATCCTGACATTCCTGCAACTGCTGCTGGGCAGCAACAAGTTCCTTCTTACTTACACAGCTGCCCAATACCAATGTGGCGGCAGCACCTAATACCATGTACTTAATTGTCTTCATTGTCTTACTTTTACTTAGTTAAGCGCGACAAAGGTACGAAAAAGAAACGAAGTGCATACTAATATAATAGGAGAAAATGCCTTTTCTTCCGTTCTATTAACAGAGAATGCATTGATATTAACAAACAATACCGTCTTTTTAACATTTAGCACATTTCTTTTGTTTTGCTACCAGATATAGTTATTGTGCATATATTTCCTCGCCATTATTGTGCACTTATAAATTATTTTCGTAACTTTGCCGTCAAATTGACACTTAAGGTAGGTTCTTTAAATTAGCTTTGTGTTATATGATGTTTATTAGGCGGCAGATTTTTTATTTGAGCGAACTCGCATAGTGGTCTATGAGAGTAAGTGAAAATGAAAAAGATGCAAGTAAGAGACATTATAGAACCGAAGCAATCGGAATTCTACCAGACAAAAAAGATACACTAATTTATAGAAGCTACCTTAATATATGAGCAATCTAATAATACCGAAAGACTATAAAGCGGCACTCGACCTCAAGCAGACAGAGTTGGCCATCAAGCAGATAAAGGATTTCTTCCTGCGCAGTTTCTCCACGGAGTTGCGCCTGCGCCGAGTTACGGCACCCTTGTTCGTGCTCCGCGGCCTTGGCCTGAACGACGACCTCAACGGCATTGAGCGTCCTGTCTCCTTCCCCATAAAGGACATGAACGAATCCATGGCAGAGGTGGTCCACTCTCTGGCAAAGTGGAAACGCGTTACTCTGGCGGAATACGAGGTAGAGCCCGGCTACGGCATCATCACCG
>JAZRIA010000252.1:0-1967 GCA_045645045.1 Bacteroidaceae bacterium | reverse complement strand
TGGTCTTGCCCCCGTCGTTGGTGAAGAAGATCTGGTCACCGGGCTGGGGGTTGCTGGTGTAGAACTGTCCTTTGTTCTTGTAGTAACGGGCGGAGTAGGTACAACCAGCTCCAAGACCCTTCAGGTCCTGACAGGTGAGCTTCACTGCCAGGTCGAACCCAAAGGCCTGAACAAAGCACCAGTCAACAAAGATGTCACACCAGGCGTAGCCATTCTTCTTACCATTGTAGAGAGTAGTCTGGTCAAGGTCTTTAGCAAACTTGTTCCAGTTGTTTTCTCCAGCATTGGCGGTGGGGCTCTCCAGCTGGGAGTTGGTGGCCTTCTCCAGGTAACCAATCTCCGCCTTAGCCACCGCTAGAAGTTTTTCTACCGCAGTCATTTCTGTACCTCCTCAATAGGACCAAGGTCGATCCAATTATTAGGGTATGCACTGGGGGAGAACTCATTGTTGTCTTTGTTACTTGTCCACACGTGGCCGGCATCAGTGCAGCATTCGTCCTTGGAGTAGAGTCCACTGATACCCAGAGGAGCAACCCAGGCCTTGGCCTTCTTGGGGTCCTTGGTGTGGCAGAGACTATAAAGACTACGCTCAGTGTTGGGAGTGATGCCGGGATAGTGGGCGGTATTGACTGGAGTAATCATGGTAAAAATCTGAAGCTCTCCATCCACCAGTTGACCAATGGGGGAACCGGCCGGCCAGGAAGAATAGTCGGCCCCCTCCACGAAGAGGGGGACCTTATCTTCTTCCGCGATGATGGCTGTAGGTTCCATGGTCTTGGCTCGAGAGCGTAGGTCTCTGGCATCCAGGCGACCCTGCTCCCGCATTACATTGAGAATAAGGGTTTTACTGTCAGTCATGCTTCCTGCACTCCTTCCTTATAGGCTTGAGCCATTTCATTATAGCTAACCCCTGAAGAGACATTTCCCTCCAGTAGACTCACCTGCTCCTTGAGGGCCCGGTTTTCCTGATAGAGTAGGGTAGGGCTTAGCTTTTCCTCATCTAGGACCCACTTAAGCTCCCCATCAACAACCTGCAGGGTGTAGAGCTCAGCATCGACCGCAGGCTTAGTCGGAACCCCCTCAACCTCGATGGCCTGAGGGTTATCCGGCTCGGCCTCAAAGAACATAACCGCATTATTATAGGGAAGAGCCCACATAATCACACCTCCTTAGCATAGGCTAGTACGCGTTTGTCGTCCAGGGTGGTTAGATACACCTTGAAGGGCGAAGCAGAGCCTACGGCCATGTACATATTGTTACCGATATGGGTGCAGTACTTTACCTTGGGATGGGCGGCAGTTATATCCGGTGCAGCGGCACCGCTACTTACGTTCCACGGGTAACCCATGTATCTGAAGTCCCCAGTCTCTGCGTTATACACCTGTTCTAGTTCATCCGTAGCGTCCATTTGGGCCAGGGTTGCGGTGGCTACACCTCCAATTAACGTGAGAGTACACGTACGAGTGCTATGATTAAAACTCACCTTGACCACACCGTAGCGAGTGGCCTCGGCGGACGTATCGTACCACCTAAAATGTCCGATGAGTTCCCCCAAAATGTAGGACATGAAGTAGGAAATCTGATCGGAATTGTCCCAGGAGGGCTTGGTAAATCCTGAAAACGTCAGAGTGTAGCCAGGGGCAGAACTACTCGATGAGCCCATCAGGGCGCCGGAGCTATCAACGTACACGACCGTAGAATAGCCGATGGTAGTACCGCTATAGCCTCTCCATCTAGCGAACCACATCACGTTGTTTTCATAGTCCAATACACGCGAGTAGTTCAGGAAATTACCGTAGGACGTAACGGTTCCGTTCGACGTAAAGCTCAGCTTTTTTAACGTACTTTTGCTGTACACCGCTGCATACAGATATTTGCCACTGCCTGTGCTTGTGGAAGAACTATAGTAGGTATACACCAAGAAGTCCTTCGTAATGAGGGTCAGGCTATTGCTCGTATTGAAGGGG
>JAZRIA010000251.1:0-11603 GCA_045645045.1 Bacteroidaceae bacterium | reverse complement strand
TTTCTATACCCAGTTGTGCTGCTATCCTGGTGGCAGAACGTCCACCGCCATGTACCAGCACCTTGTAGCCGGGCATGGTGGCAAACTGGTTTATCAGTTCCTTCAGCGAAGCCTCGTTCTCCACAACGGCTCCACCCACCTTTATCACATTTATCTTGTCCATCCTGCCAATTCTATTCCAAATAGGTATAACCATACAGGCCAGCACGGTAGTTGCTGATGAACTCCTTGCCCTCTGTATCTGTAATCTTGCCGTCCTTTATTGCCTTGCTAACCCAAATCTCCAGGCGACGAACCAGTTTCTTGGGTTCATACTGTACGTACTCAAGCACATCTGCCACGGTCTCGCCGTCGATAATCTGCTCTATCTCATAACCGCCATCACTGTTTATGGAGATATGCACGGCATTAGTGTCGCCGAAGAGGTTGTGCATGTTACCCAGGATTTCCTGGTATGCACCTACGAGGAACACGCCGATATAGTAATGGTCGCCATGCTTGATGCTATGCAAGGGCAGATAGCTTGTCTGCTGTGTGCCGTTGACATATGCCGAAATCTTGCCGTCCGAGTCGCAGGTAATATCCTGCAATGTTGCCGAGCGTGTGGGGCGTTCCTCCAGGCGCGCAATGGGCATGATGGGGAACAGCTGGTCGATACCCCATGAGTCGGGCAGGCTCTGGAACAGGGAGAAGTTGCAGAAGTACTTGTCGGCCATCTGCTTGTCCAGGGTGCGCAATTCGTCGGGGACATGCTTCTGATGATGTGCCAGTTCTGCCACCTCATGGCTGATGGCCCAGTAAAGACTCTCTATCTGTGCACGGGTCTTCAGGTCGATGATGCCATGACGGAAGAGGTCCAGCGCCTCCTCTCGAATATCCTCGGCATCGTGCCAGTCCTCAAGCATGGAACGGTTGGACAGTTTGTCCCAAATCTCCGTCAGGTCATGTACCAGCTTGTGGTCTTCAGCCGTGGGCTGGAAGTCCTCGGGCATCTGAGGCGCCGTAACGCTTTCCATTACATCCAGAATCAGCACAGAGTGATGTGCCGTAAGGCTGCGGCCACCCTCGGTGATGAGGTTTGGATGAGGGATATTGTTCCTGTTTGCGGCCTCAACAAAGGTATAGACACAGTCATTGACATACTCCTGAATGCTATAGTTGACAGAACTTTCCGAGTTGCTGCTTCGTGTGCCGTCGTAGTCAACACCAAGACCACCGCCACAATCGACAAACTTGATATTGTAGCCCATGGCATGAAGCTGTACGTAGAACTGTGCAGCCTCCTTCAGTGCTGTGGATATACGGCGTATCTTTGTTATCTGGCTGCCGATGTGGAAGTGGATGAATGTCAGGCAATCCTTCAGATTCATTTCCTCCAGAGTCTGCAGGGCTGTTAGCAGTTCGGAACTGTTCAGGCCGAACTTGCTGGCATCGCCACCGCTCTCCTGCCACTTGCCGCTACCGCTTGAGGCCAGCTTTATACGTATGCCAAGATTGGGACGCACACCGAGCTTGGCTGCTGTGTCGGCAATGATTTTCAGTTCTGGCAATTTCTCCACCACCAGGAACACACGCTTTCCCATCTTCTGTGCCAGCAGAGCCAACTCAATGAAGTTCTGGTCCTTGTGGCCATTACAGATAATGAGCGAGTCTGAGTCCATGTGTGTTGCCAGCACGGCATGAAGTTCGGGCTTGCTGCCTGCCTCCAGGCCAAGATTGTATCTCTTGCCATGGCTGATGATCTCCTCAACCACGGGACGCATCTGGTTCACCTTAATGGGGAATATGATGAAGTGCTCTCCCTGATAGTTATATTCCTTGCCAGCTGTGCGGAAACAGGCATCGGTCTTCTGGATACGGCTGTCCAGGATATCAGGGAAGCGCAGAAGCATAGGTGCTGCAACATGCTTGGTGGCAAGGCGGTCCACCACTTCCTTCAGGTCTATGCGTGCTCCGTTCTTCTTGGGCTCCACATAGACATGTCCCTTGTCGTTGATACCAAAGAAATTTACACCCCATCCTTTGATGTTGTAAAGCTCTTCCGAGTCCTCAATACGCCACTTTTTCATTTATATGACAGGATTATTGCCAAAGGCAGTTGTTGTAATGGTTAGACTGTATAGTAATAAAATGATTAATTTGATTGTCTGCCGGGCTAAATGCCGGTTGCCTCCCTCAGGAGCCTGACACTTTCCGCCACCTTCTCTCTGGAATTCAGCAGGTCCACGTTGAAGATATGCTTGGCCTTCATATAGTAAGGCTCGCGCTGGTCGAGCATGCCCTGGATATAGGCGGTAAGTTCCTCATCGGTCTTGCCCTGGATGAGGGGGCGTACCACCTTGCCCATCTTCAGGTGGGCTGCCAGCACTTCTGCCGATGCCTTCAGGTATATGGTTTCGCAGAGCGAATTCATGTAGTCCATGTTGTCGTAGAAGCATGGCGTGCCGCCTCCGCATGAGATGATGACGTTCTCGAATTCTGCCACCTCATGGAGCATATTGCGCTCCATCTCGCGGAAGCCATCCTCGCCACGTTCCTCGAAGATTTGTGCCACGCTGCGGTGGAAACGCATCTCTATGTACCAGTCCAGGTCGTAGAACTGGAGGCCCATCTCCTTGGCAAGTGCATGACCCACGGTGGTCTTTCCTGCACCCATGTATCCCAACAGGACAATGCTCTTCATGTCTGCCTACTTCTTTCTTCTGACAGGCTTGGCTGCCGGTGCCGGTGCGTTGTTGATAATCTCCATGCACTCCTCATAGGTCAGCGACTCTGCCTTTTCGTGCATATTCTTGGGCAGTTTGTAGTTCTGCTTCTTGTAGGACAGGTATGGACCGTATCTGCCGTTCATCACCTCCAGTTCTGCATCCTCCTCGAAGGTCTTCAGGTGCTTGCGTGCCTCATCCAGACGGTATTGCAGGATTATCTGCACGGCCTGCTCCAGAGTGATGCTCAGGGGATCGGTGCCCTTGGGTATGGATATGTAGGACTTGCCGATATTGATGTAGGGGCCGAACTTGCCGGCGCCTATCTTCACGATGCAATCGTCGTATTCGCCCAGTTCGCGAGGCAAACGGAAAAGTTCCAAAGCCTGTTCCAGGGTGATTGTCTCCATGCTCTGCTCCTTCTTTAACTGGGCAAAGCGTGGCTTTTCAGCACTGTCTGTGCTGCCTATCTGCACCACAGGGCCGAAGCGGCCTATCTTCACCATCACGGGTTCTCCGCTCTTGGGGTCTGTACCCAGAATACGCTCGCCTACCCTGCGCTCGCTACGGCTGTTCATGCTCAGCTCCACCTTGGGTTCGAAGTCCTCGTAGAACTTGCGTATCACCTGTGTCCACTCGGCCTTGCCCTCGGCAATGTCATCGAACTCCTTCTCCACCTCGGCGGTGAAGTTGTAGTCCATAATCTCGGGGAAACTGACCTGCAAGAAGTCGTTCACCACAATGCCTGTGTCGGTGGGCAGGAGCTTACCCCTCTCTGCACCGATGGTTATTTCCTTTTCCGTCTCGGTGATGTTGCCGCCGTTCAGTGTTATGGTAGTGTAGGGAACAGTTTCGCCCTGCTTGTCACCCTTCTGGACATATTCGCGGTCCTGTATGGTGGTGATGGTGGTTGCATATGTGGAAGGACGGCCTATGCCCAGTTCCTCCAGTTTCTTAACCAAAGAAGCCTCGTTGTATCTGGGTGGACGCTGGCTGAAGCGCTGTGTGGCAAGGATTTCGTTGCCAGCAAGCATCTGTCCGTCTGTCAAGGTTGGCAACAGGTTCTCGCCTGCCTCGTTCTCCTCGTCTTCGGCAGAAAGGTTCTGTGCCTGGTATACCTTCAGGAAACCGTCAAAGGTAATCACTTCGCCCGATGCCACGAACTGGCAGTCGTCTACTCCGCTGATGGAGATGACGGCCTGCGTGCGCTCTATCTGTGCATCTGCCATCTGGCATGCTATGGTGCGCTTCCATATCAGTTCGTACAGCCTCTTTTCCTGTGCCGAACCCTGTATCTCTGTCTTGTCCATGTAGGTGGGGCGGATGGCCTCGTGGGCCTCTTGGGCTCCCTTGCTACTGGTATGGTACTGGCGTGTCTGCGCATACTCCTTGCCCATGGTTTCAGTGATATGCTTCTTGCTAGCAGCCAGACAGAGTTTAGAGAGGTTCACACTATCGGTACGCATGTATGTAATCATACCCCCCTCATATAAGCGCTGGGCTATCATCATGGTTTGTGCCACGCTTAGACCAAGGCGATGTGCAGCCTCCTGTTGCAAAGTGGAAGTGGTAAAGGGAGGTGCCGGAGTTCTTTTCGCTGGTTTCTTCGTTACCTCCTGTATGGTATATGTTGCACCCTTGCAAAGTTCAAGAAAAGCGACAGCTTCTTCCTTGGTTTGGAAACGGCGAGACAGTTCTGCCTTCACCTCCTCGCCCTTCTCTGTCTGGAACAAGGCGGTAACACGATACGATGCCTCACTCTGGAAAGCGGTCACCTCTCTCTCGCGCTCTACAATCAGGCGGACTGCCACACTCTGCACGCGACCTGCAGAAAGGGCTGGCTTCACCTTGCGCCACAAGACGGGACTGAGCTTGAAACCTACAATGCGGTCTAGCAGACGGCGTGCCTGCTGTGCATTAACCAGATTCTCGTCTATCGTACGGGGATTCTCTATTGCCTCCAGAATGGCATTCTTCGTTATCTCATGGAACACTATACGCTTTGTGCGTGTGGGATCCAGTTCCAGTACCTGCTGAAGGTGCCATGAGATGGCTTCTCCTTCACGGTCCTCATCGGAAGCCAGCCATACGGTTTCCGCCTCTGCCGACATCTTCTTCAGTGTCTGCACTATTTTCTGCTTATCTGCAGGTATTTCGTACTGGGGAGCAAAGGTATTTGTATCTATGCTGAAGTTCTTCTTCTTCAAATCACGGATGTGTCCGTAAGAGGACTGTACCTTGTATTCCTCTCCAAGAAACTTTTCTATAGTCTTTGCCTTGGCAGGGCTCTCCACAATTACAAGATTCTTGTTCATTATACGATAATTTTTACGATGCTGACCGCAAAGATAAGTTATTTTTCCCACATATACCTTATTTAAATATTAAAAAAGTTCCGTCAGATTTTGCACTTTCTTTCCTTTTACATATCTTTGTCTATGACAAAAGAGAAATTAGTATTTCAACAAAAAAACTCTTATACCTATGACAAACGCTTTCTATGAATGGTACAATGCCCTGCCTTCCACCCTGCAGGTGTATTGGGTGATTGCATTGGTTACCTCGCTGGTCTTCCTAATTCAGATGGTGCTCACCTTCATCGGTATCGGTGATACAGATACCGACGTGGACCTGGGGGGCGATGCAGACTTCGGCGGAGACAGCGACTTTTCCGACGGAGATACTTTGGATACAGGTGGTGCCATGCAATTGTTCACCATCCGCAACTTCATTAACTTCCTGCTTGGTTTGGGTTGGGGTGGCGTGTGCCTTTATTCGGTTATTCCCAATACCATAGTCCTGACCATCGTGGCCATACTGGTAGGTGTGCTCTTTGTGTATATATTCCTTATTATATATAGGCAATTGCGCAAACTAGAAAGGAACGGCGCCTATCGCATCAGCGACTGCATTGGCCACACCGTGGACGTGTACCTCACCGTCCCTGCCAACCGTTCTGGCATGGGCAAAGTGCAAATCAGTTTCTCTGGCTCTGTGCAGGAACTTGCTGCCCTGACAGACTCCGACACCCCTCTCTGCTCTGGTTCCAAAGTGCGTGTTACGGAGGTCATCGACGGCACAACAGTGCTCGTGGAAAAACTGTAGGAAACGGAAATGTGAAAACGGAAAACTTTCACCGCTCACCCGTTAATCGCTCATCTGCTCCTCCCCCTACAGGGGGATTGAGGGGGTCCTAACATTAATTCTCTAACCTAAAACAATATCCATTATGATTGATCCTATTTTTTTGATTATCGTTGGTGTAGTGGTATTCGTAATGCTTGTGATGGCCATACTGAACCGCTACCGCCGTTGTCCTTCTGACAAGATTCTTGTTGTATATGGTACTACTGGCGACCGTGGCTCTGCCAAGTGCGTCCATGGTGGCGGTACCTTCGTATGGCCCGTCATCCAGGACTATGCCTACCTGTCGCTGACCCCCATTGGCATTGATGCCAACCTTACCAATGCCCTGTCTCGCCAGAACATCCGCGTGGACGTTCCCTGCCGTTTCACCGTGGGTATCAGCACCGAGCCCGACTCCATGCTGGCTGCTGCCGAGCGCCTACTGGGTCTTCAGTCTTCACAGATTCAGGAAATGGCACGCGATATCTTGTTCGGCCAGTTGCGTCTGGTTATCGCCACCATGAGCATCGAGGAACTGAACTCCGACCGCGACAAGTTCCTGGAGGCCATCACCGCAAACGTGGAAGTGGAGTTGAAGAAGATTGGCCTGCGCCTCATCAACGTTAACGTTACTGACATCAAGGACGAGAGCGGCTACATCGAGGCTCTCGGCCAGGAGGCTGCCGCCAAGGCCATCAACGAGGCTAAGGTTCGCGTTGCCGAGCAGGAGAAGGTGGGTGAAATCGGCCGTGCCGAGGCCGTCCGCGAAACCCGTATCCGTACCGCCGAAGCCAATGCCCAGGCCGTGCAGGGTGAGAACGAGGCAAAGATTACCATTGCCAACTCTGACGCAAACCGTCGTGAGCGCGAGGCCGAGGCTCAGCGCAAGGCCATTGCTGCCGAGAAGGTTGCCCAGGCCCAAGCTCTGGAGGAAGCTTATGCTGCTGAGCAGAAGGCCGAGGATGCTCGTGCCGACCGTGACCGTGCCAGCCAGAACGCTAACGTCATCGTGGCTCAGGAAATCGAGAAGCGCCGTCTGGTCATCGCCGCAGAGGCAGAGGCAGAGCAGAAGCGCGTGAATGCCAAGGGTGAGGCTGATGCCATCTTCGCCAAGATGGAGGCAGAGGCTAAGGGTCTGTACGAGATCCTCACCAAGCAGGCTGAGGGTTACGACCGCATGATCAAGGCTGCCGGTGGCGATGCCACCAAGGCTTACACCCTGCTCCTGCTGGAGAAGCTGCCCGAACTCGTCAAGACTCAGGTGGATGCCATCAAGGGTATCAATATCGACAAGGTTACCGTTTGGGACGGTGGTGCAGGCAATGCCAATGGCCAGACCTCTACCGCCAACTTCCTGTCAGGCCTCATGAAGTCCGTACCTCCCCTGAACGACCTGTTCGACCAGGCCGGCATGGCACTTCCCGAGTACCTTGCCAAGAAGAAGGAGGAAAAGCCTGCAGAACCTGCAGAAAAGTAATTACATCTTCCACAAAAACATTGTGCTTTAGACACTTTTTTTGTCAATTGTTTGGAGTTTCCGAAAAAATGCCATACCTTTGCACTCGCAAAAAGCCCAGATGGCGGAATAGGTAGACGCGTTGGTCTCAAACACCAATACCGCAAGGTGTGCCGGTTCGATCCCGGCTCTGGGTACGAAAAAGGAATCTCACTTGAGATTCCTTTTTTCATTTCACGTTTTTTATCGCATCGATCTTTGTTCCCATGTTAAACGCTATACATCAGCGCTCAACGTTACTCCCTTGTCTCTGTCTTACAGCCTCAAACATCAGTATGGCGGCAGATACTGATACATTCAACGAGTCCAGTATGCCTAGCATGGGAATGCGTATGTGTGCTTCGGCGGCCTTACGCCACTGGTCAGTAAGACCAGTAGCCTCAGTACCCATAACAATGGCTGTGGGCAGGGTCATGTCCGTATCGTAATACAGGGACGAGTCCTGCAACTGCGCCGTGAGGATGCGTATGCCATTTGACTTGAAATGCTGTATGCACTCCTGGCTGGTACATGCTATAGTAGGTACAGAGAAGATACCGCCCAGAGAGGAACGTATGAGATTGGGATTGTAGAGGTCGGTCAACGGGTCGCACACTATCACGGCATCCACGCCGGCGGCATCTGCACTGCGCAGGATAGCACCGAGATTGCCGGGTTTCTCCACACTTTCCAGTACAACGTAGAGCGGCGCATACCCTTCTGTTGGAGCAGGCAAAGTGTCCAGGCCATGCTCCTTCATGCGTATGGTGGCCACTACGCCTTCTGTGCCGCCACGGTAAGCTATACGGTCATATACATTGGGTGAAACATATATGCACTTGCAAGAAGGCATGGCGGCAATAAGATTATCATACTCCTGCTCTGCCTTCAATATCTCGGTGCAGATAAACAAGGTATCTGCCTGGTATCCCTTGGACAGGCAGTGCATGAGTTCCCTTCTGCCTTCAACGACAAAAAGTCCCTGTTCTCTGCGGCAAGCCGATTTCTGCTGAAGTTGCAACAGAGCCTTTATCTTGGGGTTCTGTGCGCTGGTTATGGTATCCTGTGTCTGCATTATGAGGACAAAAGTAAGCAATTCCTGAAAGCCGTACAAGAAATCTTTGCGTTTTTATGGATAAATGGTTACTTTTGTACTCTGTACATAGTGGCAGATATGCCCGTGCCTCCACCGAGAGGACTTAATAGTCAACCTATCATGAACAGATTCCTTGTCATTCTCAAGCGCCCTCTTCTGGCCTTGCTTCTTTTCCTGCTGTTCCAGGCAATGGCAGGACTCGTCGTACTGTTCGTTCAGATGTTTAGCGGTGGGGGCAACCTGCTGGACAATGTCTCGAACAGAGTGTTTGATGCGCAACTTATGGGCATAGCCACCTTTGCATGCAATGTGCTTATGGCGCTCTCTTGCCTGTTTCTTTTCCACCGAAGTCTTTACCTCAAAAGCAACTTCGTGCCGTCCTCCACTCCATGGAAACGAAGCCTTATAGCCCTCGGCGGATGCATCCTCGGCGCCATAGCGCTGGATTTGCTCAGCGAACTGCTAGTACTGCCCAATATCCTGGAGGAACAGATGATAGATATGTGCCGCGAACCATGGGGCATGCTGGCAATTGCCATAGCTGCACCTTTGGGTGAAGAGATAATGTTCCGCTGGGGCATCATGGGGCATATGCTCAGACGCAATAGCAGTGTCCCAACCGCCATCCTCGTAAGTGCTGTACTCTTCGGTCTGATGCACATGAACCCTGCACAGGTATTCTTTGCTGCTGCTATGGGCATCATGCTTGGCATATTGTATTGGCGCAGCGGAAACATAATATGGCCCATCATCCTGCATGTCCTCAACAACTCGGTGGCATGCCTGCAAGTCTGGTTGCTTGGCGACAAGATAAAAGAATACAGCATGGTGAAAGCCATAGGCGGAACCTCTACAGCTTGGAGCGCCATTGCCATCCTGCTTCTGCTTGCTGTAGCAATATTGTGGTGGTATGTCATTGGTGGCAGACAGGAACACATGATACAAACAGCAACAAACACTGACAATACATCGCAGGAGACATTGTAACAAATTCCACTTACCCTATGGAAATATCAATAATGACATTCTGCTCGGACGAGGATTTCCGTCAGATAGAAACTTTGATTAGCGTGCTTTCCACTTCGTGCAAGGCCAACAGGGAAATAATCGACGAGGTCATAGCCAAGGAGGATTCGCACCTGTTTGTGGCGAGGAATGAAGAAGGAAAAATAGTTGGCATGACCACAGTGTGCTGCTTCACCATACCCACAGGACGCCATGCCACCATAGAGGACGTAGTGGTCCTACCCGAATGTCAGGGCACCGGATTGGGACGCAGACTTGTAGAAGAGGCATTGGATTATCTTCGCGGCACGGGACAGCCATATAAGGTGGGACTTACCTCCAAACCTGCCCGTGTGGCAGCCAATGCCCTATATCGCAAGATGGGCTTCAAGCAAAAGGAAACAAACGTCTATACTCTGGACGTATAAGAACAACATACAGAAGACTGTTTCGAATGAAATCATTTGAAGAATTAGGACTGAACGAGAGAATACTGCAAGCCATAGGCGAGCAAGGTTATGAATACCCCATGCCCATTCAAGAGGCGGTGATTCCCGTACTCTTAGGCAATGGAGACGAAAGCGGATGGCAAGGCGACCTTGTGGCACTGGCACAAACCGGTACCGGCAAGACGGCGGCATACGGCCTGCCTATAGTCCAACTTACTGAGGGTGCGCCTCAGCATCCTGCTTCCCTGATTCTGGCTCCCACCAGAGAATTGTGTCTGCAGATTGCTGACGACCTGGAGGGATTCTCCAAGCACTCCGAGGGTGTACACATACTGCCCGTCTATGGAGGTACAAGCATCGAAGCACAGATACGCGCTCTGAAACGTGGTGTAAACGTATTGGTTGCCACCCCTGGACGCCTTATCGACCTGATGAAGCGTGGTGCTGCCAACCTTTCAACCATAAGGAACGTGGTATTGGACGAGGCCGACGAAATGCTAACGATGGGATTTCAGGAGGACCTGAACGAAATCCTTGGCGGTATCCCCGAAGAGCATCGCACACTGCTCTTCTCTGCCACCATGAGCAAGGAGATAGAATCCATAGCACGCCAGTACCTCAAGGATTCAAAGGAGATACAGGTTGGCTCGCGCAACGAAGGTGCCGAGCATGTCAACCATATATATTATATGGTACGCGCGCAAGATAAGTACCTCGCTCTGAAGCGTGTTGTGGACTATTACCCCCGCATCTACGGTATCGTATTCTGCCGCACACGCATGGAGACTCAGGAGATTGCCGACAAACTGATACAGGACGGTTACAATGCCGATGCACTGCATGGCGACCTGTCCCAGCAGCAGCGCGACCTGACCATGCAGAAGTTCCGCCAGCACCGCACACAACTACTGGTTGCCACCGATGTGGCAGCACGCGGCCTGGATGTACACGACCTTACCCATGTCATCAACTACGGTCTGCCCGACGACACCGAGAACTACACCCACCGAAGCGGACGCACAGGCCGTGCCGGCAAGAAAGGCACGAGCATCAGCATAGTGCATGTACGCGAGAAGGGCAAGATACGCATTATAGAAAAGGCCATACAGAAGCAGTTTGAGCGTGGCACCCTACCCTCTGGCAAGGACATCTGTCAGAAACAGCTCTATCGTGTCATAGACGACATAGAGCGTGTTGATGTCATGGAAGAGGAGATTGCCGATGTTATGCCCGAAGTGGTACGCCGTTGGGAGTGGCTCGACAAGGAGGAACTCATCAAGCGTATTGTCAGCCGTGAGTTCGGACGCTTCCTTGCCTACTATGCCGACGCGCCAGAAATTGAGGAGGTGCAGGAAAGCAAGGGCGGCAATGGTGCCGACCGTTCAAAACGCGGAGGCAAGGGTCCACGCCTGGCCGAAGAGGGCTATACCCGTCTGTTCCTTAATGTGGGCAAGATAGACGGTTTCTACGCTAAGGAGGTCATCGGACTGATAAACCGTAGCACCAAGGGCATGCAGGTGGAGGTTGGCAAGATAGACCTCATGAAGAGTTTTACCTTCGTGGAGGTTGCTGCAGAGCAGGCCCAGGATGTCATCAAGGCCATGAAACACGGAGTGACTGTAAAAGGCCGTAGCGTAGTGTGCGATGTTGCCGACAAGACAGAGAACGACAAAGACAAACGGAAAACGGAAAACGGAAAACGGAAAACTGGCGAGGGCAGAAGCAAT
>JAZRIA010000250.1:0-13892 GCA_045645045.1 Bacteroidaceae bacterium | reverse complement strand
GCTTGCGAATATACTTCTCGGCTGTAGCTAGGTCGGGCTTCTCGCGGAAGGAGTCTACACGATAAATTTCCTTGTTGCGGGCAGAAGGACAACTCATATCCGTCTGTATGTAGCCGTATCCGGTTTCGGGGCGTGTAGGCTTCATGCCCAGAGTGACTATGGCATCCGATGTAGATGCAAAGTCCATTGCGCTCTTCACCACGCGCTGGAACTCGGGAGTATCCAACACAAGATGGTCGGAAGGGCTAACTACAATGGTAGCCTTGGGATCTATGCTCTTTATCCTCCACGCGGCATAGGCAATGCAGGGTGCGGTATTGCGACGGCAGGGTTCCAGCAGGATGTTGCCACATGGCACTTCAGGAAGTTGCTCGGCTACGATGTCCTTGTATGCCTGGCTTGTCACTACCCACACATTTTCTGCCGGGAGTATCCCCTTGAAACGGTCAACGGTCATTTGTATGAACGTACGTCCCGTGCCCAGTACATCTACGAATTGTTTGGGACGTTCGGGGGTGCTCATGGGCCAGAAACGGCTTCCTATGCCACCTGCCATGATGACAAGGTGCGAATGGTTGATTTTATTTACGCTGTTCATTGTCTGCCTATAACTTTATCTTCTTCACTATGCCATCCCATGCCTTCACTTTGACGGACACGATGATGTCATGTGCAAGATTGCTCTTCACTTTTTCCGACTCTGGTGTCAAAGACCTTATGGCATCAGCAGGGATGCGAATGTCCGTGGTAATGTTCTCACCGGAGAAGTTTGCCACCACCAGATAGGTCTTCTTCTTGTCGCTACGCAGGAAGGCATATTGTCTGTCCAGATGTCCGTTCACATACATAAGATCCCAGAAAAGACCTTCGCTGAAAGCTGGTTCTTCCTCTGCCAAGCGCAGGGTTTGTGTATAGAAATCTTTCAGGCTCTTCTCCTCGTCAGTAAGCAGAGAGCTATCAAATTTTCCACCATTACGCCAACGGCGTATGGTATCCACCGTCCAATAATCAAAGATAGTTGTACGGCCGTCCTCGCCAGAGAAACCTTCACTATCCATACCCTTCTCGCCCAGTTCCTGACCGAAGTATATCATCATGGGGTTGGTGTTCATCAGTGTGCTCACAAGCATCATGGGACGTCCCTTCTTGGCATCGCCAGCGAAGAAGTCACTGGCTATACGTTGCTCGTCGTGGTTCTCCAGGAAGTTGAGCATGTGGCTCTGTATGTCCTCCACACTCTGCCAGCAGGCGGTCAGTTCCTTGGCCGAGCACCATCCTGCACATACAGCCTTGAGCTTGTCATAAAGTCCCACCTTGTCGTAAAGATAATCAAAATGGCCACGGAAGATATAGTCGCGATACAACTGAGGATTATATACCTCTGCTATGAAGATGATATCGGGATACAGTTCCTTTACCTGTGGTATAACCCACTCCCAGAACTCCACCGGCACCATTTCGGCCATATCGCAACGGAAACCATCCACGCCTTTCTTCGCCCAGTAAAGCAAGATCTGAAGCATCTTGGCATATGTGTTGGGGCCATAGTTCAGCTTCACTGTTTCATACCAGTCGTTTCTACCAGGCCATGCAGAGAACACATCGTTACCAGTAGCCTTGGCAGGAGTCTCTTCATAAAGGTTTGCCTTTGCTAGTTGCTCCTCGCTCAGGATATTGTCCAAATGCAGAGGCTCACCCAGATAGTAGAAATTATTCTCTGGAGAGTAATTGAGCGACGTATCGTCACCTTCACCCAAATCCAGGCAACCTTCAGGGCAAGCATCCGAATGATATTCGCGTGCCACATGATTGGGCACGAAGTCCTGAATGACTTTCATGCCAGCTTTGTGGGTGCGCTCAATGAGCGCCTCCCATTCTTTTATTCGCTCAGGCACCTTGGTGGCCAAATCTGGATCCACATCGTAGTAGTCCTTGATGGCATAGGGGCTGCCGGCACGTCCTTTCACCACTTCGGGATGGTCCTTGCGAATGCCATATCGGCTATAGTCTGTTTGTGTGGCATGCTCTATAATGCCTGTGTACCAGATATGTGTAATGCCCATGGCCTTTATGTCGGCAAGTGCCTTGGGGGTAAAGGCCGACATGGTGCCACATCCGTTCTGACTCTTACTGCCGTTGGGCACTGGGTGCTCCACATTTGCACCGAACAAGCGGGTAAAAATTTGATATATATTCATTGCTATCTGTACAATCGATTAAGCATGCAGGACGTTAGCGCCCTTTGCAATCTTTGTTATCATACCAGTCAAGGCCTGACCAGGGCCACACTCAACAAACTCGGTTGCACCGGCCTCTACCATAGCTTCAACTTCCTGTGTCCAACGTACGCTGGCGGTCAACTGGGCAATAAGGTTCTGCTTGATTTCCTCTGGATTGGTGTGTGCCTTGCCATCTACGTTCTGATAGATGGGACATGTGGGCACATGAAATACTGTTGAGGCAATAGCTGCTTCCAACTCGTCCTTGGCAGGTTGCATCAAGGGGCTATGGAAAGCACCGCCCACGGGCAGCATCAGGGCACGGCGTGCACCGGCTTCGAGAAGCTTCTCGCATGCTACCTCTACGGCTTCCTTGTTTCCGCTGATAACCAACTGACCGGGACAATTATAATTGGCGGCTACCACCACTCCCTTGCCTGCCTGAGCCGTTACGTCGGCACAAATCTGCTCTATCTGCTCGTCGGTCAAGCGCAACACGGCGGCCATACCACCAGGAGCAGCCTCGCATGCCTTCTGCATAGCCAAAGCACGGGCATAGACCAACTTCAAACCATCCTCAAAGTCCAAAGCACCAGCAGCTACCAAGGCGCTGAACTCACCCAGGGAATGACCTCCCACCATATCGGGCTGGAAGTCATCACCCATACACTTGGCCATAACCACACTATGCAGGAATACAGCCGGCTGGGTAACCTTTGTCTGCTTCAATGCCTCGGCATCACCCTCAAACATAATATCGGTCAAGCGGAAGCCAAGTATCTCGTTGGCCTTTTCCATAATCTCTTTTGCCACCTCGTTACTCTCGTACAGGTCTTTGCCCATACCGGTAAACTGTGCTCCCTGACCGGGGAATACAAATGCTTTCATAATCTTATGTTTCTTTTACTTATATTACTTACTAAGATACCTCCCCACTAAGGCTATACATTATTTATTATATAGCTAACATGCGCAAAGATATATAAAAAAGGGGATTGTGGCAAAAATAAACGACATTTATTCCCACTTTGATATAAAATTCGTTAACTTTGCCAAATAAATCATAAATTAGTAGACACAAAACCACAAACCACTGCTATCATGGACTACAAACAGATTGTCAATGATTTGGCACAACAGGTGTTTGATGCCATAACTCCACGTGTCACTCCGGAGGATCTGGAACGTGTTCGTCAGGCCTACTTCTTGGCTAAGGAAGCACATGCCCCTCAAAGACGCAAATCAGGCGAACCATATATACTGCACCCCATTTCTGTGGCACTCATCGTTGCCAAAGAATTGCAATTGGATGCTAATACCGTCATCACAGCCTTCCTTCATGATGTGGTAGAGGACACGCCCTATACTGTAGAGGATATACGCCAACGCTTTGGTAATGATGTAGCAGGGCTTGTGAATGTTGTTACGAAGCAGCAGAAGGAAACTTACCGCACAACGAAGCAGGTAGATAACTACCAGCAGATACTTGCATCGTTGCATTACGACATTAGGGCTGTGATGGTGAAAATAAGTGACCGCCTGCACAACATGCGCACCTTGCAATCCATGCGTCCCGACAAGCAGATGAAGATAGCCGGAGAGACGGATTGTTTCTATGCACCGTTGGCAAACCGTTTGGGACTCTTTGAAGTTAAGTCCGACTTGGAAAACCTTTCTTTCAAGTATCGTTGCGAACTGGAGTACGGCGACATAGAACAATGGCTGAGGCAGGACGAAGAACAGAATCGCGAACGCTTGCAGAAATTCTGCAAGGATGTCCGTGGTACATTACGCGACCATGGTATACAATGCGAGGTGAAGCCCTTCTGGCGACGCCCTTATTCCATCTGGCGCAGGATGAAACAATCGAACCTGGACTTTTGGCATTTGCCTAACAGATACTATATACGCATTACATTCTGGGAAGACACGTTGGATAATCCACTAAACGACAAGGAAACATGCTTGAAGATATACAACCTGCTTACACGGGATTTCCGAGAGAGGCCGGGCAGTTTCATAAACCAAATAGAACAGCCCAAGGAGAACTCATACCAATGTCTTCGTATGATGTTGCTCTCCCCAGGTGGCATATGGGAGGACGTGCAGATATGCTCGGAAAATATGGTAAAGGCCAGTCAAGTGGGTTGTATTAACGAGATAGGCAACAATATTGGCAACTGGGTGAAACGCTTTCGCAAGGTGCTGGAAGACATTGTTTCACAGGGCAACGAGGCCCTTTTTCTAGAGCACATCTCCTCAAGTCTATACTATGATGATATCACTGTTTTCTCACCCAACGGAGACAGCTTCATCTTGCCCAAGGACAGTACCGTGCTGGATTATGCCTTCAAGCAGGGTGATAATATCGGTGCACATGCTCACTATGCCTATGTCAACGGTACCCTAAGTAGTGTAAAGACGGTACTTCATGGTGGAGATTGTGTGAAATTGATAACATCGCCAGAAATAGGTCCGAGAAAGGACTGGATAGATTATTGCCAGACATATGCCGCCAAACGATATCTGCGTCTTTTTCTCAAGGAAAGGCGTAAGATAAGAGGCGGAGTTTGCCGATGTCCGCTATGCAAACCTCTGCCTGGAGGAGAAGTGATTGGAATCAGAGTGCACGGACATAAGGCACAAACTGACGAGCATGAGAATATCACCCTTCACCGCCGGTCATGTCCCGAGGCCATACGATTGGCCAGCAAATATGGCGACGATGTAGTAAGCGTGAATTATGCAGAAGACCCACTAGCACCACCAATTGTAGAAAACACACATACTTCCATAACCATAAACCGTATAGGGTTTTCATACCCTATCATGTTGGAAATTACTGGTGTGGACAGACATAGCCTTCTTATGGACCTTACTTCGGAGATTGCCAACCGCCTACACTTGAACATGGATTCTTTATGCATAAGCACAGTCGATTGCATTGTAAACTGTAAAGTTGTTATAATGGTACACGATGTTAAAGAAATGGTAAGTGCCATTACACATATACGCCAAATACCTGGTATAGAATCAGTTCGTCAGGTATTAAAGTAAAAGACGATATTGAACCTTGTCTTACAACAATGAAAGCAGTTTTACTTTATGTAAAGAAAATCGATTTTTTAGATGCATCAAATACTTAATAGAAGGTAGTTCATACTAATTTGAATTGGCAAGATAAACGCCCTCCCAACTTGTATTTCTTCAAGTAAGGAGTTTTTTCAGGAAACTACACCTTGTTCAGGGAGTAGGTGAAGTTGCAGGTTAGGGGAGGGGCATTGCCAGCAAGGTCCCTTTCTCTAACTCACTTCAGACTTCGGACTATCGCAGGTTGTGTTGCACGGAGAAGAAGCACAAAATCACCTTCAAGGAGCGTCAAGAAAACGAGCCTTGAGGTAGACATCGTGGCTATAGAGCAGGAAAAGTACGGATAGAGGATGCTCTATGTAGCTGCACCATCAGTGTGGACGATATTACTGCCATGTCCAAGCGTCTGCCTCTGCTTAACGACGAACTGGACGAGTAGTCCATGAGCTGGCTGAAACTCTTGGAATTTACGTAAAAAGTGTTTTGAGTTTCTATCTAAAAGACAATTTTCTATCTTACTTATGCAGTCTTTTTATTTATTTCAGGACATAATAAAAGGATGCATAGAGTTATTGATGAATAAATCGGACCTTTTAGAACGTTGCAAGCAAGGAGACAGAGAAGCGTTTGGAGAACTATCCTAGGTCAAAGTATCGAACCATTCCAGATATGCCACTCTGTGTTTGTTGGCCTTGAAATTTTTGGCTCGTCTCGTCTGTCATGGAGGCTATCTGATGCTACTGAAGGTAAGGCATATGCTTCTCTTCAATATCGGTTCGTGCTCTTGTGCGTGAATTACAATGCATACTATGCTTGCTAGTAGCTGTAGGGTGGTCCTATTAATTTAGCATATTGTTACCATAGTTGCCCCAAAACCATATTGTTGGAAGGACGCGTCTTGGTGACGGCAGTTTTTATATGAATATTTGAGTTCTGTGAGTATGGATTTACGTAGAACACCATCACCGTTTCCGTGTATGAAAACGATGCGTCTACCATGGTCTTGGCGATATTGCTCCATCGTTTCTCTAAAGATTTTCATTTGGTAGTCTTTGATTTCTGAGCTAGATAATCCCAAGGTGCTGTCCAAAAGAGCATTGGCATGCAAATTAACTTCGATGATATCGTTTTTTGCGGGTTTCTTTGTATGTACCTTGGTGTTACCAGTATTCTCAGGGGTGCGTGCATGTGCCCTCAGAGCATTGGCTGCTTCTAACTCGTCTATACGATGGGAGAGTTTTTGCACAATACGTTCCAGTTTACATATACGTTGCTCCAGAGATTCTTTTTCATCTGTATAAGGTGCGTGAGATTTCTGTTGATGTTGTCCTGGGTTATATACATGACTGGCTGCTTTATGCTTGGAAATATCGTTTGCAGTAGAAGCCGTATTATTGTCTGGTATTACTACCAAATCGCTTTCAAGCATGGGAATCTCGAAACCGTCCTTGTCTTCAACTAAAATAAGCCCACCCTTGCGGAATCCTGTGACAATGCCTCCTCCGATTTCTCGGAGGAAGCGTACTTTATCGCCAATGTTTATGCTCATGAACAAATGCTGTGTTTGTGTAAGGTGTCTATGTATGTAAGTTTATTACAACCTGCGGTACGAGCGTATGCCGTAGATTGTGATGAAGAGGAAGCAGACAAGAGGCAGAACGAAGGATACGTTTACAGCTGGATGACCGGCTATAGTAACCATATCTATGATACTGCCTTGCAACGGGGGCATGATGGCGCCGCCTACGATGGCCATAACAAGGAAGGCCGCTCCAAGGGAGGTGTCCTTGCTGTCTACATTCTCAAGGGCTATGCCATAGATGGTGGGGAACATCAGTGACATGAAGGCAGATATGCCTACAAGGCAATAGAGGCCAGGCATGCCCACAATGAGAATTGCTCCCAATGTACATGCCATAGCACCAATGCCGAAGATGGCCAACAATGCTCGGGAGTTGACATACTTCATCAAGAAGGTGCTAATAAATCGGCTGCACAGGAACATGCTCATGGCAAAGATGTTGTAGTTCTGTGCCGTAGCCTTGTTGATGCCTAGGTTATCGGCATACTGGATAATGAAGGTCCATACCATAATCTGTGCTGCCACGTAGAACATTTGTGTCAGTACGCCCTCGCGGTAGATGCAATTCTTCCAAAGGCGAGACATAGTGTGGAATGCAGAATCCTGCTTCACGTCAGTAGAAGTCTGAGGCATTCTCTTGATGGCGATGATGATGAACATGATAACAACAACTACACCGAGCATTACATAGGGGTCTCGTATTACCTCAAGGTCGTGTACTCTGATGTTTGCCTTCTCTGCCTCGCTGAGAGTGTGGAAAATGGTCTCTCCTGCATCGTTGCGACGGTCTGACCACAAGGATGGCAATACTACCAACGATGCTACAGCCATACCTGAAAGCGAACCCATGGGGTTGAATGCCTGGGCAAGGTTGAGTCGGCGTGTGGATGTTTCCTTGGAACCGAGCGACAGGATGAAGGGGTTTGCCGTAGTTTCAAGGAAGGCAAGACCAAATGTAAGGATGTAAAGCGACAGACAGAAGAAAAGGAAATTCTGCATAGAAGCTGCTGGGATAAAGAGGAATGCACCGAGTGCATAAAGTCCTAATCCCAAGAGTATTCCACTCTTATAGCTAAACTTACGAATGAATAGAGCAGCAGGTACAGCCATAGTGGCATAACCGCCATAGAATGCACACTGCACCCATGATGCCTGGAAGGCGGAAAGCTCCATCACCGTCTGGAATGCCGCCACCATGGGGTTGGTGATATCATTGGCAAAGCCCCATAGCGCGAATAGTGAGGTGATGAGGATGAAGGTGATTAGGTACTTCTTTTCAACAAGTTTTTCTTTCATGGTTGATGTTTAGGTTTCAGGCATGTGCCTATTTGTGGTTAATAGAGATGGAATATTCGGTCCATCATCTGCCATTTCTCTGCTGAAGACATGCCAGCCTTTACTAACTGGAACTCTGCCATGTAGTCTTCCCATTCTGCCTGACGAGGCAGGGTGCCAAGTCGTGCCATGGCGGTGTCCCAATCGAAGTCGAGTGGTGTCTCTACTATCATGAACAGTCGTGTGCCAAGGAGGTATATCTCCATCTCTAGAATGCCCACCTCGCGTATGCCTTCAGGTACCTCCTTCCAGATGTGCTCCTGGCTATGACGGCGGCGATACTCGGCAATGAGTTCGGGATTGTCGCGCAGGTCCAGTGTCTGGCAATAGCGTTTTACGGGGCAGTTGTATTGTTGTACGGGATAACCGTCTTTTGGATTTTCCATAGTATTTTTAGGATTGTTAAGTCTGTTTGTTAGCAAGGGTGAGGGATTAAGCCTTTTGGGGTTCGAAAACCTTCGGAGTAACGCTACGGCGCACAACCTCGCGCAATTCGCCCATGTCTGCTATTTCCCCGGATGCCATTGCCTGAACAAGGATATTGCCCATTGCCGTAGCTTCAACGGGACCTGCCCATACGGGTATGCCAAGAGCATCGGCGGTGTACTGGTTGAGAAGGTCGTTTTGTGATCCGCCACCAATGATGTGCAGACGTTTGGGCTTCTCGGGTATAATACCGCTTATGCCATTGATAGCTTCATGATACTTGGTTGCCAGGGAAAGCATGACACAGCGTACCAGTTCTCCCTTTGTCTGGGGAACCTGCTGGTTGCTATGCTTGCAATAATCGCAGATGGCCTGCTCCATTGATGATGGATTCATGAAGGCGGCATCTGCCACGGGGATGATGCTTGAGATGTTTGCCTGTTCGGCTGCTGGCAGAATCTGGGCAAAGGTCTGTTCCTCGCCACGCTCCTTCCACTCTGACATCAGTCGCTGCATGATCCATAGGCCGGTGATGTTCTGCAGGAAGCGTATGCGTCCGCCAACACCACCTTCGTTGGTGAACTCTGCCTTGCGGGCTTCTTCGGTAAGGATGGGTTCTGGCAACTCAAGACCCAGCAACGACCATGTGCCGGAACTGAGGAATGCTACGGGACCGTCGCCTTCGATGGCTGGTACGGCGGCTACGGCAGAAGCTGTGTCGTGTGAACCTACGGCTATTACCTTAACGTCGCCAAGTCCTGTCTCTTCAGCAATGTCTGTGCGCAATTCTCCACGCACGGTACCTGGCATAACTATCTCACCAAAGATATGCTTAGGCAGTCCGAGCGCCTCGATTGTCTCCCACGACCAGTCTCTGCGTTTTGCATCAAGGAGTTCTGAAGTGGAAGCTATACAATATTCGTTTGTTGCCTTGCCGGTGAGGAAGTAACTGAAAAGGTCGGGCAGGAAGAGAAGGCGGTGAGCCGACTCCAGTTGTGCCGTGCCCTTGATGCTGAGCAACTGTGCCAAAGTATTAATCTCCATCACCTGAATGCCTGTAGTTGCATAATGCTCGGTGGGAGAGAGGGTCTCGAAGAGTTTCTCTGTCATGCCGGTGGTGCGTGCATCGCGGTAGCAAACTGGGTTGCCTATGAGTTGTCCGTCGCGGTCAATCAGTCCAAAGTCCACACCCCATGTGTCCACACCGATGCTCTCTACCTGATAGCCCTTGGATGCGGCTTTCTTCAAACCAACCTTCATATCCTCGAACAGGGCAGGGAAGTCCCAATGGACGTGGTCTCCAAGGCGTACCTGTCGGTTGCCGAAGCGGTGTACCTCTTCCATGATGAGTTTCCCGTCCTCGAGCCATCCGGCAATGACGCGTCCGCTACCTCCGCCAAAGTCGGCGGCAAGATATACTTTGCTCATTTAGTGTCTTGTTTATTTTTAAGTAAGTGAAACAAAGGATGAAAACATCCGGCAACCGTCCTGAAATAGGATTGTGGGGTGGATGTCCTCATCCTTTGTCTATGCCGATTGATTACTGTTGCAGGGGAGTCTTCTTGCCCAGAACGTAGATGTCCAGGTCCTCAATTTCCTGAGGCGTGAGCACAGAATAGTCACCACCTGTCTGTACGATGATGCGGCATGCCATCTCGAAGAACATGGCACGTTCGAATGCCTGGTCGAAATCCTTGCCGCACACCACCTGTCCGTGGTTGGTGAGCAGGATGGAGTTGTGGTCTTGCATAGCCTCCACTACTGCTTTAGCCAATTCGGGTGAACCTGGTCTAAGATAAGGAATTACAGGAATCTCACGACCCACATGACAAGGTACCTCGGCGGTTACGTTGTAGTTCTCTGGCTTCTTCTTCATGCAAGACACGGCGGTGGCATAGGGTGACTGGAAATGCAGTACCACGTTCACGTCGGGACGTGCACGCAGAACACCCAGGTGGAAACCACTTTCCATAGAAGGCTTAACGCCGTTGAGCACCTCGCCGGTGGCAACGACACACTGAGAAACCTTCTCCTTCTGTAGGGTGGGCACCCATGAACCAGTACCAGAAACCAATGCCTCTTCGCCAATGCGCCATGAAAGGTTACCACTACTGCAAACAGTAAGTCCGGCATCGCCCACACGGTGTGCCTGCTTGATGAATTCCTCTATATGAAGATTTGTAATCATGTCTTTTGTAATTTAATATTATATATAAGGTGTAATGTTTTGAGGTATTAGAGGACCTTCTCGTATAGCCCCTGGATGATGTCCTTGTCCACAAAGCGAGGGTTACCGGGTGTGCACACGTCGGCTGCTGCTGCTGTGGCAAGACGGTCAAGGTCTTCTGCCTTGATGCCCAGGTCGGAGAGATGCTGGGGAATGCCCACACGGATGGACAATTGGCGAACGGCATCTACGGCTGCCTCTGCGGCCTCCTCGTTGCTCATGCCAGCTGAATAAACATTCATAGCCTTGGCTATCTGTACATACTTGTCAATGGCGGCAGGCATGTTGAACTCCATGATCGTGGGCAGAAGCAGGGCATTAGCTACACCGTGAGGAATGTCGAAGATAGCACCCATGGGGTGAGCCATGCCGTGTACAACGCCAAGACCAACGTTGGAGAATGCCATGCCGGCAATGTATTGTGCCACGGCCATACCGTTGCGTGCCTCAGCATTCTGGGGCTCGTTGACGGCGGTTTCCAGGTAGCGTGCAATCATTTCAATAGCCTTGAGTTCGAACATGTCGCTCATCTCCCAGGCACCCTTGGTGATGAGACCCTCGATGGCATGTGTGAGAGCATCCATACCGGTGGCTGCGGTGAGGCTGCGGGGCAGGGTGTACATCAGTTCGGCATCGACAATGGCCATGATGGGGATGTCGTTAGGGTCAACGCATACCATCTTCTTCTGGTTCTCCTCGTCAGTGATAACGTAGTTGATGGTTACCTCGGCAGCAGTACCGGCGGTTGTAGGCAGGGCTATGATGGGCACAGACTTCTTCTTGGTGTCGGCTACGCCTTCAAGAGAAACCACGTCGGCAAAGTCGGGGTTGTTGGTGATGATACCCACGGCCTTGGCAGTATCCATGGAAGAGCCGCCACCGATGGCGATGATAAAGTCGGCACCAGACTTGGCAAATGCCTCCACACCTGCCTTCACATTAGAAACGGTGGGGTTGGGCTTGATCTCGCTGAACACCTCATAGGGGATGTTGGCACCTTCGAGCACCTTCAGCACCTTGTCGGCAACGCCAAACTTGATGAGGTCCTTGTCTGTGGCAACAAAAGCCTTCTTGTAGCCAAGACGTGATATTTCCTGTGGGAGCACTTCGCGTGCACCAGGACCGAAGTAGGAAACTTCGTTCAGTATGAAACGGTTAATCATTAGTGTCAGATTTTAGGAATATAATGTGTAAAGGGTTAAAAAGGTATGGTCATGTGTCAACCACCTTTTTAACCCTTCATATCTATGTATTACTTATAAACGGGACCGTATGTCTGGCAAGCTCTGTAGTCAGAACCCTCCTTGTCCATACCGAAGGCGTTCCATGCGGCAGGACGGAAGATGTTCTCCTCGGGCACGTTGTGCATGCATACGGGTATGCGAAGCATAGAAGCCAGGGTGATTAGGTCGGCACCGATGTGGCCATAGCTGATGGCACCGTGGTTGGCACCCCAGTTGTTCATTACAGAATAGACATCCTTGAAGGGAGCCTTTGTCTCGTCCAGACGGGGAACGAACCATGTTGTGGGCCATGTGGGGTCGGTACGCATGTTCAGCACTTCGTGAATCTCGGGATCAACGTCGGCTGTCCAACCCTCGGCGATCTGCAGGACGGGGCCAAGACCCTTGATGAGGTTCAGACGAGACATGGTAACAGGCATGCCACCCTTAGAGAGGAAGTTGGATGAGAAACCACCGCCACGGAAGTAGTCACGGTCGGCAGGCATCCAGTTGGTGTTCTTCAAACAGCCCTCAACATCAGCCTCTGTCATCTCCCAAGCGGGCTTCATGCAGGGTTCGCCCTTGGAATTGGTGCTGGCACCAGTTGCATCAAGAGTGGTAGCACCTGAATTTATGAGGTGAATCATACCGCCAGAAGCCAGACCTGTCAGTTCCTTGCCAGTTACACGCTTTACAGCCTCGGGGCTCCAGTATGTACGAACGTCGGAGAACATCTGGCCACAACCGGTCAGCAACTTGCCGAAGAGCATTGCCACGGCATTGCATGCATCGTTTTCGGTAGCAACAACATAAGCCTCGCGGATACCGTTCCAGTCGAAGGTGCTGCAAAGCAGAGCCTCGGTGAAGTCACCGTTGGGCTTCCAGTCGGTCCACTGACGCTGTCCCTGGAAACCTGCCGCAATAGCATTGTGGCCGATAGCCTCTTCCTTGAAGCCCATCTCCTTGAGTTTTGGGTTGCCAAGCATCAAGTCGCGAACGATGAGGGTCATCTTCACTACAAATTCCCAGTCGGCATCCTTGCCTGCACGGTCCTTCTGCTTCTCGGGACGGTTTTTGTCCCAACCCTCGTTCACCTTACAGTATTTCTCTGTCCAAGCCATAGCCTTGGCATACTCCTCGTGGTCGTAGATACCCTCTTCCATGCGGCGGAGGATTTCTGTCTCGTCCACGCTCTCGTTGCGCATGCCCAGATATTCCTGGAAGAAGTTCTGGTCGACGATACTGCCTGCAATACCCATGCACTGGCTACCTACAGACAGGTAGCTCTCGCCACGCATAGTTGCAACTGCCAGGGCGGCACGTGCCCAACGCAGAATCTTATCCTCTACATCAGCAGGAATAGTGTTGTCTGCCAGATCTTGAACGTCATGGCCATAGATGCCGAATGCAGGCAAACCCTTCTGTGCATGACCAGCCAATACGGCAGCCAGATATACAGCACCGGGACGTTCTGTACCGTTGAAGCCCCAAACAGCCTTTGGCCAGTGGGGATGCATGTCCATGGTCTCAGAACCATAGCACCAGCAAGATGTAACGGAGATGGTGGCACCTACGCCCTCACGCTCAAACTTAGCCTGGCAAGCGGCAGTTTCTGCCACACGGCCGATTGTGCCGTCGGCAATAACGCACTCAACGGGAGTACCGTCGGGGTAACGGAGATTTTCGGAGATGAGCTTAGCCGCGTTCTTTGCCATATTCATGGTCTGAACCTCAAGCGACTCGCGTACGCCAAGCGCACCGCGGCGGCCATCGATCGTGGGGCGTATACC
>JAZRIA010000249.1:0-14576 GCA_045645045.1 Bacteroidaceae bacterium | reverse complement strand
TATCCCGAGGGAGCACGACTGATGGCCCTGCAGGGTGCCCAACTCCTCATCTACCCCACCGCCATCGGTTATGAGAGCAGCGACACACCTGAGGAGCAGGAACGCCAGCGCGAAGCATGGACAACCGTACAGCGCGGTCATGCCGTGGCCAACGGTCTTCCCGTCATAGCCGTGAACCGCACCGGCCACGAACCCGACCCCTCCGGCCAGACAAATGGCATACAGTTCTGGGGAAGCACCTTCGTGTGCGGACCTCAGGGCGAGTTCCTCTACCGTGCCCCCAAGGACGAGGAAGTGGTGGAAGTCATCGACGTGGACATGCAACGATGCGAGAACGTCCGCCGCTGGTGGCCCTTCCTCCGCGACCGCCGCATAGAGGAATTCTCCCCCCTGACACGCAGGTTTATTGACTGACCTATTATCTCAGATTTTTTATTCTCATACCATGAAGTCTCACTAGGGAGATTCATTAAACCTGTTCACATAATAGTATTGTGCTGAATTTATCTGATATGGATAAAAAGACAAAAGACATATCGTACTTCATTTCTTTCTGCATAGAGCAGTATATGAAAGAGAAGGGTATGAACGAAGAAGATGTACTCAGCACTTTTTCTGCTTGTGGAGTGTTGGAGTACCTAAACGAGCATTTTGAGGTACTACACACCCAAAGCAGACAATGGCTGGTGGCGGATATTGAGGATTTTATCAAAAAGAAAAGAAAGTAGGCATGATAGTTTATCACGGAAGTTTAGAAAAGATAGAGACTCCTGAGATTCGGGTGCCCAACAGAGCCTTGGATTATGGTGAGGGGTTTTATACTACCACATCATACAAACAGGCAGAAGATTGGGTTAGACGGAAATTGGACAAGGATTGCCCCACAGGATATGTCAACACATACGAACTGGACGATTCGTCAATTGAAAAATACAAATACCTTATCTTTGACAAACCATCGGAAGAGTGGGTTGATTTCGTAATGAAGAACAGAACCCAACAAAACTTTTGCCACGATTACGACATTGTTTACGGACCTGTTGCCAATGACAAGGTATATGCCGCATTTGCTCTCTACGAAGGTGGTATCATCGACAAACAGACTCTGATTTCCGAATTAAAAGCCTACAAACTGGTTGACCAGTATTTGTTTCACACAGAGAAGTCTTTGAGAATACTCAAGTTTATTGAAGTCAAAACTATAATTCTATGATAGGAGAAATCAATCAGGAAAACCTATATCTTCTCCTGCCATCCAAGGTATGCTGGATGGCAAGCATGCTGGTGGAGAATAAGGGGATGAGTACCATAGATTCTATAAAAGTGATATATACCTCCAACCTTTACAAAAGGCTTAAAGTGGAGAGCACAAAAATATGGCATCTGGGACCTGTTGCGCTATATCAGGAACTTGAAGCCGAACTTCAGTAAGAAATATGCATCTTAACCTCAAGACGGCAAGGTTAAAGACATAAACACCTCACTTCTTCTCCTTCCGTGGGAACCAACCCTTGCGGACACGTTCGCGTTGCTCGAAGAGTTCGAGGATGCTCCAGAAGCAAGAGAAGGCGGTAACGCCAAGAATGGTGGAGATGACAATATCCTGAACCATGCACGAGGCAATGGCAAAGGCTATGCCTACAAGCAGAAACACCCACCAGCAACGTACACCGAAGTGATACTCCGACTTGATGACGATGGGATGAAAAAGACCTATAATCAGGAATGTGGCAAGGCCTACGAGCAATCCGCTGAAGTTCATAAGATGATGAGATTAGGTGTTGGTTATTAGAGAATAGGAGATTTACTTGGAGAACATAGATTTATCGGACTTCCTGGGAGTTTCTATTACCTCATAGGATTTCATATTTTTACCTTCCTTTACGAGAACTTCGCCCTCAGGAAATCCCACAGGTGCCTAATGGCCATGATGGGGGCGTGCAGGAGCATGCGAGGACCGGAATATCGCATCACCTGGCGTATCTGCTCGCGCATGGCAGGCTTGTAGCAATGCACGGGGCATCGGGTGCAACTGGGCTTGTCCTCGCCAAACTTGCAATGCTCCAGGCGCTTGTGGGCATAATCCAACAAAGCCTGGCACTGAGGGCAGAGAGGGGGAACGGGGAGAGGTGAGCGTGGAGCGGTGGGCGGATGAGCGGATGAGCGATTGGCAGGAATAGGAGAAATCGGAATAATCGGATTACTCGGACAATTCGGATTACCCGGACTCTCCCTATAGTTTTCCGTTTTCCGTTCTCCGTTTTCCGTTTCCCTATGCCTCTTCCCCTTGCAATAGAGGCGTATCATGGCCTCTACCGTCTGTTTTTCTGTCTCTATCTTGCTCATAATGCTATTTTCCGGTTTCCATCCACCCCCTCCCCCCTTCGGGGTACTCCACCCTGTCTCAGGGGGAGAAAGTGGGTGATAGCGTTAGCAGTTTTCCGTTTTCCGTTTTCACCTTTCTGTTTTAAAAAGCCTTTCCACATCCACGCTGATGCCTGCCATGAGGTTGATGCCCAGGGTGACGGGGGAGTTGAAATAATACACCTCGGGGGCATAGTTGAAGACATTGTCCACGGCCACGTTCAGGCGGATGCCCTTGCCCAGGCGGTTCTGCAACTGTAGTTTCCAGATGGTGTAGGCAGGGTTGTGGACATGGCATGGGGTATAGGGATAATCCATCTGCACCGTCTCGTAATCTACGGCAGAGAGTACCCTGCCGCTAACGGACAAGGTGGTGCCATAGAAGGAGGTCCACTGCTTGTCCCAATCCAGGCGCAGGTTGAACGAATGCGGACGTGCCGGGCAATACGGCGTCATGCCCCCCTGGCTGAGCCATTCGCGTGTGAAGACATAGTTGGCACGAGCCTTCAACCTATGCCCACCAGTCAAGGACCATTGTGCCGTGGCAAGGAGTTCCACGCCAAGCACACGTGCACTGGGCAGGTTGATGTACTGGACATAATGATCGCCCATGCTGCCCCGTTGCGGAGCGGAGGAGGTGATGCGGTTGGTGATGGTGTTGTAGGATGCCGAGGCAGAAAGATTGTAGTTCTGCCATGTGTATTCGGCAGAGAGGTTGAAGTTGTGCGAGCGCTCCGCCTCCAGCGCCTCGTTGCCCTTCACGTAGATGTCGCCCACCATGTTGAAGTAGGAATACTTCTCCTTCAGCGTAGGAGCACGGAAACCACCCGCATATCCTGCCCTGAGGACAAAGGAATCCAGGGTATATCGCGCCGCCAGTTTTCCCGTCAGTTGCGAAGCCCCCTTAGCATCCGAGAAGTAATCCCATCGTCCGGCGCCAATCAGTTCCCAGCGCTTGCCCAGGAAGCAATCGTACTGGGCATAGAGGTCGCCTGTGTATTGCACACGGACCTTGCCATCGGAGAACTGGTAGGTGTGCAGATAGTCGCGCATGTAATCGCCCCCCACGGTGAGGATGTCCTTCTGACGCAGGGTACGGTTGTACATCGTGCGAACGGACATCTGCAGGTTGCGGTAATCCATCACATCACGATCCCAAAGGCGCAGGAGGTCGGACTTGTCGTACTGGTCGTAGGAGGCAGATATTTCCAGACGGTCCTTTGCGGTGATGTCCCACTCTGCACGGAGGCCGCCTGTGAAGTCGCGGAAACGCTCGTACACGTCCACGTCGGTGGTGAGTTCCTTGAAGTAATACCCCGCACGTGCCGTCAGGGTGAGATTGTCCGTTGGAGAGTACTGCAACTTGTCCTTCGCACTGAATGTGCGCCCACCGTACACTTGTCTGAAATCGCACTCGTCGGCATAATCCATGCACACGGTATAGTTGTCCACCGAGGTGTACTGCACATCCAGCATATTCCCCACCCTGGCCTGCTTCAGGCCCAGGACACCGCCATAGCGCTGTTCGCGATGGTCGGCAAGACGGGCATTGAGGTTGAGCGACCACGGTTCCTGAGCGCCACGCGTGATGATGTTTATCACACCACCCACGGCACCTGCGCCATAGAGGGCGGATTGTGCACCGTGCACTATCTCTATGCGCTCCACATTGTTCATGTCTATGCGCGAGAAGTCTATGTTCTCCATCGTCTCGCCTGCCAGGCGCTCGCCATCCACCAGAACGAGCACGCTCTGCCCGGCAAAGCCACCCACGTTCATGTTCAGTTTCTGGTTCATGGAGTAGGTAAACTCCACACCGGGAAGTTCCTGCTGGAGCAGGTCGCGCAGGTCGGTGGCATCTGCCAGTTCTATGTCCTTGCGGTTTACCACACGCGTAAGTATGGGAGAGTCCTTCAGCAGTTTGCGCGTCCTGGTGGCGGTGATGACCAGTTCATCCATACTATGGTTCGAGTACACGGAATCCGCCTCTGAGCCTTCTGCCAGGCAAGTGCCCGAGGGAAGTGCCCAAAGGATGGAAAGGATGGAAAGGGTGTGTAGGAAGCGCTTCATCTGCTTTCTCGTTATGTGGCCTTATGCCAAGGATTCTCAATAGGGATATTTCACGTCGATGGTCAGTATGCCCTTGGTTCCCGCCTCGCTCATGTAACTTTTCATGTGCAGAGCCGCCACGGTGCCGTCCTGCATGCGCAGGAGGTAGACACGGCGCGAGGCCTCGTACTTGGGCGGAGGCGTGGAGAAGTCCATGCGCACCCAATCCGAGAGCACCAGATTGACGGGCGATGCCTGGTACCAGATGTTGTAGTCGAACATGCCCGAGAAGTCCACAATGCACTGGTGGCGTGTCCATTCGTCGTGGCGGAACTCCTCGGAGGCAAAGTTGGCCGCGCTCTGGGGCAAGGCATCCACGGATGTGTATCCCGTTTGGAGGACACTGCCCCCGTTGGTACGCACGTCGAAATGATGCAGAGCCAGGTCCCATTGCTCGGGTTCTGCCTGGGTGTCCACCTGCCGTTCTTCCAATAGGGTGTAGCGCGAACCCTGCACGCTATACCTTGCCCACACGCTCTTGCCGTCCCACTCTCCCGTCAGTGTGGCGGGTATGGGGTGCCTTTCAATAGCAAGGCGGTGCAGGTCCAGGTATATCCACTCGTCATATTTGCGGGCATCCAGGATGATGGTGTACCTGCCGTCCTGGGCCGTGGGGTTGAATCCCATTTGCAGAGCCTCATCGCGCACGGGCTCGTCGTAGATACCGTCAAACATGCCATTGCACCCTGCCAGCATGATGGATGCCAGACAGAGTGCAAGGGTATTACGATGTATGTTTCTCTGGACGGTCATTTAGTCGCGAAGAGATTCGTACTCCTGCTTCAAGCCGAAGGGCATGTTGCCGTACTTGAACGATACTTCCATGTCCAGGTCGCCATCCAGCTCTATTTCAGCCTTCAGGATACCAGTTACCTTCTTGCCATTAACATCCTCAGAAAACTCGTGACTGGCAATGACTACGCCCTCCTCGCCAGCATCCAGAACAGGGATATTGCTGATGGTGAAATCAGGGATGACCATATTCTGACCGCTAAACACATAGGTCATTGTGGGAACGGTGAGATTTACATGTGTATCGCTTATTGCCTTGATTTTCACAGTAACATTATCCTCCACGGGTGTAAAAGGGATCTGCGGAGGCAAACCAACCATATTGGTTGTGCGGTGTGTCATGTATGTACCTTCGGCCTTGCCGGAAACTCCGTCCTTTGACTCGCATGCCGAGAACAGCACGATGCTCAACAGAGCTACGCATGATAGGAAAAATTTCTTCATATTCGTTATGTTATTTTTTATTTGTTTGTTTACTAGAACTCACTCACTATGTCAAACGGCATAGTGCCGGGACGGTAGGTCAGGGTCAGGGTCAGGGCGCCATCCTTGGCAATCTCCCCGAAGAGCGTGCCACGTGTGCGGTACTCGCCTGCCTGGATGTCGAAGCCTTCATGCTTCAGATGACCTCCTCCCGAGGGATAGGCGGCATACTCCACCTGCGGTATTTCCATGGCACCTATCCTGATGTCCTTGCCCAGGAGGCTGGATACGAAGGGGTCGTCCACGCCAAAGGCCTCGGTGCAGATAATGACATGACCGGAGTGCCCGATGTGGAAATCCTTCAGCCTTATGGTCATGTCCTTCAGCACAGGTCCCTGGAGATGCTCCTGAACCAGAGGCACCGTGGTGGAGAGTCTGCCGGGGAAGTCCTGGGTGTAGGTTTCCCACGTCTCCATACCTGCGCCATCCTCGGGCATGTGCACATTGTCCTGAGTGCACGACACGAGCATAATGCCAATGCACAGGGCGCCAAACAGACGGGATATGGTACTAATGCTATACATTATATATTATTGTTGATGCGAGGCACCTGGTGCGCCCCGATTTTTTTCAATTGCAAATATACGTCTAAAATCCTTCATGCACAAGGCAGGAACTTGCACTCGCACGCAATTTCATTACAAATGAGGATACGCGCCTGTTCTGTTCTTCCGTTTATCTTTACTTTTTGCGAGGCAAATATCGTTTTTTCTTGCAAAAGAACGTGGTTATGGGTAAAAAAACTTACCTTTGCATGGATAATACCATCAAAAGAAAACTATGAGCGCATATCTCTCTATCTACCAAACTATCCTGAGTGCAATGGCCATCATGGGCCTGTTCGTTTTCGTGGCACTCTACTTCGTGGATGCCGGTTATGGCAAGTTCCGTAGCAAGAAATGGGGCTACAGTGTCAGCAACAAGTTGGGTTGGGTGCTGATGGAGTGCCCTGCCCTCATACCCATATCCTACACCCTGGTGGCTCTGTCGCCAAGCAATCTGGCCATACTCTTCATGAGCCTGTATGCCATGCACTATGTCTACCGCAGTTTCGTCTTCCCTGCCCTGCTCAAGGGCAAAAGCAAGATGCCTCTGGCCATAGTGGACATGGGTGCCACATTCAACTTCATCAACAGCAGTCTTCTGTGCGCCAGCGTGGTGGCGTTCCCTCAGGAGTCCTATACCGACATACCTTCGTATGCCAGCAACTGGAACTTCTGGCTTGGCCTGGTGCTCTTCTTCCTGGGCATGTACACCCACATGAAGGCCGACCACACCATACGCAACCTGCGCAAGCCGGGCGACACCAACCACTACCTGCCCAAGGGGGGCATGTTCGACTACGTGACCAGTGCCAACTATTTTGGCGAACTCCTCGAGTGGACAGGCTTTGCCATCATCCTGAACAACCCCGCCGCATGGCTCTTTGTATGGTGGACGGCGGCCAACCTTGTGCCCCGAGCACACTCCATCAACAAGAAATACCGTGCCGAATTTGGCAACGAGCAAGTGGGCAACCGCAAGCGCGTGATACCATTCGTTTATTAAACTGAAAGGTGAAAACGGAAAACGGAAAACTATGCCTAGGACATCCTATGGCTTCCTATGGCATCCTATAGCTTCCTATAAAATACCTCCAATTATGCAAAACAAAATTTTCGAGCAAGCACAGATAGGTCCTCTCACCCTCAGGAACCGCACCATCCGTAGTGCGGCCTTCGAGAGCATGTGCCCTGGGCACGAACCCAGCCAGCAACTCTTCGACTATCACACCAGCGTGGCGCGCGGTGGTGTGGGCATGACAACCATAGCATATGCCGCCGTAACGGAGAGCGGACTCAGTTTTGACCGCCAGCTGGTCATGCGCCCCGAGATAGTTCCCGGCCTTCGCCGTCTTACCGATGCCATACACGAGGCTGGTGCCGCCGCCGGCATACAGTTGGGACATTGCGGCAACATGAGCCACAAGGACATCTGCGGATGCATCCCCGTGGGTGCATGCACGGGGTTCAACCTCTATTCCCCCACCCTGGTGCGTGGCCTTCGCCGCGAGGAGCTGCCCGAGCTGGCACAGAAGTTTGGCAATGCCGTAAACCTGGCTCGCGAGGCTGGGTTCGATAGCGTGGAGATACATTGCGGACATGGCTATCTCATCGACCAGTTCCTCAACCCCTACTTCAACCACCGCAAGGACGAATACGGAGGTTCGCTGGAGAACCGTATGCGCTTCATGACCCAGTGCATCCAGGAGGTGATGAAGGCTGCCAAGGACGACATGGCGGTTATCGTGAAGATGAACATGCGCGACGGCCTGAAGCATCCCGGCACTACCATCGAGGAGAGCATACAGATAGCCAAGCGCCTGCAGGACCTCGGCGTGCATGCCATAGTGCTGAGCGGTGGCCTGGTCAGTGCCACACCCATGTATGTGATGCGTGGCGAGATGCCCATAAAGACTATGACGCACTACATGGACAAGTGGTGGCTGAAGATGGGCGTGCGTGCCTGTGGCAAGATGATGGTTCCCACCGTGCCCTACGAGGAGGCCTACTTCCTGGAGGATGCCCTGAAGTTCCGCGAGGCTTTGCCCGAGATGAAGTTCATCTATGTTGGCGGACTGGTGGCTGGCGACAAGATCAACGAGGTTCTCTCGCATGGTTTCGAGGCTGTGCAGATGGCACGAAGCCTGCTCAACGAACCCGATTTCGTGAACCGTCTGAAGGAGGACCCCAAGCACCGTTGCGGATGCGGGCATAGCAACTATTGCATCGGTCGCATGTACACCCTCGACATGGCTTGCCACAAGCATCTGGAGGAATCCTTGCCCATATCCTTGCAGAAGGAGATTGAGAGAATAGAGAGAGAACAGAATAAATAGACAAAACTAACAAACAGACCCACCCCGTCCCTCCCTGCAGGGAGGGGGAACGGTTACAACCGAGAAGGGGGCGAGCGCCCCTAATCTAAACACATTCTGTGTCATACTCTAAAACTTAGTTTACTAACCATCTGGCAAAATACCCTAATCCTCAGCATGCTAAGTTCCCTCCCATACAGGGGCGAAAAGGTCCTTTAGAGAAAGTATTTAATATACTTTCGTGTCCTTTGAGGGGAGCAATCTCCATTGCGACGCGCGGACTGGCTGGGGAGGGGTCCTAACAATTATGAAAATAGCCATCATTACCGGTGCCGACGGAGATATGGGCATGGAGGAAACCCGTGCCATGGCCCAGGCCGGCTACCATACCGTCATGGCATGCTATTGCCCTGCCAAGGCACAGGAGAAGTGCGAGAAACTGAAACGCGAAACAGGCAACCCCAACATTGAGGTTATTGGCATCGACCTGGCCAACCTGCAAACCGTGCGCGACTTTGCCCTTGCCATCAAGGAGCGCTTTGGGCGCGTTGACCGACTGATGAACAATGCCGGCACACTGGAGACGGGCCAGCACTTCACCGTGGACGGCCTGGAGCGCACCATCAGCGTGAACTATGTGGGCCCTTACCTGCTCACACGCCTGCTCCTGCCTCTGATGCCCGAGAGGGCGCGTATCGTCAACATGGCTTCGTGCGTGCATCCCTTGGGACGGCTCAACTTTCCCGACATGTTTGAGAAGGGTTGCAAGGGTTGCTTCATGCGCATCTGGCCTTATAGCAACAGCAAACTGGCCATCACGCTGTTCACCATCGAACTGGCCAAGCGCATAAAGAAGCTGGGCATCACGGTGAATGCCGTAGACCCCGGTATCGTGGACACGGGCATCATACGCATGCAGATGTTCTTCGACCCCATCACCGACCTCATCTTCCGCCCCATCATACGCACTCCCCTGCAGGGTGCCGACACGGCCATCAACCTGCTTCTGTCAGAGGATGTGGAGGGGCAGACGGGCACTTTCAACCGCACGCGCCGTATCGTCAACCTTGGCAAGAAGTACACCGAGCATCCCAAGATGCAGGAACTTTGGGAAAGGACTGAGGAAATTGTCAAGCCTTTCCTGGACGAGGTTTAATTAACTGACACCATATCAGCACCCAGAGAGAAGAAGGAAGGGGGATTTTCTGCCAGAAAGTCCCCTTTTCTGTCATTTTGACTGATTTACAGAGTTTTGCACACTTGTTGCGCGGCAATGGGTGAACTTTAATTCTTACAATTATGCAGAACAACATGAACAATCAGCAAAACCAAGAGAAGGCTCTCGACCGCTTTGCACGCAACCTGGTCGAGGATGCCAAGAACGGCAAACTGGACCCCGTGATTGGTCGGGACGAGGAAATCCGTCGTGTGCTGCAGATACTGAGCCGCCGCACAAAGAACAACCCCATCCTCATTGGCGAACCCGGTACGGGCAAGACCGCCATCGTGGAGGGTCTGGCACACCGTATCCTCCGTGGCGATGTGCCCGAGAACCTCAAGGGCAAACAGATCTACTCCCTGGACATGGGCGCACTCATTGCCGGTGCCAAGTACCAGGGCGAGTTCGAGGAACGTCTGAAGGGTGTCATCTCCGAGGTGACACAGAGCCAGGGCGAGATTATCCTCTTCATAGACGAGATACACACCCTCGTGGGTGCCGGACAGACACAGGGTGCCATGGATGCCGCCAACATACTGAAGCCTGCACTGGCTCGTGGCGAACTGCGCAGCATTGGTGCCACCACGCTGGACGAGTACCAGAAGTATTTCGAGAAGGACAAGGCTCTGGAGCGCCGTTTCCAGACGGTACAGGTGGACGAGCCCGATGTGCCTTCCAGCATCAGCATCCTGCGAGGACTTAAGGAGCGCTACGAGCAGCACCACCGTGTGCGCATACAGGACGATGCCATCATAGCCGCCGTGAGCCTCTCGCACCGCTACATCACCGAGCGTTTCCTGCCCGACAAGGCCATTGACCTGATGGACGAGGCTGCCGCACGTCTGCGCATGGAGCGCGACTCTGTGCCCGAGCAGCTGGACGAACTCTCTCGCCGCCTGGGTCAGTTGGAAATTGAGCGCGAGGCTATCAAGCGCGAGAAGGACAGCGCCAAGCTGGAGGAACTAACACGCGAGATAGATGCCCTCAAGAAGGAGGAAACCGCCATGCGCGAGCAGTGGCAGAAGGAGAAGTCCCAGGCAGAGAGCATACAGACAATCAAGGACCGCCAGCAGGCGCTGAAGCAAGAGGCCGAGCAGCGCGAACGCGAGGGCGACTATGCCCGCGTGGCAGAGATTCGCTATAGCCTGCTCCCAAAACTTGAACAGGAACTGAAGGCCAACACCGAAGCTCTGGGTGCTTCCAAACTCTTGCGCGAGGAGGTCACCTCGGACGACATTGCCGATGTGGTGAGCCGCTGGACGGGCATCCCCGTGAACCGCATGAAGACCAGCGAGCGCGACAAGCTCCTCCACCTCGAGGACGAACTGCACCAGCGTGTCATCGGTCAGCACGATGCCATACTGGCCGTCAGCGATGCCGTGCGCCGAAGCCGTGCAGGCCTGCAGGATCCCAAGCGTCCCATCGGGTCGTTCATCTTCCTGGGCACCACAGGTGTGGGCAAGACGGAACTGGCACGTGCCCTGGCGGAATACCTCTTCGACGACGAGCAGATGATGACACGCATAGACATGAGCGAGTATCAGGAGAAGTTCTCCGTTACGCGCCTTATCGGTGCTCCTCCGGGATATGTGGGCTACGACGAGGGCGGACAGCTCACCGAGGCCGTGCGACGCAAACCCTATAGCGTGGTGCTCTTCGACGAGATAGAGAAGGCTCATCCCGATGTGTTCAACACCCTCCTGCAGGTACTGGACGACGGCCGACTGACGGACAGCAAGGGACGCACCGTCAACTTCAAGAACACGCTCATCATCATGACCTCCAACTACACCCACGAGCAGCTCTTCCGCACCGTGCGCCCCGAGTTCCTGAACCGTGTGGACGAGATCATCACCTTCAGCCCTCTCAACCAGGAGCAGATACGCAGCATCGTGTGCCTGCAGCTGGACATCATCAAGCGCCGCCTTGCCCAGAGCGATATCACCTTGGATGTCCGTCCCGACGCCATCGCGCTGCTTGCCCAGGAGGGTTACGACCCCGACTTCGGTGCCCGTCCCGTGAAGCGTGCCATCCAGCGTCTGCTGCTCAACGACCTCAGCAAGACCCTCCTCTCCGGCACTCTCGACACCACCAAGACCATCATCGTGGATACCGATGAGGAGAAACTGACATTCCATAACTGATAAAAATGAAAAGACTTCTCATCATACTTTTCTCTGGCATATTGCTCATACCGGTACTTGTACTCTGTCTTGTCAGCAGGAAGCAGCGTATCAAGTACTGGTATGCCTTCAATGACAGAACCAAGACATATCCGCCCTGCCCGACAACAAGATTGACCAGCTCTTCTCGCTTTGCGTCAACCTCCTCCTCCTCGTTGCTAAGCGTGTGGGGATGACTTACAACGAAATCAACATCTGGATATTCTGCATCATCTGGCCCATCATCACCATCCTCTCCATCGCACTGAACATCGTCCTGCTCTGCTGGTAAACGGAAAACTACTAATACAAACATCAAACGGTGAACGGAACCCAATCCGCTCACCGTTTTCTTTGTCGCTAAACGCTCATCCGCCCAACAGAGCAAGATTATCTGCCCAATGCCGATAGAGTCCTCGTAGTAGGAGGACTGGAATACTCTTAGTAGGAGGACTGGAGTACTCTTAGTAAGAGGACTCACCAACTCTCACTCACTGGAGAACCTTGACAAACGGCAAACTCTCACAAACCATCAATCCGCAGACACCTGCCTTCACCGGGGTGCCTACGGATTGTTGTTATATGCTAAAATTGCACTAAATTCAACGTTATTCGCCTCAGCTCATCAAGCTACGCAGTCAACGTTAGGCTTTCATCACTGAATCATAACCTTGCCATTCTGGATAAAGACACCCTTCTGTGCCTTCTGCACACGACGGCCAGAGAGATCGTAAACGGCAGATTTCAAGTTTCCGTTTTCACCTTTCTGTTCGTCTATGCCTGTCTCCTCCTCAGCGAGGGCAACAATCTTGCCGAAGCCATTCCAAGGGGAAGTTGACAGATATGCACTCATTGAAGCAGCAGGTACATGAAGGGTGGCATTTTCTTTTACAAAAAATGTGGAACCCTCAAAAACATCGATACCTGTATCAGGTACTTTTTCTGCATAGCAATAGACATCAACGAGACCATGGCAATCATAGAAAGCACTCTTCCCTATGCTCGTCACACTATTGGGGATAGTAACCGAAGTCAAACTTGTACACTCAGAGAAAGCCGTCTCTCCTATACTCGTCACTCTATTGGGGATAACAACACTATCTGCATGTTTCCGACAGTATACAACCTCTGAACCTAATATCAATAACCCTTCTTGGGTTTCGTAATCACATAGTTTAGCTCCCCAATAATTGTTTTTTTCTGCAGACAACGATGAATTGTTTACAAAGTTTTCGGCTACAAGATAGCAAAGATAGAAAGCATCACTCCCTATGCTCGTCACACTATTGGGGATAGTAACCGAGGTCAAACCAGAGCAACCATAGAAAGCACTCTCCCCTATGCTCTTCACTCCACTGGGAATAATAACACTATCTACATGGTTCCGACAATATACGACCTCAGAACCTAATATCAATAGCCCATCTTGGGTTTCGTAATCACATAGCTTAGCTCCCCAACAATTGTATTCTTCTGCAGACAATGACGAATTATTTACAAAGTTTTCTTTTGCAAAATAGCAACCTTCAAAAGCGCCACTCCCTATACTCTCCACACTATTACCTATAGTCATAGAGGTCAAAGCAGAGCAAACACAGAAAGCATAACTCCCTATGCTCTCCACACCATTGCCGATGGTAACCGAGGCCAAAACAGGACAATCCAAGAATGCACCCTCCCCTATACTCGTAACGCTATTGGGGATAGTAACTGAAGTCAAGCCTGAAGAACAAAATGCATAGTCCCCTATGCTCGTCACAGCATCAGGGATAATTGTCGTACTGCAACCATAAAGTAAAGTGTTTGTTGCTGTTTCTATTATAGCATTACTGTTATTTCGGGAGTCATAAACTGAATTTCCACTCTCAACCACAATAGAGGTCAAACCAGAGCAACTGCCGAATGCACCGTCCCTTATTCTCGTTACGCTTTTGGGGATAGTCACTGAGGTCAAGGCACGGCATATATTGAAAGCTTTAGTTCCTATGCTTTCCACACTATTACCGATAGTCACAGAGGTCAAAGCCGAGCAACCCCAGAATGCATAATCTCCTATGCTCGTCACACTATTGGGGATATTAACCGAGGTTAAACCAGAGCAATACAGGAACGCCTGATACCCTATAGTCTTTACACTATTGGGAATGGAAACCGAAGTCAAACCATAGCAGTTATTGAAAGCATTTCTTATGCTCGTCACACTATAGGCAGTACCATAGTACTCAACAGACTCAGGAATAATGATTTCGCCAGAATACTTACCACTACTCTTTTGAATCATAGTTGCCTGCTTTGTCATTCCATCAAGTTCATAATTTATCCCATCAATCTCAACTTGTTCTGCTAGCATGGGCAGAGACAGGAGCACTGCCAGGGACAGGAACAGTGCTCGCAAGGAATTGTGTAGATGTTTTTTCATCTTACTAATTATTTTGTGCCTCTCAATTCCCAGAAGAAAGCAGTTGCTATAAAATAAAGGTGTGGGAACTATATCTGCTTTATCCTAAAGTGAGGCTTCTCGCATTGCCCTAGTAACGGATAAAGACAATAGACCACACCTGTAGATATGACATGTGCTAAATGTATAGCA
>JAZRIA010000248.1:0-18969 GCA_045645045.1 Bacteroidaceae bacterium | reverse complement strand
AGGCCGAGGCCCGCAAGGCCGAGAAGGAACTGCTCAACAAGCTTGCCACCAATCAGCCGGGTTCCGAACCCACTCCCGACCCCGATGATGACCCCGAGGGCGGCGAGGGAAGCCTGGAGTAAAACCCTGTTCATAGCCTGTGCTTGAGGTGCGCTGTGAAGCGTGCCTCTTGCTTTTTTATCGGTTCATGTAACACATGCCTCATCACTCCCCCCGCCTACGATTTATTAAGACGTCTTAAAAAACATTGCACTCAAAGCATCTATTTTCTCTCCCCCTTTCTCTTTGTTTTGTATAATAATTTATAACTTTGTAGGGAAATTGTAAACAACATGGAGTCGGCAACTCGAAAGAAATTCTTTCTGGTTCGTCAAGAGGGCAAGACTCAAGCGAGAGTTTGAAATCTATCGTGAGCGAGAAATGCGCCAGTTAGAGAGCGACTTTGATAAGGCCGTGAAGAAATTGAGGAACAAAAAGGACAAGGACGACCTGAGAAACTAAGTTAGATAAGGAAACCACTACCCCCATTGCACTATGGACAAACTGACTCCGGAACAACGGCACAGGTGCATGGCTTCGATAAAGGGAAAGGATACGAAGCCAGAAATGCTGGTGCGCAAATTCTTGTGGAGTCGTGGCTTTCGATATAGGCTCAATCATCCGAGATTGCCGGGAAAACCGGACATAGTGCTGAGGAAGTACAGGACATGCATCTTTGTGAACGGGTGCTTCTGGCATGGGCACGAAGGGTGCGGGCTGTTTGTGATGCCCAAGACGAGGACTGAGTTCTGGCATAGCAAGGTGAACCGCAACCAGGAACGGGACAAGAGGGTGAAGCAGGAACTGGCAAGCATGGGGTGGCATAGCATTACGATATGGGAATGCCAGCTGAAGCCATCAACCCGGGACAGGACACTGGAATCCCTGGCTTACACGCTGAACAAGATCTTCCTGCTGAACCATGGTGCAAAGCCATATACATCACCTGAACAGGAAACGACACCAAAGGTGGCAGAGGAGGGGACGGAATACAGGAATGAACGGTGAGAGCTTAATGGCGACAAGTCGCCGGTTAATAGTTGCAGGGCAACAGGTTAATCGCAATCGGGGATTGCTGGTTAAAGCGCATAGGAATCTCCAATAAATCAGTGAAATTCTGTGCCTTCTGTGGAATCTGTGTGCGATAGAAAACCGTGTCTCAGTGGAATCGGGTTGATGATTAAACGGTGAGGGGTGAGAGGTTAACGGTGAACGTTGACTTGCGTAGCTTGATGCGTTTGCGACTGCTTTAGCTTGATGAACCAAAGGTGAATAATAACATTGACAGGTTTCCATGCACTTTGTGCACAATTATTTTCTATAATTGGATTTATACCCTTACCTTTGTACGGAACATTACGGAGAAACAGGTTTTTCACTAGACCTCTTTACAAGAATGAGCGAAGTACAGCCCTATAAAATGTGGGGAAATCAAGACGGATAGATAACAATATATTTGTGGTATGAAAAAGACACTAAAACTTTTGGGCATAGGCTTATGTGCTGCTTGCACTAATCCTTCTCAAAACGTATCTGACGAGAAATTCATTGACGGTGTGTCGGAAGCGCTGGCAAAGGACGGAAGAATAAACGTTGAAAACTTCTCGTGGACTCGCGAGCCTGCTTCCTACGACATCACTGACGATACTATCAGTATTACAACGGCTCCGCATACCGACCTGTGGCAACGCACATACTATCATTTCCGCAATGACAATGCTCCCGTGCTTCAGATGCAGACAAGGGAGAAGTATTTCAGCTTCGTTGTAAAGACCGACTTTACACAGAGCCACAACAGGTTTGACCAGTGTGGCATAGTAATGTATCTTGATAGCGACAACTGGCTGAAAGGTTCCGTAGAATACGAAAATGAGCAGTTCCAGCATTTGGGTAGCGTTGTTACCAACAACGGTTATTCTGACTGGGCCACCACCGCTATACCTGCCGATGTAAAGACAATGTGGTACCGATTCTCGCGCAGGGCAGACGACTACTGTATAGAGTGCTCGACAGATGGTGTGGAGTTCAGCCAGATGCGCATATGCCACATGTACAAGGGCGCAGACATTATCAGTTTCGGAATATATACCTGCTCGCCAGAAGAATCTTCCTTCACCGCCGTTTTCACAGACATGAAGATAACAGAATGCATGTGGAAGGCTCACGACGGTCAGCAGCCCGACGCTGAATAGTGGAGGGAATGAAGACGGACTAATGTTGAAGGTGGAAAGTTTAACGTAGACAGAACCCTAACCATACATGGAAATACAGAAACTCCAAACGCTGATAGGACGCTCGGCCAAGGTGAAGGCCTTGGGACGATTGCTGGCGGACGAGGGATTGAGGGAAATAAGGCTTGAGGGACTGGTGGCAAGTTCGGCACCGGTGTTCTTCTCGGCTCTGACGGAGAAGTGCCCCGAGGTGCTCACCACCCCCTACCTCTTCATCATGGACGATGAGGAGAAGGCGGGATACTTCTATCACGACCTGACACAGATACTGGGCACCAGCCAGGTGTTCTTCCTGCCAAGCAGTTTTCGCCGTGCGGTGAAGTACGGTCAGCGCGATGCTGGCAACGAGATCCTGCGCACGGATGCACTATCGGCGTTGACGAACGGAAAACGGAAAACGGAAAACGGAAAACTGCGAGTAAACGAGAGCAATCAAACTTGTTTGAATTGCCGAGCGGGAGCAGATTCAAGACCGCAAAGCGGGATTAAAACGGAAAACGGAGAACTATCCACCCCCTCCGCTACGCTCGTCCCGCCTGTCTCAGGGGGACAAAGGAATACGGAAAACGAAGAACTTGTTCGTTCAACGTTAAACGTTCAACATTCAACCTTAAACGCTCACCCGCTCCCCGCTCACCTCTTCATAGTCACCTATCCCGAGGCTCTGACGGAACTGGTGGTGAGCAAGCGTGAGTTGCAGGACCACACCATTGCTCTGGCCGTGGGCGACATGCAAGACATCAGGGCTTTGCAGAAGAGGCTGATGGAGCAGGGGTTCCGACGCACGGATTATGTCTACGAACCGGGACAATTTGCCGTACGCGGTTCGCTGGTGGACGTGTACAGCTTCTCGCACGAGCATCCCTTCCGCATAGACTTCTTCGGAGACGAGATAGACAGCATACGCACGTGCGACGTGCAGAGCCAGTTGTCGGTGGAGCGCCTTCAGGAGGTGCGCATAGTGCCCGAACTGGCACAGAACCAGAGCGAGAGAATAAGTCTGCTGGAGTTCCTGCCCGAGGGGACACGGCTGGTGATGCGCGACCGTGCCTTCCTGTGCGACGAGGTGGAGCGCATCTGGCAAGAGGGTTTCTCCCTATCGGCACGCATAGTGGAAATGGAGGAGGGAACTGACGACAGGGACGAGTCGGAAAGGCTGGTACGCGAGCAGCTGCTTGTGGAGCCCGACAAGTTCCGCCACCGTCTGCTGGACTTCCGCACCGTGCTGCTGGGCGCATCGAGGGAGGGACGGGCAAACCTGTCGTTCGGCATCAGTCCCCAACCCATCTTCCACAAGAACTTCAACCTGCTCACGCGCGAACTCCTGCGCTACCAGCACGAGGAATACGACATATACATTCTGGCCGACAGCACCAAGCAGACGGACCGCCTGGAGAGCATCTTCCACGACATGCAGCTGGGCATACGCTTCAAGCCCGTGGAAAAGACCCTGCACGAGGGATTCGTGGACAACGACAGGAAACTGGTGCTCTTCACCGACCATCAGATATTCGACCCCTTCCACAAGTACAACCCCCGCTCGGAGCATGCACGCAGAGGCAAGATGGCTCTGACGCTGAAGGAGATACAGCAGTTCCAACTGGGCGACTACGTGGTGCACATTGACCATGGCGTGGGACGCTTCGGAGGCCTGATTACCATACCCGAGGGCGAGCGCATGGTGGAGAAGATACGCATCAACTATGATGGCGGTGGCGTAATCTACGTGTCCATACATGCCCTGCACAAGGTGTCGAAGTACAAGGGTCAGGAGGGCACTCCGCCAAAGGTGAACAAACTGGGCGGACATGCCTGGGAGAACCTGAAGGAGCGCACCAAGAAGAAGATAAAGGACATAGCACGCGACCTGATACGCCTCTATAGCCTCCGCCGACAAGAGAAGGGGTTCCAGTTCTCGCCCGACACATACATGCAGACAGAACTCGAGGCATCGTTCCTCTACGAGGACACGCCCGACCAGCTGAAGGCCACTCAGGACGTGAAGGCCGACATGGAGCGCCAGCGCCCGATGGACCGTCTGGTGTGCGGCGATGTGGGATTTGGAAAGACGGAAGTGGCAATACGTGCCGCCTTCAAGGCCGCCACGGACGGCAAGCAGGTGGCGGTGCTCGTGCCCACCACGGTACTGGCATACCAGCACTACCGCACGTTCACGTCCAGACTGAAGGACATGCCCGTCAGGGTGGACTACCTCTCCCGTGCACGCTCGGCAAAGGACACCAGGGAACTGCTCTCCGACCTGAAGGATGGCAAGATAAACATCATCATAGGCACGCACCGGCTCATTGGCAAGAGCGTGAAGTTCCAGGACCTGGGCTTGCTGATAATAGACGAGGAGCAGAAGTTCGGTGTCTCCACCAAGGAGAAACTGCGCCAGATGAAGACTAACGTGGACACGCTGACACTGACCGCCACTCCCATACCGCGCACCCTGCAATTCTCCTTGATGGGTGCCAGGGACCTGAGCGTGATACAGACTCCCCCACCCAACCGATACCCCATACAGACACAGGTGTGCACCTTCTCCAGCGATGTGATTGCCGAGGCAGTGGGCTTCGAGATGAGCCGAAACGGCCAGACCTACATCGTGTCCAACCGCATATCCTCCCTGCCCGAACTGGAGAGTATCGTGCGCAAGTACGTGCCCGATGCCAGGGTGGCAATAGGACACGGACAGATGTCGCCAGAGAAACTGGAGGAGATAATCCTGGGCTTTGTGAACCACGACTACGACGTGCTCATATCCACCACCATCATAGAGAGCGGCATAGACATACCCAACGCCAACACCATAGTGGTATGCTCGGCACAGAACTTCGGTCTTTCCGACCTGCACCAGATGCGAGGACGTGTGGGACGAAGCACCCGCAAGGCTTTCTGCTATCTGCTTGCTCCTCCCCTGTCGGGCCTTAACCCCGAGGCACGCCGCCGCCTGCAGGCCATTGAGACGTTCTCCGACCTGGGAAGCGGCATACACATAGCCATGCAGGACCTGGACATTCGTGGTGCCGGCAACCTGCTGGGTGCTGAGCAGAGCGGTTTTATTGCCGACCTGGGTTATGAGACATACCAGAAGATCTTGTCCGAGGCGGTGAAGGAACTCAGAAACGAGGAGTTCCAGGACCTCTATGCCGAGGATGCCAACAATGTGGCAAGCGAGGCAAAGGCCACCGACTTTGTGGATGAGTGCCAGCTGGAGACAGACCTGCCCGCACACCTGCCTGAAACCTATGTGCCCACGAGCAGCGAGCGCATGCTCCTGTACCGCGAACTTGACCAGATGGAGCAGGACCACCAGATAGAAGCCTTCTGCACACGCCTGAAGGACCGCTTCGGCCCTCTGCCCAAGGAGGCAGAAGACCTGTGCAACCTGGTACGCCTGCGCCGCCTTGGCAAACAGCTGGGTGCCGAGCGCCTGGTGCTGAAGAACGGCCAGATGCGCCTCTACTTCGTTCAATCGGAGCAGAGCCCCTACTACCAAAGCACGGAGTTCGGACAAATAGTAGCATACTATAGCGTGAATGCCGCCAATTGCCAGCTCTCCGAGCGCAACGGCCACAAGTTCCTGAACATAGCGCGTGTCAGTAACGTACCAGCCGCCGTCTCCATTCTGGAGAGAATCGGCAACATCTATCTATAAAAATCCATTATTAGTACCGGCTGGCAGACTCTAGCACCTACAACCGACTGTCCTTATTTGACAGCCTACCCCCCATACTTTAAACAATACCCCTCACATCGCAAGCGACGGAGGGGTTTGTTTTATGATTTACTGCTCGTTTTCCTTTGCCGGTTGCAAGAAAACAAGCGTTGATTTCATATCCGGATTATGCAAATGACTTGCTACAATAAAGAGGTGGCGCTCCTCACCTGTCTTATTAGGTGTCACATGTACTCTGTGATTCGTTTCTACCACAGCAACACCATCATGGCTATAATCAACAACTCCATCCCTGAAAAAAGAAAAATCTGAAGACGGGGAAGACAACTTGAAAGAATGTGTAGATGCCACCTTGATTTCAATCTCACCTCCCTCGGCGGGAATCAGACCTTCGGCAGGAGCAACGTATGATGCATTAATAAATTCATAAGAAATTTCCTTATCACAAGACATAAAGAGCATTGCAACTAAAGGCAACAATAAAATCAGATACTTTTTCATAATTAATTGTCAAATATATTATACAGTTATCATAAACCTTATTTATATATAGAGAGCTGGCAACAACATTAATACCATTCTATATTGGTACTGTATGAGCTTTGCTTGCGCCAGCGGAGAACGTCCCTCAGTGCCGAAGCATCGGCCTGGAAGTTGAAGTTGAAACTTCTATAGGGCATCAACACCATAGAACATGACATGGAGAAACAATGGAGGTCACGATTTAGCGATGCCGTTGTCATGGACAGACGCTTATAATTGAAGTCGTAACCCGAGGAGAAGGTTATATTCCAACCCGCGGCTATACGCAGGTTACCGGAAAAATTCAATGTATGCGTGAACTTATAGGGGTATCGCATATTCTTGGGATTAATCTGGGCAGAGGTGTTTTCACGCATAATGACACCATAGCTCACAGTAAAGCTCCATGGCATCTGGAATTTGAGATAACCGTCCTCATCCACATTGTGCCCGCCTTCACTTCTCTTTGCTCCGGATTCTCCCTTGCGACGGTCGGGGTCGACATTCTGCATCTCTGGATTAACCTCTTCCTCTATGTCTTCATCGTCCTCGTCATCATCATCCTTGTTCTTAGACGGGGTATCCAGTCCCAACAACTTATCCCTTAGCTTTTTGAACGTCTGGTTATTGATCGTATAAGAGAAGTTCTGGCTCATTCCCTGAAAGCGTCCGAACCTGCCATAACTCCACTCCGTTCTGTCTCCTACTACTACATTGCCGTTCTTGTCGAACTCGTAGGCATAGGTTGCAAACACGGCATTCAGGCTGAATGTCTTGCTCTTACTGAGTTTCAGGCGCAGGCGCATGGCAAGGTCACTCCACGGGCGTGATTGTGCAGCCATATTATAACTAAGCGAAGCACCAAGTTCATCAACAAGGCTAACCTTCTTGAACCCCGTACTATCCTTCTTGGAATGAAGTTTCATCTCCAGATTGTTGGAGACATCCATGGTAATGTTTCCACGCATTCCTCTTGATGGCGTGCCGTAAAGCGAACTGGCGAAGTAAGAGTATGTAACAGGGTCGCCCATGGGAAGGCCATTACGATCTGTGCGTTGGTAAGTGCCATAATACCCGTAGCTATCGGAACCAAAATCGGGTGCGTAAGAGAAACTTACACTTGGCGTAAATACATGCCTGATGGCAAATATCTTCTTGCCACCAGCCCATTGCGCAGGCTTGTACATGCCATACAATTTTGTATTGAACGACATGCTCATGTTATAGTCATAGACATTGTAGAAACCCAATGTTGTGTCCTTCACCACCTTTTGGCTCTTCTCGTCCCAGTCCTGACGAATCTTCTGCATATACATTCGGTCGGTGAAGTTGAAGGAGGTGGTCAGGTTGATGTAATTGAACAACTGGAAACTTGCAGAGATGGGCACCTGGTGCCTCATACCATTGCGCCAGTCCTTAATCAGGTTGCTCTTAAACAGCTTATAATCCTTTGTGCTGATACTATTCTGCAACGTACCGGTATACGACATGGCTATCTTCTCGTACCAACGCTCTTTTCCCACGGCATGCTTACGCTTGAAGGGATACAGACGTGCCAATGTGATGTTCAACGTAGGCAACGTAACGGAAACCATACTGTCCCTGACACTCTGGGACAGGTTGAACGTACCGGAAAGGGTAAGTCCAATATCCTCAAAGGTCTTGCTGTAGTTTACCGAGCTGGTTCGGGTACTCTGGGTATAACTTTCCGGTTCGTAACGCGATGTAAGGTTGTTCTTGTCATACGATGTCGAAGCATAGTTCACACTTGCCGAGAAACTCTGCGAGGGATTGGCCTTGGGGTCCTGACGATGTGTCCATGTTATTTTAAAGTCTCCCACACTGGGCATCGTCTTGTCTTCATATACGGTCTTCTGGTAACTGATATACAAATTTCCAGAGAACTTGTATCGCTTACGGTAATTTGTCGTAGCCGAAATACCCCACGAACCCTTTGTGTATATATCGCCCAATACCTTCAAATCCACATAGTCGCTGATGGCGAAATAGTAGCCACCTTCACGGAGATAGAAACCTCGTTCTGTTTCATCGCCATAGGAAGGTACAATGAAACCGCTTTGGTAACTGTGCGAGAAGGGAAAGAATCCATAAGGTACAGCCAAGGGCAGTGGCACATCCTCTACTACCAGGTGGGCAGGACCAAAAACGATATCCTTTCCTGGGCGTACCTTGGCACGGGACATTTTCAAATAGAAATGCGGATGCTGGGCATCGCACGTGGTATACCTGCCTCCATTCAAATACATAACACCAGAACTGTCGCGCTTACTCTCGTTTGTGGTCATAAAACCCTCGCCTTGCTTGGTGTAGACATTGGTGATGAATGCCTTGCGAGTCTTAAAGTTGTACGATATCCTGTCAGGCTCGTATTCCTCATTGCCTTGACGGAAAAGAGGCTTGCCAACCATTTCACCAACACTATCCTTACGGCCTGCCGCATGAACAAGACTGCTATCCAGTGATATGGTTATCTCATCGGCGGAAAGTTCCAGATTCTGATAGTCAACCTGGCTGTTTCCATACAGATTGGCACGACTCTCGAACATATCAAACGTGATACTGTCAGATGCCGTATACACCACAGGTGCATCCAAAGAATTCTTGCTATAGGGTGTAGTATCCACCTTGAGCGTATCCTTAGCCCACGCACTTGTATCGGCATAAATGGTATAGCCTTTCATGCTATCCAATGCCGCCACTCTCCTTAAGGAGTCGTTCAAGAGCACCGAATCACGCATAACAGTTACAGAGTCAGGCACTTCACTATACGCAGACATGGCAGGCATGGCATTGCCTGCCAACAGCATTAAAGCACTGATAATAAAAAGAATATAATGCGTCTTGGTTCTCAATGCCACTCTAACGAACTATTATCCCGACAAAGATACGACTTTTCCTCCATATTAACAAAGTCTAATATGCTTAATTGCATCTTTTAACTAAAAACTCTACCTGCCAACCATGAGACACAAACTGGATTGCACTAAAGAATACCAACACTAAAACAGGAAAGCATAAATGACAATCAGCAATTAGAACAGGTTTTTCTCGCTCTACATATAACTCAAAACCTGCACATAATACTAATTAGGTATAGCATTATACCTGCTTCACTGCTTTTTTATCACATTTTTCTTGCATGTGTGCAAAAATGAATGTACCTTTGCACGGATTTTAAGAAAACGAGAAGAAAAATGAAGAAGTTTTTAATCATGCTTACATGTGCAATCATGGCTGCATGCCCAGCCTTTGCACAAGGTTTAAATGACAAGGCCGACAATATTGTCGGTGAGTATCTAACAGACCGTGGTGGTAACAAGAGCAAAGTTCGCATCACCAAAAATGCCCAGGGCACTTATGATGCTCAGGTATTCTGGGTAGAGCACCCCCTGGACAAGGATGGAAAGAAGCGCAAGGATGTAAAGAATCCCGACAAGTCATTGCGTAATGTTGATATTGACAATGTTGTCCTTGTTCGTGGCCTGAAATTCGACTCAGAAGACAAGGAATGGAGCGGAGCAAAGATTTACGATCCCACCAAAGGCATTCGAGTAAATGCAACAGCCAAGTTTGAATCTGCAAATAAGTTGAAACTGCGTGCCACCATTTTGGGTATCGGCCAGACGATATATTGGCAGAAGATAAAATAGACACTCTCCTCCAAGAATACACTTTTCGCATCACAGCCCACTCCAACAAAAGGAAGCGGGCTGTTTTTTTGTTAGTATTTCACACAAACCAACAAGACAAATTTACCGAGTTTGTCATCCGGGGGTGGCAAACTCCTATATATATGAAACTAATCACACAGACAAATGAAAAAGTTTATTAATTTAGTTTGATATCTCATAGAAAAGAATTATCTTTGCATTGCAGGAGGAGAAAAGCAGAGGCTTTTACAGAACAAGCTCCTACAATCAGACATTATTAAAATTTTGAATAATACACAGAGAGATTGCCGCACTGGTTTGATCGGGATACTCATCAGTTAAATTCAGAAACCGAGACCAGCTCTGTCCACCAATGGCGTGCCATCCCATTACGGCAGATGGATTACAGAAGTGAAACAGGCCCTCAAATCCTATCATAAGGAGTTTCATCACATCATCAGTGCGGCCCTTTAAAGACAGGCCTCTAAGGTTCCTTAGAGGCTTGTTCATTATTTAGTAATAACATAACAAATAAACATTTAATTTATCATGAAAACATTAATGAACCTCGCCTTTATGGCAATACTTTTGTGCTTCACCTCTACAGCAGATGCACAGTGTGACAAGAAACAATGCGACAAGAAGCAGAATTGCGAGCAAAAGTGTAACAAAACAGACAAGTGCAAGCAGAAAAATTGCGCTACATGTGAAAAAAAGCAGGACTGCAAAAAGGAGTGTGACAAAAAGAAGGACTGCAAAAAGAATTGTGAAAAAAAACAAAACTGCAAGAAGCAGCAGGGATGTGCCAAGAAGCAAAATTGCAATAAGAAATAACAAATACACATAAATTCTTTCTAAATCTGGCCATATTCATCTGAACAGGATGATATGGCCAGATTTCCTTTTCCGCACCATTCTCACATCTTATATATTATATAGTGCATCTATAATATCTGGTACTGTCCATAAAAATCACAAAAACTTTTGGCATTAGCCTAAATAATTCCTATCTTTGTATGCGAGAATATGTATAATCACTAACATTAAATCTATATCTTATCATGGATCAGGAATTGATTTTGCGTTGTCAGACCGAAGCACAGAAGTGGCTCGACAGTGACAAGTATGATGCAGAAACAAAGGCAGAAGTGAAGGCTCTTTTGGACAATGAGGACAAGACTCCCCTTATTGACGCCTTCTATCAGAGCCTGGAGTTCGGTACAGGTGGTTTGCGCGGCATCATGGGTGTGGGCACCAACCGTATGAACAAGTACATTGTGGGCATGGCCACAGGGGGCTTTTCCAACTACATAAACAAGGCTTTCCCCGAGGGCGGCCAGAGTGTTGTTGTTGGTCATGATTGCCGCAACAACGGCCGTATGTTTGCCGAGAGCGTGGCCGCCATCTTCAGCGCCAACGGCATCAAGGCATATCTGTTCGAGAGCCTCCGCCCCACCCCCGAGATCAGCTTTGCCATCCGTCAGCTGGGTGCTGTTGCCGGTGTTAACGTTACCGCCTCACACAACCCCAAGGAATACAACGGCTACAAGGCTTACTGGGCAGATGGTGCACAGGTTCTGGCTCCACACGACAAGGGTATCATCGACGAGGTGAACAAGGTACAGATTGACGACGTTAAGTTCGAGCCCAACTGGGACCTCATTCAGGTTATCGGTGGCGAGATGGATTATGACTACATGACCGCCGTTAAGGAGGCTATGATCGACCAGGACGTTATCCTTCGCCAGAAGGACCTGAACATCGTTTATAGCGCTATGCACGGTACCGGCCGTGTCATTGTACCTTTGTGCTTGCGTTCATGGGGCTTCCAGAACATCAACGTTGTTCCCGAGCAGATGATTGTCGACGGCGACTTCCCCACCGTAGTAAGTCCTAATCCCGAGAATGCAGAGGCAATGACTCTGGGCATGAACCTTGGTACCAAGCTGAATGCCGACCTCGTTGTTGCCACCGACCCCGATGCCGACCGCTTGGCCATCGTTTGCCGCAACCCCGAGGGCGAATGGCAGATCATCAACGGCAACCAGACAGCCATGATGTTCGTCTACTACATCATCAAGAACAAGATTGCCCTTGGCCAGCTCAAGAGCAGCGACTTCCTGGTGAAGACCATCGTTACCACCGAGGTAATTGCCGAAATGGCAAAGAAGAACAATGTGGAATTGCGCGACTGCTACACCGGCTTCAAGTGGATTGCACGCGAGATAGCTATCTCCGAGGGCAAGCAGAAGTACATTGGTGGTGGTGAGGAGAGCTTCGGCTTCCTGCCCTACGACAAGGTTCGCGACAAGGACGCTCCAGCCAGCATCTGTCTTATCTGCGAGATTGCAGCATGGGCAAAGGATCAGGGCAAAACCCTCTACGACCTGCTCATGGACATCTATAAGGAGTATGGCTTCAGCTTCGAATACACCATCAATGTAACCAAGCCCGGCAAGTCAGGCGCCGACGAAATCAAGCAGATGATGGTTGACTTCCGTGGCGAGAAGGCTCCCAAGGAGATTGCAGGCAGCCCCGTTGTACTCACCAAGGACTATCAGACATTGGTGGCAAAGGACGGCCAGGGCAACGAGAGCAAGCTGGAGTTCCCTGCAACAAGCAACGTACTACAGTACTTCTGCGAAGACGGCACCAAGATCAGCGTACGTCCCTCAGGTACAGAGCCCAAGATCAAGTTCTATTGCGAAATCAAGGACACTATGACTTGTGCTTGCCAGTACACCGAACTGGTAGAGAAGGCCAAAGCCAAGGTTGAGGAAATCAAGAAGTCATTAGGACTCTAATCACTCTATCAAGGCCATCAAGGCAAACTATAAACGAGAGAGGCTCCTGCTGGATGGGCCTCTCCCATTGACTTTAGAATTGTCGTAAAATAGGAACGCAACAGTTTTTAGCTTCCTGCCTGGTCCGTTTTGACTTAGTCGAACCTGCTCCCGCTCGGCATTGAATAAAACTTCATTGCTCTCGCCTACTCGCAGCCTTCACCTTTCCGTATCTCAATACCTTTCTCCATCGTTGGGGAAGTCCTCGGTCTTTACATCTGTGATGTACTGACCAATGGCTTCGGTCATGATGGAGAAAAGATCTGCATAACGACGGAGGAACTTGGGTGAGAACCCCTGGTTCATGCCTAGCATATCGTGTATTACAAGTACCTGACCATCGGCAGGACCTGCTCCAATACCAATGACAGGTATGGTAAGTTCCTGACATACTCGTTGGCACAGGGAGGCGGGAATCTTCTCCAACACCAGGGCAAAGCATCCGGCATCCTCCAGAGCATGGGCATCAGAGATGAGTTTCTCAGCCTCGGCATCCTCCTTGGCACGCACACTATAGGTGCCATACTTGTTTATGCTCTGCGGCATAAGACCCAGATGTCCCATCACAGGGATACCAGCATCCAGAATAGCCCTGACCGTGTCAATGATTTCCACACCACCCTCCAGTTTCAGGGCATCGGCATGTGTTTCCTTCATTATACGGATGGCATTGCTAACACCCTCGGTACGACCAATCTGATATGAACCGAATGGCATGTCGCATACCACCAGTGAGCGCCTTACGCCACGTACCACACTCTTGGCATGATATATCATCTGTTCCACGCTGATGGGCAGGGTGGTAACGTTACCGGCCATTACGTTGGAAGCACTGTCGCCAACCAGGATGATATCCATACCTGCCTGATCAACAATCTGTGCCATGGTGTAGTCGTAAGCAGTGAGCATAGCAATTTTCTTGCCCTGCTGCTTCATCTCTATGAGTCGGTGTGTGGTGACCTTCCGTGTGTCTTCTACTAAATATCCAGCCATTTCTTTCTACTTTTTTCCTTAAACGGGTGCAAAGGTACAACATTTTGGTGGAAGTAGCAAACGGAAACTGTCAAGAGCACATCATTCAGGCTGTCATGCGCGACCGCCATGTTCTATCATCATCCTGATCTTGTCGTTAAAGCTGTCGGCCTGCATCAGTTGCTCTATAGTTAGATGCATACGGTAACGCCAATAGTGATTCGGATTTGCCGGAACATTGATACGTTCCTGTTCGATATTGTCAGAGCGAAGTCCTTCGTCCATAGAAAGCCAGTCCTGCAGGGAAATCAGGCACAACATGGAGGGAGAGAACAGATGACGCGCCACAACTTCCTCACATAGCCATCCTGGCATAACCTCTGGTGCACGGCCATCTTTCTGCAACATTTCATTGAAATAGTGCTGACGACGGTCTTCATCCTCCTGCCACCACAGACGCAGGGTGGGCATATCGTGGGTAAAGATTGTAACTACGGACATATAAGGGTTGTTTTCCAGGCGTCCAAAACGCACACCAAAGTCCTTTGGCATAGCCTGTATCTCCAGAGACAATATCCTCAGCTGGCTCATCACAGGAGCAACACAAGCTGGTACCATTCCAAGGTCCTCGGCACAACAAAGCATCTGGGTTGCCTCCACAAGTGCAGGTAGCTTCTTCATTGCCTCTGCTCCCCAGAAGTCATTGTGTCTGTGGTAATAAAAGTCCTCGTAAATGCGGTCGAAAGCCTTGCGCTCTGATGTTGAAAGGGATTCATAAACGTATGTCTTTTGTGCCGAAATACGGGGTACAAACCCACCGTCCAATGGCAAGAAGAGCACGTTCTGCACCACCTTGCACAAAGCATCTCTTACAGCTTGGGCACGCGGATTGTCGTCCACATTGCCAAAGTGGTCGTATATCTGCTGCTCTGTTCCAAATTCCTCACGAAGACTATACCAATCAGGTCCCTGAGCCTCGAGGAAGCCAGAACGGAGTTCCTCGACATCAGTCTGGTCCTTCAGCAAAGAACGAAGGAAACGGTCGGTAATGTATGGCGAAGTAAAGAACTTCTCACGCCACTCCAGTCCTGCCTGCTCTATCTCCTCTATGCTCAATGGCAGGCATGGCTCGAAATGACCGAGCAATCCGCTTCGTGCCGAAATGGGAATCTCCCAAATGCGGAAGAAGCCCAGCACATGGTCTATACGGTATGCATCAAAGTACTCGGCCATCTTGCGGAAACGTCGTATCCACCAACGGTTTCCATCCTGTTGCATACGCTTCCAGTTGTAGGTCGGGAACCCCCAATTCTGGCCGTCGGCACTGAAATCGTCTGGTGGAGCACCTGCCGAACCCTGCATATTGAAATATTCCGGCTCTGTCCATGCCTCCACACTTGTACGTGATATGCCGATGGGGATATCGCCCTTTAACAGGACACCATTGTTGCGTGCATAGGATGTAACCTCTGACAATTGAGCAGAAAGCAGATATTGCACGTACACATAGAAGTCTATTTCCTTACTCATTTCCTTTGCATAGGCACGAACTTCCTTCTCGTCGTAAACGGAAAGCATGTGCCATGCAGGGAAATAACTGGTTCCTTCCTCATCCCTGCGATGGCAGAACACGCTGTATGATATCAGCCATTCCTCGTTTTTGCGTATGAAATCCTTGCATGCAGGTGATGCTAGCACGGATTCTCCTTCTTGCTCGTACAATCTGTGCAAATAGCACATCTTCATATGGAAAGTTCGCTCGTAATCCACCTGTGCCAAGGCATTCAGCTCCTCACATTCGCTGAGATACTCCTGCATAAATGCCTCGTCCGAAACCTTCTCCAGCTGACTCAGATCCAAATACATGGGATGAAGGGCATAAATGCTGATGGCATTGTATGGGTAGCAATCTGTCCAGGTTGACGTCTGGGTGGTGTCATATATCGGCAGCAATTGGATTACACGCATGCCAGTCCTGTTTGCCCAATCCACAAGCATGTGCAGGTCGCCAAAATCGCCTACTCCCTGACTATGCTGGCTACGGAGCGAGAAGACAGGTATAACAACTCCTGCCGTCTTCCAATGTTCATCAGCCATGCGCAAGCGCCTGTCCCATATAACCTGCACTGTATTCGGAGCCAAAAGCATATTCTCACGTGACACATTCGGAGAATAAGTCTCCATGACATACTCCTCCGGAGCGAAATTCTCCACCCTTGGGGAAATGCGATTCTCTCCACCCTCCCATGCAATTAGTTCACTGGTGTTCTCGTCTATTACTACATATTTATATTCAAAGGGGAACTGTAGACCAGTAGCGTTCAGTGCCAGACACCACTCATGCGTACCTCCCCTACTCATCCTCATGACACGTTCCGGCATCCATTCGCCCAACTGAGGCAGGGAACCAATAAGAGCCAGCTCCTGGCCCTTTACCAACTGGGGTGCCTGAACACGAAACAGAAGCGTACGGTCGTAATAAGTGATATTAGGTTCCTGGGCCAGGGAACGTGCCACACAATGACTATAGGCCGAGGAATACAGATGGCTCAATATAGGAATCTCCTTCCAATAATCCTGTAGCAGGAAAGTCTTGTTCTGCTCATAGGGGAAGGTTCTGGGAACCCCACACCATTCCCGGCGGACAACGTTGTCTCCCGATGCAATGATGTAATTATAGTTAAAGGAATATGCATCCTTTTCATTCAGGACCACTTCCCCTCTCCAGTTCACACCATCCTGGGTGTTCAGTTGATGTGTATGAGTCTGGTCTGCACCACGTCTGCGTTTTATTGTTATCTCCACACGGACATCCTGTCCCCATGCGGTTCGGTACTCAAGTTTGAATTGAAGCTTCATATCGTTGGAATAGCAAAGATTTTTCTGTACAAATATACGAATAAACGGGTAAAAAGATATCAAGCTTGCTTGAATATTTTCTCCCAACGAGTGAAAGTATAAAAAAAGGATGTGTCACATCACTCAATTGTGTGGACACATCCTTAATAACAATACAGCGGCCTAACCTTTACTCCTCGAAGCCATTGGGGTTGTTCTTCTGCCAGTTCCAGCTGTCGCGGCACATTTCCTCAATGCCGAACTGAGCCTTCCAACCGAGTTCCGCCTCAGCCTTGGCAGGGTTACAGTAACATGTGGCAATGTCACCCGGACGACGGGGCTTGATAGAATATGGAACGGGAACACCGTTTGCCTTCTCAAATGCCTTTACCACGTCCAGTACAGAGTAACCATGACCGGTACCTACGTTGTAGATGGCAATACCCTTCTTGGCAACGATGGCCTTCAGAGCTGCTACGTGAGCACGGGCGAGGTCAACAACATGGATGTAGTCGCGCACGCCAGTACCGTCGTGGGTGTCGTAGTCGTCACCGAACACGCCCAACTCAGCACGCTTGCCTACGGCTGTCTGTGTGATGTAGGGCATCAGGTTGTTGGGGATACCATTGGGGTTTTCACCGATAGTACCGCTCTTGTGTGCACCGATGGGGTTGAAGTAGCGGAGCAGAACGATGTTCCACTCGTTATCGGCCTTCTGTACGTCCATCAGTACCTCCTCAAGCATAGACTTTGTTTGTCCATAGGGGTTTGTACAATGACCCTTGGGGCACTCCTCTGTAATGGGAATGATGGCGGGATCACCGTAAACGGTAGCGCTGGAAGAGAAAATCATGTTCTTGCAACCGTTCTTGCGCATTACGTCAACCAAAACGAATGTACCGTTCATGTTGTTCTCGTAGTACTCCAGAGGCTTGGCACAGCTCTCGCCTACGGCCTTCAGACCAGCAAAGTGGATACATGCATCAAACTTGTGCTCGTCAAAAACTTTCTGAAGGCCCTCACGGTCGCGGATGTCCACCTTATAGAAGGGAACTTCCTTACCGATAATCTTTGCAACGCGCTTCAGAGAGATGGGAGATGAGTTGTCCAGATTGTCAACAACTACTGCCTCGTGACCAGCCTCGGTCAGCTCAATCAGGGTGTGGCTTCCGATGAAACCTGCACCACCAGTTAACAGGATTTTCATATTCGTATCAGTTTGTATGATTAATAATTTAGATTCTTGCGACACAAAGTTAACTAAACTTTTCAATAAAAGCAAAACTTTATGTCCTTTTATGGGTGTTAGACATTATTTCTCCTTGAAGGCATGACGCTACAGGTAAGGGTTAGAGTCCATTTCCTCGCCCACAGAGCTTTCTGGACCGTGTCCGGGTAGGACAACGGTATCTTGCGGCAAAGTGAATATCTTACGGCTGATACTCTCAAGTTCCTGTTGGTAGTTACCTCCTGGCAGGTCGGTACGTCCTATGCCCATGCGGAAGAGGGTGTCACCGGTTAGGACCATCCGTCCCTCTGGTATGTAATAGCATACTCCTCCCGGTGTGTGTCCTGGTGTGTGCAGTACTTGGATGGACACTTTGCCCAATTGCAGTACGGATGCTTCACAGATGGATGCTTCTGCCTTGGGCAGATTGCCGGAGATATCTATACAGAACCATTTCTGCACCATGTCGGGTGCAGCCTGATATACTGGCAATTCCGCAGGATGGCACATGGGGACAAGGCTGTATTGCTCGCAGATGGTACCAAGGCCCAGGCAATGGTCAAAATGCATATGGGTCTGCAACGAGTACTTCAACTTGATGTCGTTTTTGCAGAGAAAGTCCTCTATTCTCGCATGCTCGCCCTTTGTCCATGCACCACAATCCACTATTGCTCCCTCGTGGCAAATGTCATCCCATATCACATAGCAGTTTTCCTCTATGGGATTTACGACGAAACATTTATAATGAAACATATACTACTTTTTTTGTTTCAAAGAATTCTTCCTCAAAGTAATCGCTTAGGCTTGTGATGAGGGTGTGCGCCTTCATGGGCATTACTTCGTTCTCCAGCTCTCCGCCTTTCAGACATATGAGTCCATTAGGCATGGCATTATGGGATTCCTTGGCAATGTTCTTGCGCACCAGTTTCACCAGGTCTGTCAG
>JAZRIA010000247.1:0-4574 GCA_045645045.1 Bacteroidaceae bacterium | reverse complement strand
GAGGAAACCTTGCAGATACTGCACCGTCTGAGACCTGCATATGAAAAACACCATAAGGTAGAGTATACTGATGAGGCCCTGGATGCTTGCGTGAGGCTGACCCAGAGGTATGTTAGCGACAGAAGTTTCCCCGACAAGGCTATTGATGCCATGGACGAGAGCGGCGCGCGTATGCACATTTTCAACATTCCTGCCAATATGGAGATTGATAATCTGGAAACGGAATTGCGTGACATAGAGGAAAGGAAGAACCTGGCAATCAAGTCGCAGAACTATGAAACGGCGGCAGACCTTCGCGATGAACTACAGATGAAGACCGAGCAGCTAGAACAGCTACAGCGTGCATGGATGGAAGAGCAGGAGCAAAACCATACTATAGTTACTGCGGAAACGGTGGCACAGGTTGTGAGCATAATGACCGGAATACCAGCACATCGCATAGGTGATGAGGAAAACACAAGATTAAGACAGTTGCAAAAGAATCTGCAAGGAAGTGTAGTAGGGCAGGATGAAGCCGTGCAAAAGGTCGTACGTGCCATACAACGTAGCCGTGTGGGCTTGAAAGACCCCAATCGCCCTATAGGAACCTTCCTTTTCGTTGGTCCTACAGGTGTGGGCAAGACATATTTGACAAAGCGTCTAGCAGAGGAAATGTTCGGTAGTGAAACGGCTCTTATACGCATAGACATGAGTGAGTATGGTGAGAAGCACACCGTGAGCCGAATGATGGGTGCACCTCCGGGATATGTTGGATATGAAGAGGGTGGCCAACTGACAGAGCGTGTAAGACGCAAACCATATTCAATAGTTCTTTTGGACGAGATAGAAAAGGCACATCCGGATGTGTTCAACATTCTTCTGCAAGTGATGGACGAAGGAAGGTTGACGGACGGTAACGGTACTACAATAGATTTCCGCAATACCGTCATCATAATGACCAGTAACTCAGGAACAAGACAAATCAAGGATTTTGGCACAGGCATAGGTTTCCAAAACCGTGCTACTGACGAGGACAGAAAACAGCAGACAAGGTCCATAGTGGAGAAGGCACTGAAGAAACAATTCGCTCCAGAGTTTCTGAACCGTCTGGATGATATCATATATTTTGACCAATTGACGCGCGAAGATATCCGACGCATTGCGGACATAGAACTGAAACCTCTGTTGCGACGCATTGTGGAAATGGGTTATACTTTGGAACTCTCGGATACTACAATCGAGCAGATAGCCACAGAGGGCTACGATGTACAATATGGAGCACGTCCCTTGCGCCGTGCCATACAACGTATAATAGAAGACCCGATATGTGAAATGCTCCTGGCAGAACACCCCGAGGGAATAGGCAAAGACAAGGTAATCCGACTATAAGAAGAGTTACTATAGTATAAAGTAAAAATTCACACAAAACAATATATAAAAAAAATACAATACGATATGAAACAAGGTAATATTGGAGTTACTACAGAGAACATCTTCCCTGTAATCAAAAAGTTCCTGTATAGTGATCATGAGATTTTTCTTCGTGAAATAGTGAGCAATGCTGTAGATGCCACACAAAAACTGAAGGCTCTTGCAGGCAAGGGTGAGTTCCATGGAGAACTGGGCGAACTGAAGGTCAGCGTAAGCATAGACAAGGATGCCAAGACCATCACCGTGAGCGACAACGGTATAGGCATGACAGCTGAGGAGATAGAGAAATACATTAACCAGATTGCTTTTTCTGGTGCCAACGACTTCCTGGACAAGTACAAGGACGATGCTCCGCAGATTATCGGTCACTTCGGTCTTGGTTTCTACTCTAGTTTCATGGTGAGCGACCGCGTGGACATCATCACCAAGAGCTACAAGGAGGGCGAACCTGCCCAGAAATGGTCGTGCGACGGAAGTCCCGAATTCACTCTGGAGGAGGTAGAAAAGGATGGTCGTGGTACTGATATCGTGATGCACATCAGCGAAGATTGCGAGGAATTCCTGGAGAAGCATAAGATAGAGTCTCTGTTGAAGAAGTATTGCCACTTCTTGCCAGTGTCTATTGTCTTCGGTAAGAAAAGCGAGTGGAACGATGAGAAAAAGGAAATGGTGGAGACACAGGAGGATAACATCGTCAACGATACAGAACCCCTTTGGACACGCAAACCCAACGAACTGAAGGACGAGGACTACAAAGAGTTCTACCGCAAGCTATACCCGATGGCAGACGAGCCCCTGTTCTGGATTCACCTCAATGTGGACTATCCCTTCAATCTTACCGGTATCCTCTATTTCCCCAAGATAAAGAATCAGTTGGATATCCAGCGAAATAAGATACAACTTTATTGTAATCAGGTCTTTGTTACCGACCAGGTAGAAGGCATTGTTCCTGAATTCCTGACTCTGCTGCATGGTGTTATTGATTCTCCGGACATTCCTTTGAACGTGAGCCGTAGTTATCTGCAGAGCGACCAGAACGTAAAGAAGATAAGTCAGTACATCACCAAGAAGGTTGCTGACCGTCTGAGTGGAATCTTCAAAAACGACCGAAAGGAATTTGAAGAGAAGTGGGACGATATAAGTATCTTTATTGACTATGGTATGCTTAGCGAGGAACAGTTCTACGACAAAGCCAAGCAGTTCTTCCTGCTTAAGGACACAGATGGCAAGTTCTTCACCCTGGACGAGTACAAGACTCTGGTGGAAAGCAGCCAGACAGACAAGGATGGCCAGCTCATATACCTTTATGCTCAGGATGCGCAGAGCCAGTACACATACATAGAGGCTGCAAAACAAAAGGGCTACAGTGTGCTGATGATGAATGGCCAGTTAGATACTCCCCTTATAAACATGCTGGAGCAAAAGCTGGAGAAGACACACTTTAATCGTGTAGATGCAGATATCGTAGACAACCTTATCAAGCGCGACGATACGGAGAAAGAGCAGTTGGACAAGGAGCAGGCAGAGAAGTTGCAGAACCAGTTCAAGGAACTCCTGCCCAAGATGGATAAAGTGGAGTTCACCGTACAGACACAAGCTATGGGTGAGGAGCAATTGCCTGTCATCATCACACAGAGCGAGTATATGCGCCGCATGAAGGACATGGCTCGCCTGCAACCCGGCATGCAGTTCTACGGCGAGATGCCTGATATGTACAACCTGGTACTGAATACAGACTCACTATTGGTGAAGGAACTTCTTGATACCGAGAACAATGAACGTATCAGTCAGCTCATAGATCTTGCTCTTCTGCAAAACGGTATGCTCTCTGGCGAAGCACTGACCAAATTTGTTAAGCGCTCTGTTGGCATGATAAAGTAAGCATTTATTCTGTATAATAAACCAGAGATTGCAAAGATACTATATTTACAATTGAAAGACAGCGAATTTTAATTATTGTTGTCCGGTAAAGCATTTTTAGAAACATAGATAAAGGTCGGTTTCCTCGTTAGGAATCCGACCTTTATCGTCATCATTATTCTTACAGTAAAATTTAATAGGCAACTTTGATGCTACATGACGTGATTGCCTGAAGGGCTTACAGAGTTGCTTTGGACGTTGTGACTTGTTGCCGGTGGTGATTTACCGAACCGTCAGTGGCGGTGAAATTTGTCATTAGTGAAGGTGAAGTTTATCATTAGTGGCGCTATGGTTTATCATCGGTGGTGGTGAAATTTATCATCAGTGATGGTAAGGTTTATCGCCACGGAGTATAAAAACTGAGATATTGTTTTCTGCAAACCATTTCCACAGATTACCTGTAATGACAATCTGTGAAATCACTGCTTTCTTGGAAAGGGAGTGAAATGGCAATCACGTCATAGGACAAGTTCGTAAATAAGATAAAGCAATTTTATTATGGTGGATAGCAAGAAACAATTTGTCCCACATTAAGATGTGAAGGCGCTTGACTACTCTGTGCGGAACAGTTTGGGCAATGGTACGGCAGAACGGGAAAAAATGAAGTAGGAGATAAACCCTTCCATCTGAGTTTACCTCCTACTAGATTTATAAATATAGCATTTCTACCAAGCAAAGAGGGGATAATCTGCCATCATGGCATTAACCTCGGTGCGAACAGTGGTGATGTTCTCTTCGTTCTCGGGGTCGTTGAGCACACGCTCTATCAGAGAGGCGATAACGGCCATCATGTCTTCCTTTACACCACGGGTAGTGATGGCAGGAGTTCCCAGACGGATACCTGAGGTTTGGAAGGCAGAACGGCTATCGAAGGGAACCATATTCTTGTTGGCGGTAATATCGGCGGCAACAAGAGCCTTTTCGGCAACCTTACCGGTCAGATCGGGGTATTTGGTGCGAAGGTCAACCAGCATGGAATGGTTGTCGGTGCCACCACTGACGATGTAGAAACCACGTTTCTGCAATTCGTCTGCCAAAACAGCAGCATTCTTCTTGACCTGGGTTGCATACTCGCGGAACTTGGGGTCAAGAGCCTCGCCGAAGGCTACGGCCTTGGCTGCTATCACATGCTCGAGAGGACCACCCTGTGTGCCGGGGAATACTGCGCTGTTCAGAAGAGCAGACATCATTTTAATCTCGCCCTTGGGAGTGGTCTTTCCCCAGGGATTTGGGAAATCCTTGCC
>JAZRIA010000246.1:0-1475 GCA_045645045.1 Bacteroidaceae bacterium | reverse complement strand
CGGTGGTCTGCCAAAGAACGTTTGGCTGCACATCACAGACAATGTTTACCAGACACTGCCATTGTATAGCAACCTGAAGACCACAGGTGTTTATGTATATGCCAAAGAGTATGACATACAGGGACATGCCGCCACCATCTGCGTGGAGAGTCAGGTTAAGAACGACACCGACCAGCCTGTTAAACGCAGCCTCAAGGTAAACGTTGAGGAGATGGACGGTTCTACCGTATGCGCCTTCGAGGGCAAAGAGGTAATGATTCCTGCCTTCGGCACTGCTACCCTCACCGCACAAGGCAGAGCACACGGTTTGCACTTCTGGAGCTGGGGCTATGGCTATTTATATAATGTGAAAACTCAGATTGAGGGCGACGAGGTTGTTACCAAGACTGGTTTCCGCAAGGCAGAGTTTAAGAATGGTATGATTTACCTTAACGACCGCGTGATGATGGTTCATGGCTATGCACAGCGCACCAGCAACGAGTGGCCGGGCGTGGGCATGAGCGTGCCAGCATGGTTGAGCGACTATTCTAACGACCTGCAGGTAAAGAGTGGAGGTAATGTTGTGCGCTGGATGCACGTAACTCCATGGCGTCAAGATGTGGAGTCATGCGACCGCGTAGGTCTTATCCAGGCTATGCCTGCTGGTGATGCAGAGAAAGATGTTGAAGGACGCCGCTGGGAGCAGCGTGAGGAGCTGATGCGCGACGCTATCATCTATTTCCGCAATAATCCAAGTATCCTGTTCTACGAGTGCGGAAACCAGAGAATATCTAAAGACCACATGATATCAATGAAGGAGATACGCGACATGTACGACCCACATGGCATGCGCGCCATCGGCAGCCGTGAGATGCTTGACCGTCCAGAGGCTGAGTATGGAGGCGAGATGCTGTACGTAAACAAGAGCGACACCAAGCCTATGTGGATGATGGAGTACTGCCGCGACGAGGCTCTCCGCTGGTACTGGAACTCTTGGAGCTATCCTTACCATAAGGAAGGCGATGGTCCTCTCTATCGCAACGCACCTGCTCACGCATACAACCACAACCAGGATGAGTTTGCAAAGGAAATGGTTGCACGCTGGTATGAATACTGGCTGGAGCGTCCAGGCAGCGGAACAAAGGTAAACAGTGGTGGTGTGAAGATTATCTTCAGCGACACACAAACCCACGGCCGCTCGGCTGACAACTATCGCGTGAGCGGTGTTGTTGACCCAATGCGCGTGCCAAAGGATGCGTTCTTTACACACCAGGTAATGTGGGACGGATGGGTAGACGACCTGAAGCCACGCACCTATATCGTGGGCCACTGGAACTACGAGCAGGGATTCACCGTGCCAACAGTCTATGTTGTTTCTAATGCAGAGAAGGTGGTGCTGGTACAGGGCGACAAGCGCATCAACCCAGACAAGCATGAATACCGTTTCCTTAACACATTCAAGAATGTAAAATACACTCATGGCAAGCTTACAGCCA
>JAZRIA010000245.1:0-1101 GCA_045645045.1 Bacteroidaceae bacterium | reverse complement strand
TGCTGTCCGAACAGGCAATAGCTGGCTGATTCCTTCTCCTCATCGAAGTGGTTGTGGCCTCTGGTATAGGTCATTCGCTTGTGCAACCACGTCTGAGGAAATGGATCATCCTTATCGCGGTGACCGAACCGCTCAGTACCTGGCGGGCAGAACTTCATCAAGTGGCAGTTGTGTAGGATGTTATTCTCGTCCAGCATCCACCACATTGTCCACTCGTGGCGTTTCACCTCGCCATGATAGTCGGTGTTGAACCATACATGACCTACGTGGTAGTCGTTCAACACCTGCTCCATCCTTGCCCGTTGACATACATCCCACGGTTGGGACTTAAGCCAATTCACGAAGTTGTCGTTGGTAAGGTTCTTATAGTACCCTACCCAGGCAGCCGGCCATGTGCGTGGCGGCAAGTTCTCTTCTATTGTTTTCATGTCTTTCGGTTTGGATGGTTTAATATTACGGAACTTCTCTCGGTCGTAGTCTTCGTTGATGGGTATGCCGTACTTCGTTGCCAGATAGCGCAGGGCATCTGGATAGGACAGCTTTTCGTAGTTCATCAGGAAGTCTATTGGACCTCCTCTTGCCTCGCAACTGAAGCAACGGTAGCAGTTCCTGGCAGGATGCACCACGAACGAGCCAAGGCGGTGGTCGTCATGGAAAGGGCAAAGGCATTGGTAGTTGACTCCTTTGCGCTTAAGTGTCAGGAAGTCCCCTATCACATCCACAATGCCTGCCGCGTCCTTTATTTTCTGTTCTGTGAATTTGTCCATATATATTAAGTGTAAAGCCGAGCGCGTACATGCGCGTGGCGCGTGTGTGAGATGCTTGCCCCTTAAACCTGCCCGCCTCGCAAGCGGGCGTGGTTTATGGTGCATGCAACGCACCACGTGTTGAACCAAGGTTCAACTCCCCCTATACCTTTAGGTATAGAGGAAATTTGGTTTAACTCAGAATGGGAGCTTGTCAGCAACCATCAGCATGTAATGTCCTCCCGACTTGATGGTTGACTCTGTGAACAGTTTCAACTCCATTGCGAAGTCGAGGTTTGCCTGCTGTCGCCCATCATTCTTCTGTCCCCCAATATCGCCGAACACCCTTGTCTTG
>JAZRIA010000244.1:0-9753 GCA_045645045.1 Bacteroidaceae bacterium | reverse complement strand
GGTCAGATTCCTGCCGACACCAGCTTCGTACAGGTTAAGTACGAGGGCACTCTGATTGACGGCACCGTATTCGACGGCAACATGGATGCCGAGAAGCCTATGACATTCCGCTGCAATCAGGTTATCCCCGGTTGGACTATGGCTTTGACTCACATGCCCGCAGGTTCTAAGTGGAAGGTTTACATCCCCCAGGAAATGGCATATGGCGAGCGTGAGGCTGGCGACAAGATCAAGCCATTCAGCACACTGGTATTCGTTATCGACCTGGTTTCTGTAGGCAAGTAATAACTGACAACACCTAAACAAACAAGGACAATCTGCCGTAGAGCCAAAAAACAAAGGGACTCAGCAGATTGTCCTTTTCTACTATAATAGCAATCCGTTATCATGAAAAAGATATTCCTCCTTGCTCTGGTATCTGCCCTTTGTCTAGGCATCCAGGCAGCCCCCAAGAAGAAGAAAGATAAGAAGAACAAAAAGGCCCAAGTGGAGAAAGTGGATACTGTGGACGTAAAGACATTCTCCTACCTTATCGGCCGCCTCAATACAGAAGGTCTTGTAGAGTATCTAACTCGCCAGAAAGGCGTGGACCCCAAGTACATGACACAGTTCATTGAAGGTTTTGGCAAGACGCAACTCACCGAAGCCGACCTTCAAGCCAAGGCACGAATTGCCGGCACAGAGATTCGCGAAGACGTGAGCAAGCGCGTAATACCCAATGTTTCGAAGCAGATGAATGACTCTGTGGATATTCTCAACCACGATGAATTCATCCGCGGCTTCATGGAGGGACTCATGGGTACACAATCCGAAATAAGCAACGACTCTGCCATAAAGATTGTAGAGAAGCAGATGAAATACTACCAGGAAAGCATGATGGAGCGAAAGTACGGTGCCAACCGCAAGGCTGGGGAAGAGTTCCTGAAAGCAAACCTGAAGAACAAGGACGTCCAGCAAACCGCCAGCGGCCTTCAATACAAAGTAATTACCAAGGGTGAAGGCCCCGTTGCCACCAACACGGATAAAGTGAAAGTACACTATGAAGGCCGCCTCATTGACGGAAAGGTCTTTGATAGCTCCTACAAGCGCGGACAACCCGCCACATTCGGTGTAAATCAGGTAATCAAGGGTTGGACAGAAGCCCTGACCATGATGCCCGCTGGTTCCAAATGGGAGCTCTACATCCCTCAAGAACTAGCATACGGCGCCCGCGAACAAAAGGAGATACCTGCCTTCTCATGTCTCATCTTCACAGTAGAACTGCTGGAGGTTGTTAAATAACAGATAATACTATAAATATAAAGGAGACTATGTCGCTATCTGACATAGTCTCCTTTATGTTTATAATTAATCTTTTCGCAATAGTGACACTACTTTGCAGGAACACACCAGTATAGAAAAAGTCCCGCAACCAGGAGAACAACTATTGCCATGGCCATTATGCCCCACATGAAGGAAAGATTGGATTTGCTTGCTTTACGTCTCATAAATGTTATAAAAAGAAAGGATTATACTACTTTTCTGAAAACTTCAATATTTCCTGATATGCCTTGAGATCACGCAATAGATTCACAGCACTACGATACGTCTTATCCTGAGGGATGGCATGCCTGATACTACCCTGCTGATGATAGTATCTGATTATAATCTCGCTCTCCAGATATGGAATAATATGCTTGCGCATGCGCTGCAGGTCCTTGTGGATATCTGGAGCAAATTTTGCTTCCAATGCCTTCATTTCTTCTTCCGCACCTTCAAGATACCCTTCCATGTCAGCCACACGGCGCAAAAGCTGTATCACCTCGTCCGAACGGCGATTGTAAGTAAATTTGGAATCCTCTACATACTTACAAAAAGCCTCGTACACACTGTCTGTGACATGGAACTTTCCCGGTTCATCTATGGTCGGATGGTTGCTGGCAAAATCCGTGGCCCAATCAAAGAAGATATCACTCTGCACAAGGTCATAAATCATGGTGGGTAATGTATCATTCTGTATCACACTATCCGGTTTGATACCGCCACCATCCATAACAGGACGGCCTGCCTTGGTATAAAATGTGTTGCGCAAGGAATCGGGAATGACTTTGGAACTACCATCGTGATTATATTCATGTGCCTGAATGCAACGGCCAGAAGGAATATAGTAGCGGCCAGTCGTAATTTTAAGTTCTCCACGATAAGGAACATCACGTATTGCCTGAACAAGCCCCTTGCCAAAAGTACGTGTGCCCATGATAACGGCACGATCCAAGTCTTGCAACGCTCCACTTACTATTTCAGACGAAGAGGCTGATATTCCGTTTACCAACACTACAAGAGGCATGTCAGGAGCTATAGGATCTGTGGTAGTAGAATATTCGTGATTCATAGATGCCTGCTTACCCTTGGTATAAACCACCTTTACACCCTTGGGCAGGAAAAGATTGGTAATATCAACAGCCTCGTTTATGGCTCCTCCTCCATTGTCGCGGATGTCGAGAATAAGACTCTTGGCTCCCTCCGACATGAGCTGGAGAAGAACATGACGCATTTCACGGGCACAACCCGAAGTGAAACTATTTAAATTTATATAACCTATGCCATCATCAATAATGCCATAATAAGGTATTGCAGGCAATTGAATTGTCCTACGCTTTATATGCACTATACGAGGCTTCTTCTCTCCAGGACGTTGGAATTGCAATTCAAGTGTAGTGCCTGCTTCGCCACGTAGCATGTCCGTTACTTTTGTAGGCATCAATCCTTTTATATCCTTACCATCCACAGTCAAAATAATATCACCTGCCATTAGCCCTGCCTCATGACTGGGAGTTCCGATGTAAGGCTCGTCTATCACTACACGATCATGCTTTTTATGATAACGAATAATACTACCTATGCCTGCATATTTTCCGGTTGCCATCTGGCGCAGGTCGTCGTCGTCGGCTGGATAGTATCCCGTGAATGGGTCTACCTTCATGAGCATGCCATCGATGGCCCAACGAATAACGGTATCGGCAGCAAGAGTATCTACATAGAAAAGGTCTAAAGCCTTATATATCTCATTGAATATCTCCAGATTCCTAGCTACCTTTGAACTATGATTCTCCACAAGTTGGGCGCTGACAGTAACGTACGAACCTGCATAAAGAACCAATATTGCAAGAAGAAAAAAATGGCGAATTACTTTCATAATGCATAATTTCACACCCTATAAAAATAGAGCGAATATCTATATACCAAACCTAGTATGTAAGACTACCTGCAATGTATGCAACTTTTGATCCTATTCCATGCTGAAGGAGTCAACTGGCTACCCATAACCTGGACAGCCTCCGTTGCTAAAATAGTACCTGTCTGTAAGCATTTTTCCAACCTATGTCCACGTGTCAGAGCATGTAAGAATCCTGCTGCAAAATAATCTCCAGCCGCCGTTGTATCAATAACGTTCTCCACATACTCCGCATTACATTTGTAGATACGACCACCCTCAATCATGGCTATAGAACCATGTTCGCCAAGCTTTACTACAGCGATTTCGCACAAATGCGCAATATGTCTCAACTGCTCCTGCGAATCAAAACTGCCCGTAAATGCACGCGCCTCACCCTCATTGGCAAATACTATGTCAATATAGTCTGCTATTAAATGATGGAAGTATGCACGATTCTTGTTGACAACATTAAAACTAGACAAATCTAAACTGAGAATGAGACCTGCCTGCTTAGCCTTTTGGCATATAGCCTCAATCAGTTCCTGACTCTGCACCAAGTACCCCTCTATATGGAGCATGTCATATCCATGAAACATTTCCTCTGTTATATCATCAGCCCCCAGATAATAGGCAGCACCCAACAAAGTACCAAACGTACGACTTCCACCGGGGGTAACAAAGGTATGGGCAATGCCCGTTGCTTCAAGACCCTTTATCAACTGTGTATGTACACCGGCGTCCTGTAACCTATCCTCAAAGAAACGACCCATTTCATCATTTCCGACACGACCGATAAAACCCACCTCACGTTCCAAACGCGCCAAGGCTACCATAGTATTGCTTATACTACCTCCATTAGACATAACCTTTTCCACGTCGCTGGTCATATCCTCGATTTCATGCTCCCAACGCTCGTTGATGAGCGTCATTGCATCCTTCTTCAAATGTATTTCGCTGAGCAGATGTTCATCGTCCAAACGATAGAGAATATCCACCAAAGCATTGCCAATTCCTATTATTTTCATGGTTTATCGTTATTTTTTTCTGCAAATATATTGTTTATTTCCGAAAAAACCTATATCTTTGCACCGCAATTGAGAAAAAAACACTCAAAAAGTTGCTTCAGTAGCTCAGTTGGTTAGAGCACATGACTGTTAATCATGGGGTCGTTGGTTCAAGCCCATCCTGAAGCGCAAAACTCAATTGCAAACTGCTTCAGTAGCTCAGTTGGTTAGAGCACATGACTGTTAATCATGGGGTCGTTGGTTCAAGCCCATCCTGAAGCGCAAAGCAATAGCCTGTCGGAAACGGCGGGCTATATTTGTAAAAGATACGCGCGCACGCATTATACACACATACGCCAATACACCAAGTTTTATGGTAAGCAAAGTAAAGGAGATTATCAATTCGTTCCGTTCCATGCTGTTCCCCGATTTCTATGGAGAAGGAATGACCGAGGAGTTGCTGTATGCCCAGTTGTGCAGGGTCATAGACAAGGAAAAGGCCCGGGAGATGACAGCCTTCCTGCCGGAACTGAAGGAACTGCTTGCCATGGATGTGGAGGCGGCATATAATGGAGACCCGGCAGCAGAGTCCTACGAAGAGATTATCTGCTGCTATCCCGTGATTAAGGCTATGATAAACTACAGGGTGGCACACAAGATGCTGCTGTTGGGTGTAAGGCTGATTCCGAGGATCATGACAGAAATGGCCCATTCCGAAACGGGCATAGACATACACCCGGCGGCAACCATAGGTCACCACTTTACCATAGACCACGGAACGGGAGTAGTGATAGGCGCTACCTGCATTATAGGCAACAACGTAAAGCTGTACCAGGGCGTGACCCTTGGCGCCAAGAGCTTCCCCCTGGACGAAAACGGCAATCCCATAAAGGGTATTCCACGCCATCCCATAATAGAGGACAATGTGATCATCTACAGCAACTCTACCGTTCTGGGGCGCATCACAATAGGGCATGGAACCGTCATCGGCGGCAACCTCTGGGTAACGGAGGGAACTAGGCCTGGCGAGAAATTGATGCAGAAGAATTAGAAATATAAGTTTGAGAAGATAATAAACCAGAAAAATAAATGGAATTCGAACTAATTGCCAAGACCTTTCAAGGCTTGGAGACAGTGCTGGCATCGGAACTGATAGACCTGGGTGCCAACAACATTCAGATAGGACGCCGCATGGTGTCCTTTACGGGTAATAAGGAGACGATGTATCGTGCCAACTTCCAGCTGCGCACGGCAATACGCATCCTAAAGCCCATCAGTCATTTCAAGGCAAAGACAGCAGACGAGGTGTATGATGCCGTGAAGAAGATAGACTGGACTCAGTATCTGACAAACAACACAACCTTTGCCGTGGACAGTGTGGTATTCAGCACGGAGTTCAAGCACTCCAAGTTTGTGGCATACAAGGTGAAGGACGCCATCGTGGACCAGTTCCGCGAAAAGACCGGAAACCGCCCCAACATCCGTATTGTCAACCCCGACATCCAGCTGCACATACATGTGGCAGAGTACGACTGCACCCTGGCCCTGGACAGTTCGGGCGAGAGCCTGCATCGTCGCGGCTACCGCCAGGAGGCCGTGGAGGCACCCTTGAACGAGGTGCTGGCTGCCGGCATTATCCTGCAGACTGGCTGGCGCGGCGAGTGCGACCTCATCGACCCCATGTGCGGTAGCGGCACGTTTGCCGTGGAGGCGGCGCTGATAGCGCGTGGCATAGCCCCTGGCGTGTTCCGCAAGGAATATGCGTTTGAGAAGTGGCCCGATTTCGATAGCGAACTCTTTGAGCGCATATACGAGGACGACAGCAGGGAGAAGGAGTTTGAACACCATATCTACGGCTACGACAACAACCGCCAGGCGGTGGAGATTGCCACACGCAACGTGAAGGCGGCAGGACTGAGCAAGGAGGTGACCATAGCCCTGCAGGACTTCAAGGACTTCACCCAACCCAAGGAAAAGAGCATCATAATCACCAATCCTCCATATGGCGAGCGCATCTCTGCTCCTGACCTTTTGGGGCTGTACAAGATGATAGGCGAGAGATTCAAGCATCAGTTCGTGGGCGGCGATGCCTGGGTGCTGAGCTACAGGGAGGAGTGCTTTGAGGCCATTGGACTGAAGCCCTCGCTGAGAACTCCCCTCTACAACGGCTCGCTGGAGTGCGAACTGCGCAAGTACCAGATATTCGACGGCAAGTTCAACGACATGCGTGCCGGCGGCGGCGACATCAAGACGGCGCAGGAACGACGCCTGATGGCCGACCAGAAGCGCTTCAAGCAGAAGCGCGACTTCAAGACACGCCTTGGCGAACAGCCCGAGGAGCGCGAACTCTCGGGCGACAGAAACTTCGGCAAGGGCAAGTTTGCCCGCGAGGACAGAAGATTCGGCCGCGAGGACAGAAAATTTGGGCGTAAGGACAATGCCGACAGACCTTTCCGCAAGGACAACGAGGAGCGCAGTTTCAAGCGCGGGGGCGGCGAAGGACGCGACTTCAAGCGTGGAGGCGACAAGTTCGGCAATAAGAATTTTGAAAGAAGAAACGATAAACATTTCAATAAATTCCGTAGAAACAATGAAGACTAATCCCGCAAGGTGGCTTTCACTGAAGGCTTTGTTATCATTTGTAATTTGTTTTATGTGTATGGCACCTTCATCAGCACAGCAGAAGCAGTTCACACTGGATGAACTGCTGGGCGGTGGCGAAAGCTACTGGCGTCTGCGCCCAGAGAATATATACACCTCTTGGTGGGGCAACATTGCACTAAAGACTACCCCCGATGCCGTATACGACCTTAATACCGGCAAGGAGATACTTACCGTGGAGCAGGTGAACAAGTGCTTCTCCGAGAAGGTTGCATTCAGTGCTCACAACTTCTCGTTCCCCTATTCCGACGAACCCATAGTGATGATTACCAAAGGGCAACGACGCATAATGCTGGATTTCCATGCATGGCGTGTGCTTTATGATGTAACAATGCCAAAAGGGGCAGTAACACGTGATTTCAACCAGAAGTCACGTCAGACGGCATATACAATCAGTGGCAACCTTTATGTGATTACAGACAAGGGTGATAACATTGCCATCAGCACGGACGGAAGCACGGACGGAAGCGACAACATCGTCTACGGCCAGAGCGTGCACCGCGATGAATTCGGTATCAGCGGCGGAACCTTCTGGTCTCCCGACGGCAAAAGCCTGGCATATTACCGCATGGACCAGAGCATGGTGCCAAGCTATCCCCAGGTGGACATAAAGTCGCAAGGTCCTGCTGAGGGCGAGTCTCGCATAGCCGAGACCTACTCATGTCACTATCCTATGGCTGGAGAGAAGAGCCACGTGGTGAAGGTGGGCGTGTTCAACACCGATACCAAAAAGAACGTGTGGCTGGATCTCGTGGGCGAAAAGGACGACTACCACACCAACATTTCATGGGCGCCTGACAACAAGAGCATATATGTGTTCGAACTGAACCGCGACCAGAACCACATGCGACTGGTACAGTACGATGCAGAAACCGGTGCCGTACTGCGTACCGTCTTGGAGGAGAAGCATGAAAAGTATGTGGAACCCATGCATCCTCTGGCATTCCTGCCCTGGGATAGCAGCAAGGCTGTGATGCAGAGCCAGCGCGACGGCAACAACCACCTTTATGTCCTGGACCTCAGCACATGTGAGTTGAAGCAGGTTACCAGCGGCAAATGGGTAGTGCAGAATTTCGTGGGCTTCAACACCATGGCACGCCGCCTCATCTTCCGCAGCAACGAGGCAGACCCTCGTACTTCATGCCTCTACAGTGTGAAGGTTTCTGGCGGCAAGCGCACTCCGCTAGGCCCCCAGGAGGGTGTATGCAACATGTCCTTGCTCAGCAAGAGCGGCGCATCCGTAATCTCCGGCTACACAGCCCCCGATGTGCCTCGTAGCATAAACCTCCTTTCCACTACAACCGGCAAAGGAACAAACATCCTCACAGCCAAGGACACATGGAAGGAACAGGGTTACAGCATTCCCACCTTCAAGAGCGGCAGCATCAAGGCGGCCGACGGCATTACCGACCTTTACTACCGCATGGTCCTGCCTGCCGATTTCGACGAGAAGAAGCAGTATCCCACCATTGTATATGTCTATGGCGGCCCTCATGCCCACCTCGTGGATGCAGGCTGGCACTGGTCCAGCCGTGGCTGGGAGACATACATGGCGCAGAAGGGATATATCATGTTCATCCTTGACGGACGAGGCAGCGAATGGCGCGGACGCGACTTTGAGCAGACAACCTTCCGCCAGCTGGGTACTGTAGAGTGCCAGGACCAGTACAAGGGTGTGGAATTCCTGATGTCTCTGCCCTATGTGGACAAGGACCGCATGGGCGTGCATGGCTGGAGCTTTGGCGGCTTCATGACCACAAACCTCATGCTCACCTTCCCCGATGTGTTCAAGGTGGGTGTGGCTGGCGGCCCTGTGATTGACTGGAACTACTACGAGGTGATGTATGGCGAGCGCTATATGGACACTCCCCAGCAGAACCCCGAGGGCTACAGGAACAGCAACCTGCGTCTGCGTGCCGGAAACCTGAAGGGACGTCTGCAGCTTATAATCGGCTACAACGACCCTGTATGCGTTCCCCAGCACACACTCAGCTTCATCCGTGCATGTATCGATGCCGGAACACAGTGCGACTACTTCCTCTATCCCGGTGGCGAGCACAACATGTACGGCAAGGATGCCGTGCACCTGCACGAGAGAATTACAAGATACTTTGACGATTACTTGAAATAAACACTATATATGGAAAGAATACTTCTGCTCGGCTCTGGTGGCCGCGAACACGCTTTGGCTTGGAAGATAGCGCAAAGCCCTAAGTTGGAAAAGCTCTTCATCGCCCCTGGCAATGCAGGTACAGCACTGGTGGGCGAGAACGTGGCCATGAAGGCCGACGACTTCGATGCCATAAAGACCTTTGTACTTGCCAATGCCATCACCATGGTGGTTGTTGGTCCCGAGGATCCTCTGGTAAAGGGTATCTATGATTACTTCAAGACTGATGCCGAACTGGCATCCATCCCCGTAGTAGGTCCTTCCAAGCAGGGTGCTGTGCTTGAGGGCAGCAAGGACTTTGCCAAGGGCTTCATGCAGCGCCATGGCATCCCCACTGCTGCATACCAGACCTTTACAGGCGAGACTCTGGAAGAGGGCAAGGCGTTCCTGCGCACCCTTCAGGCTCCCTATGTACTTAAGGCCGACGGTCTCTGTGCCGGCAAGGGTGTCTTGATTCTTGACACTCTGGAGCAAGCCGAGAAGGAACTGGAGGAGATGCTAGGCGGCATGTTCGGCGGTGCATCCAGCCGTGTTGTCATCGAGGAGTTCATGAGCGGCATTGAATGCTCGGTGTTCGTGCTTACCGACGGCAAGGACTACGTTATCCTGCCCGAAGCAAAGGACTACAAGCGCATTGGCGAGGGCGATACCGGTCTGAACACAGGTGGCATGGGCAGCGTGTCTCCCGTGCCCTTTGCCGATGAGGCTTGGATGAAGAAGGT
>JAZRIA010000243.1:0-5519 GCA_045645045.1 Bacteroidaceae bacterium | reverse complement strand
CGGCCTCGGACTCCATTCCTCACAACATTAGAAGAAGTACAAAAAAAGCATTTTTTTTACCATATCAATGATAATTATAAACAAAGATATGTAAATCAATTCAATACATAGGTATTCATCCTACTTTTTGTCCATCTTGCCACTTATTGGACAAAAAGTAGCATAGAATCCCTCGACAAGGGATTTGGCTTTGGCGGGATGGCATTGCTATACAAAAACAAAAAAGAGGATGTGTGCACATCCTCTTTTTTTGTGGAGAATATCGGGCTCGAACCGATGACCTCTTGCATGCCATGCAAGCGCTCTAGCCAGCTGAGCTAATCCCCCTCGTGACTTTTGCGTTGCAAATGTACGGCATTTTTCTGAAAAGAAGAACTTTTTCCTGCTTTTTTTTTGTCTGTAGTCCTAAAAAAATGTACCTTTGTCCAAGTTTAGATGCTTTTAAACAATATATACATTAATTATATTAAGAGTAATAAAAATATGAGACACATAATTGCAATGATCGGGTTGTCCTGTGTTTTACAAGTATCTGCGCAGATTCCTGGTGTGGTAACCGAAGGAATGCCTACTGTGGCCATATCTCGTAGGCTGTGTGTTCAAACCGAGGATGTACAAGAAGCTCATTCGGTTTCGCGTACGGCTTCAAAGCAGGATAATGCTCCATTGAAAGCATTTGGCTCTCCAAAGATTCTTGTGTGTCTGGCACAATTCCCTGATGCAGAATTCTCTGTTGCCACCAACAAGGATTCTTTAATTCATATGTTTGAGACATTCTTTAATGGCAAGGGAATAGGTGCGGGTGACAATCCATATTCTGTTTCGGATTACTTTAGAGCGATGAGCAACGAAGTGTTTAATCCAGAGTTCGTCATCACGGAGCCAGTTACTCTATCACGGAATCGAAAGTATTACGGTGAAGTTAGCGGTAGCAACCGTAGAAGCGTATTCCGTAATGAGGCTCTTGATTCGCTTGCCGTACAAATAAAAGACAGGGTTGGTGAATTGGATACAGATGCGGATGGCCAGATAGATGGTGTCATTATAGTTTTTGCAGGATGTGGAGCTAATGTTGGCGATGATGACGGAATGCATCCGGCATGTTGGACAACCTCATTGACAAGGAAGGGCATTGCATATGCCACAGAACTTGTGGCTCCAGAACTTCTGGGAATGGATGAAACAGATACAGGTGGGGCAAACAATGCTAAACTGAATGGTATTGGAGTCTATGTCCATGAGATGTCCCATATGCTTGGTCTCCCCGATTTCTACGATATAAACTACAAGGCGCCTGGTATGGATTATTGGAGTTTGATGGACTATGGAGAATATTGGAACAATGGCTATCGTCCAACACCCTATACGGCTTACGAAAGGCATTTCATGGGATGGACATCCTTGGTGGAATTGTCCGTTCCCACCTTTGTGGAAGAAATGAAATCCATTGCAGATGGTGGTTCTGCATATGTGGTTTATAATGATGGTAATCCCAATGAGTATTATATTCTGGAGAACCGCAATGATAATGATCCTTGGAGTAGTTCCTTGTGTACGGCTTTAGGAAGTGGTATGATGATTTACCATGTTGACTATGATCAGAACGCGTGGGCAAATAATAGAGTTAATACCAACATGTCACGTCAGCGTATGACAATAATTCCTGCCAATGGACACTTTGAGATATGCGATAATCTGATGCATGACGGAGATAAATATGCCTCTGAATTACGTGGACATCTGTGGCCACTGAAAGATGTTGAATCGGTATTGGCTTACTGGGGAATCCGAGGTAACAATGCCCTTACGGACGAAGAGCGCACGGAAGGTAGCCGTATTGCACCTGCGGCAAGTCTGCATACTCCTAATGTGGATGGAACATATTTGATGCATAAGCCTATCACTGGGATTTCCTACGATAAAACTATGAAGACAGCTTCTTTTTCTTTTATGGGCGGTTCTTCTACAGGAATTGATGAGATTGGCTCTGCAGAAGGCTATGCCGGTGATGCCATTATGACGGTATATAGCATAGATGGAAGAATGGTTCAGAAATGCAGTGAAAATGCTTTGGAAACTTTGCCTAAGGGTATATATGTTATTAGAAATCTGATAACAGGTGAGACCAAGAAGTGTTTTATCGGTAGGTGATGGTTCTTAAGGTAGTGATGCAAATGTTTTGAAATGCATCGTTTTACCGTCGATAATGACGATTTTAACCCTCGGTGGTGTTGAAGTTTGTCATTATCGACGGTAAAGTTTATCATCAGTAGTGGTAAAGTTTACCGCCAGTAATGATAAAGTTTACCGTCGGTAATGGTAAAATTTGCTATAATTAATTGCAAAGCTTATTATTGGCCTTGCTTTCTATAGGCTACAGCATCTCCATAACCATGCGTACTTTTTCCTCGTGGGGTAGGGTAGCGTCTATCCAGTGTATGGGGGTGCCACGTCGCTCTTCCATGCCGCGGAACCATGTCATCTGGCGTTTGGCAAACTGGTGAATGGCTATTTCTAGTTGACGGAACATTTCGTCGTAGGATAATTGGCCGATGCAGTACAGGGTTACGTACTTGTACTCCAGACCATATCGTATGAGGCGCTCGGCAGATACGGTTTTCAGCAGTGTCTGTACTTCCTCTATCATGCCCTCTTCTAAGCGGGCCTTCAGTCGGCGGGTTATCTTTTCGCGTCTAAGCTCGCGGTCAATCTTCAATCCTATTGTCAGGCTCTTGCGCTCTGGGAATCGCACTTGTCCCAGTTCGTATGCCTTGAGTACGCTCTCTATGTAAAGCCCCGTGCCTCCGCACATGATGGGCATGCGGTGGCGGGCGGTGATGTCCATGTATGCATTCTGGAAAGCACACTGGAACTCGTACACGTTGAAGCGGTAGCCCGGTTCGCATATGTCTATAAGGTGATAGGGTATCTGCTGCCCCTGTACTATATAGTCAGCGAGGTCCTTGCCGCTGCCTATGGTCATGCCTCGGTACACCATGCGCGAGTCGGCGGAGATAATCTCTGCATCGCCCATGGCATATGCCAGTTGTGCGGCAAAGGGAGTTTTGCCGCTGGCCGTGGGGCCCAGGATGGTGATGATGTCGGCGTTGTACTTGCTCATGGCAGTATAAATTTTCTTGTTGCTGTGTACGCTCGGGAGAGAGATGCTATCCGATTTTGGAGATTTTCTCTAATTCGGCAAGGTTCATGAATTTTATCTTTCGTCCGTCTATAGCCACAAGTTTTTCGCTGGCAAATGCCGAGAGGGTGCGTATGGCATTGGAGGTGGTCATGTTGGAAAGATTTGCCAGGTCCTCGCGCGCGAGATATATAGATAATGTGGAACCGTCCTCTTCCAGTCCATAAGAGTCCTTCAGGAACAGCAGACTTTCTGCCAGACGTCCGCGTATGTGCTTCTGTGTCAGGTTCACTGTACGCTCGTCGCTCTGCCCCAAGTCGTGGGCAAGTTTTTGTATGAAGAACCATGCCAGAGAAGCATTCTCCTGTATAATGCGCGTTACAATACCCATGGGAACCTTAAGCACCACGCATGGTTCAAAGGCTGCAGCTGCTGTGATGAATGGCTCGTTGGCCATATAGGCACGGTAGGCGAAGTATTCAGTTTCGCCCAATACACGCATAATCTGCGGACGGCCACCAACACCCTCCTTGTAAATCTTCACTTTGCCGCTCACCAGACACAGGAGATTTGTTGGAAGATCCCCCTCCTTGTATATGATGTCGTTCTTCTTGAATTTGACCACAGAGATGTGGTTCAGCAGTTCTTCGCGTTGCAAATCGGTCAAAGTACCGAGCATATCGCCTATTTTCTCCAGGTATTCTCCCCAGGGGACTCTTTTCTTTGGCATTTATTGCTTTATATATATGTTCTTTGGCACAAAAATACGACAAATATGTCAGTTTGCAAAAGTATCTTAAATAAAATTGCTAACTTTGAGGTGCTAAAGACTAACCTAGATATAAAATACCTATGAGTTATTTACGTTTTGTCAAGACTCTGATGACGAATCTCGAGGACAGCCTGCCAAAGGAAGTCCTGCGTTCGAATCGCTCCGGAGCCTATTCTTGCTCAACAATCGTTGATTGCAACACTCGTAAGTACCACGGCCTGCTGGTAGTGCCAGTGCCCGAGTTGGATCAGGAGAACCACGTTCTGCTTTCCAGCCTGGACGCCACCGTCATCCAGCACGGAGCAGAGTTCAATCTGGGCCTGCACAAGTATTCTGGCGACAACTTCGCTCCCCGTGGACACAAGTACATCCGTGAGTTCGACTCACTGAAAGTTCCCACAACCATCTATCGTGTTGGTGGTGTGATTCTGAAGAAGGAACAAATGTTCCAGCACTTTGAGGATCGCATCATCATTCGCTACACTCTGGTGGATGCACACAGCGATACTACACTGCGCTTGCAGCCTTTCCTGGCCTTCCGCAGTGTTCGCGAGTACACACACGAGAACAGCCTCGCCTCTCGCGAGTACCATGAGGTGCAGGGCGGTATCCGTACCTGTATGTACGAAGGTTATCCCGAACTGTTCATGCAGCTCGACAAGGAGAACAACTTCGTATACAACCCCAACTGGTACAAGGGCGTTGAATACCCCAAGGAGCAGGAGCGCGGTTATGCTAGCAACGAAGACCTCTATGTTCCCGGCTACTTCGAATTTAACATCAAGAAGGGCGAGAGCGTAGTGTTCAGCGCAGGCCTCAGCGAGATAGACACTAAGACATTGGCTGAGTTGGCCGAGTTTGAGGTTAACATCCGCACACCACGCGACAATTTCTACAACACACTTGTAAATAGCGCACACCAGTTCGTTGTGCACCGCGAGCACGAAGACTACGTGCTGGCAGGCTACCCCTGGTTCAAGTGCCGTGCACGCGACCAGTTCATAGCTCTGCCCGGTCTTACACTGACCAACAACGAGCTCACCAAGTACGACGATGTAATGGAAACAGCCGAGAAGGCTATCCGAGCATTTATGAACGGTGAAGAAATAAAGGTCAGCATCCAGGAGATGGACCAGCCCGATGTCCTGCTATGGGCAGTATGGTGCATACAGCAGTATGGTAAACTCGAGAGCATGGATACCTGCGTGCAGAAGTACTATGCGCTTGTACGCGATATCATGACCTGGATCTTGGGTAACAACCATCCCAACCTGAAGGTCATGGACAATAAGCTCGTCTATAGCGAAGGCCGCGACAAGGCCATCACATGGATGAACTCCACAGCCAACGGACGCCCCATCGTGCCACGTACAGGCTACATCGTAGAGTTCAATGCACTGTGGTACAACGCACTGAAGTTTGCTATAGACCTCTGTACACATACCGGTGATGCCAAAAATGTGAAGATGTTCTCTGAATTGGCAGAAGAGGTGAGCAAGAGCTTCGTGGCCATGTTCTGGAACGAGCACGGCTATCTGTGCGACTATTGTGTGGACGGTTATCGTGACTATCTGGTTCGTCCAAACATGATTTTTGCCGTTGCATTTG
>JAZRIA010000242.1:0-5959 GCA_045645045.1 Bacteroidaceae bacterium | reverse complement strand
ATACAGTCCCTGCCCATCATTGGCAAGGAGTGGCAATACATGTTCTACGTTGATGTCTGCTTCAACGACATCCGACGCCTGCACCAGGCCATCAATGCCATCACTCCCCTCACCCAGGAGTTCAAGACCCTGGGCATTTATCAGGAGGGCGAGCAGACCCTATAGCGAATAATATATAATATAGGAAACACACATGGTAAAGCCTGCAGACAGACTTAGCACGGTAAACGAATACTACTTCTCACGCAAACTCAAGGAGGTTGCCGCCATGAACGCTCAGGGCATGGACATTATCTCTCTGGCCATAGGAAGCCCGGACATGCCTCCTTCGGACGCTACCATAGAAACCCTGTGCAACGAGGCTCGCAAGGCAGATGCTCACGGTTACCAGCCAACGGTTGGCATACCGCAACTGCGCCAGGCAATGGCCAACTTCTACAAGCGTTGGTATGGCGTAGAACTCAATCCCAACAATGAAATCCAGCCTCTCATTGGTTCAAAGGAGGGTATTCTGCATGTCACACTTACCTTCGTAAACCCTGGCGATGGCGTGCTGGTGCCCAACCCAGGTTATCCAACCTACACCTCGCTGAGCAAACTGCTCGGGGCACGGATTGTAAACTACGACTTGCTGGAGAGCAACGGTTGGCAACCCGACTTCGAGCAACTTGAGAAGATGGACCTCACGGGCATAAAACTGATGTGGACAAACTATCCCAATATGCCCACGGGTGGCCAGGCGCAAATGAAGAGCTACGAAAGACTGGTACGCTTTGCCAAGGAGCACGACATAGTCATCGTGAACGATAACCCCTACTCTTTCATCCTCAACGAGGGCGAAAAACTGAGCATCCTGCAGGTAGAGGGGGCAAAGGATTGTTGCATAGAGTTCAACTCCATGTCCAAGAGTCACAATATGCCCGGCTGGCGTGTGGGCATGCTTGCCACCAATAGCGAGTTCATCTCGTGGATTCTGAAGGTGAAGACCAACATAGATAGCGGCACCTTCCGCGCCCTCCAACTGGCGGCGGCTCAGGCATACGACAATACCGAGGAGTGGCACACCATGGCAAATATCCAGACATACGCCAACCGCCGTGCCATGGCTCGCGAGATAATGGACACTTTGCACTGCTCATACGACATGAATCAGGTGGGCATGTTCCTTTGGGGCAGGATACCCGACTCCTATGCCAATGTGGAAGAACTCACCGAACGCGTGCTTCACGAGGCAAGGGTATTCATCACACCGGGTTTCATCTTCGGTTCCAATGGCGAAAGATACATACGCATCAGCCTTTGTGCCAAGGACGAGAAGTTCCAGGAGGCAGTTGCCCGCATCAAGGCATTGAAGTGGCAACAATAAGGCCCCCAGAAGACATCGTATCGTCAAAGCTCGGACAATACGACGACCGAAGCCAGACAATATGACAATCAAGGCTGGACAATACGACGACCAAAACGAGACAATCAAACAGACGAAACATAATACATAAACGCCACCACACATACAATATGGAATTAGACTTGCTCCCCCTCGATCTCCCTTGTAGCACGGAGAGACCTTTCATAATAGCAGGCCCTTGCTCTGCCGAGACAGAGGACCAGGTAATGAACACCGCCAAACAACTGGCTGGCAAGGGATTTCACATTTTCCGTGCAGGAATATGGAAACCTCGCACCAAGCCCGGAGGTTTCGAAGGTAATGGAGAAAAGGCTCTTCCCTGGATGCAGATGGTGAAGCAGGAAACTGGTCTCCTCACCGCCACCGAGGTGGCTACACCCGAGCACGTGGAACTGGCACTGAAATACGGCATCGACGTATTGTGGGTAGGAGCACGCACCACCGCCAACCCCTTTGCCATGCAATCTTTGGCAGATGCACTGAAGGGAGTGGATGTGCCGGTGTTCGTGAAGAACCCTGTCAACCCCGACCTTGAACTCTGGATAGGTGCCCTGCAACGCCTCAACGGTGCTGGCATCAAGCGCCTGGGTGCCATACACCGTGGCTTCACCAGCTATGAGAAGAAGTTGTATCGCAACGTGCCCATGTGGCAGATTCCCATCGAGTTGCACCGTCGCATGCCCAACCTGCCCATCATCAACGACCCAAGTCATATCAGCGGCCGACGTGACCTCATCGCCCCCCTATGCCAACAGGCTATGGACCTTGGCATGGATGGTCTTATGGTAGAGAGCCATTGCGACCCCGACAAGGCTTGGAGCGACGCATCGCAACAGGTTACTCCCGATGTGCTCGACTATATACTGTCCATGCTCACCATACGCGAAACCGTGGACCTTACCGCCTCGCTATGCACCTTGCGAAAGGGCATCGACGAGATTGACAACGAACTCATCGACCTGCTCGCCAAACGCATGGGCATTTCACGCGAGATAGGTGCATACAAGCGCGACAATGGCATGACCATCGTGCAGACAAAGCGCTATAGCGAAATCCTGGACAAGCGTGCAGCACAGGGTGTTCTGAAGGGTATAGATGCCGAGTGTATCAAGAAGATATTCGAGTGCATACACGAGGAGAGTGTGCGCCAGCAGGTGGAACTTTTACGCTAAGTCATCAGGGCAGGCCCAAACTTATTTGAGTTATGTCTAGGCGAGTAAAAGAAGGACAAAGTTCAACTTATAAATAAATAAGGTATAGTATAACAAATGAGAATACTTATCCTCGGTGCCGGCAAGATGGGCAGTTTCTTTACGGACGTACTCAGTTTTGACCACGAGTGTGCCGTGTACGAAGTGGACAGCAGACGCATGCGCTTCCTCTACAACACACAGCGTTTCACCACCCTGCAGGAGATTGAAGACTTCCGTCCGGAACTGGTCATAAATGCCGTAACACTGAAGTACACACTCTCCGTCTTCACCGAAATTATCCCTCATCTGCCCAAGGATTGCATCATCAGCGACATATCAAGTGTGAAGACCGGTTTCCTTGATTTCTATGAACAGACAGGCATGCGCTATGTGAGCACACACCCCATGTTTGGCCCCACATTTGCCAACCTCGGCAAACTAAGCACGGAGAATGCCATCGTCATCACTCAGGGCGATTACATGGGACGCATCTTCTTCATGGACCTCTACCGACGCCTTGGTCTCAATGTACACGAATACTCCTTTGACGAACACGACGAAGCCATGGCATACTCTCTGTCCGTGCCTTTCGTCAGCACCTTCGTCTTCTCTGCCGTAATGAAACATCAGGATGCACCTGGTACCACCTTCAAGCGTCATCACAAAATAGCGCGAGGTGTACTCTCTGAAGATGACACCCTGCTTAGGGAAATCCTCTTCAACCCTCGCACAAAGAGCCATGTGGAGAACATCCGTGCCGAGTTGAAGCAACTTATTCAGATAATCGACGACAAGGACGAAGAGGCCATGCACGCCTACCTTACCAAAATTCGAAAGAACATAGAATAACACACTCCCCATCAAATGAAACGCATTGGCTTACTTTCCGACACTCACAGCTATTGGGACGAACGCTATGCCCGCTACTTTGCCGAGTGCGACGAAATTTGGCATGCCGGCGACATAGGTTCCCCGGAACTTGCCATCCGCTTGCAAGAATTGCGTCCGTTGAAAGCCGTTTACGGAAACATCGATGGAGGAGAACTGAGGCGTACCTACACCGAAACTCTCCGATGGCAATGCGAGGATGCCAACATAATGATGACGCACATTGGCGGTTATCCAGGGAAGTACGACCCTCGCATTCGCAAGGAACTCGTGGAAAACCCGCCGGACCTCTTCATCAGCGGGCATAGCCACATACTGAAAGTCCAGTACGACCCTACCCTCTCCTGCCTGCACATCAACCCCGGTGCGGCCGGCCTTCAAGGATGGCAAACGGTCAGGACACTCATCCGCTTCACCGTTGACGGCAAGCAGTTCAAGGACCTGGAAGTGATAGAACTATAAGATAAAACATATACGGACCCCTCCCCAGCCCTCCCACAAGGGGGAGGGAGTGGTTACAACCAACAATAGAAAAGACAGGACATCAACAATACATCATACTCCGTCCGCGCGTCGCACAGGAGTGCGCTCCCCTCACAAGGCACAGATGGACATTTAGTCCATCCTCTAAAGACCTTGATCGCCCCTTGTGGGAGGGTATGGGGAGTGGTCTCCACTTACCAGAATTAATCATGCTTGGCACCATAGTAAACACCTGCACCATAATCATCGGCAGCCTTGCCGGAGCGAAACTGAAGAAGCGCATCCGCCCGGAATGGCAGGGTGTGCTCTACACGGCCATGGGATTGGCCTCCCTGTCGCTTGGCTTCAATGCCGTATGCAAAAACATGCCACAGAGCAACTATCCCGTGCTCTTCGTCATCTCGTTGGCCCTTGGCTCCCTGCTTGGCACTATGATGAATCTGGCAGGACGTTTCGATAGACTTGTAGAAAAATTGAAAGGCAATAAAGCCGGCACAACCAAGTCCTCTCCCAATGCCAACAACCTGGCACAAGGACTTTCCACCGGCATCCTGCTATATTGCATAGGCACACTGAGCATACTGGGCCCCATAAACAGTGCCTTGCTTGGGGATGAGACATTCCTGTTCACCAATGCCACACTGGACCTTGTAACCAGCGCCGTACTTGCCGCCACCTACGGCTATGGCATGGCATGGGCGGCACCGGTACTGTTCTGCTGGCAGGGCACATGGTACATCGTGGCAAAGATGTTCGGAAATGTCATTCCCGACGACATGCTTTGCGAGATGAGTACCGTTGGCGGCACGCTCATTGCCACATCGGGTCTTGCCATACTGGGCATAAAGGATTGCAAGACACTGAACCTTCTGCCCTCGCTCTTCGTGCCCGTAGTGTTCTTCCTATTGAAACATATTATTGAATCTCTCTCCTTATGATAACCATAGCGCACATCTACAACGACTTCAACGGAAAATTCGGCATCCCCCGGCAAAGTGGTTTGGTGGAGGGATTGGAGGCACGCATTGTCTTCTGTCCCGAATATCGCAATGCCGATGCCTTGCGAGGATTGGAGGGGTTCTCCCACATCTGGCTATTGTGGGACTTCAGCCAGGCGCACACCGAGAAATGGTCGCCAACCGTTCGTCCGCCACGACTGGGTGGCAACAAGCGCATGGGGGTATGGGCAACACGTTCTCCCTTCCGCCCCAACAACATTGGCTTGTCCTCCGTGCGCATCCTGAAGATAGAACTGGACACGCCAGATGGTCCAGTCATCCACGTTGAAGGTGCCGACCTAATGAACGGCACTCCCATCCTGGACATCAAACCCTACCTGCCCTTTACCGACTCGCACCCCGAAGCCTCATCCGGCTGGACGGCAGAAGCCGACAACTCTCCATTGAATGTAGTAATCCCCGACTCTGTCCGTACCTCCTACCCCTTCAATCCCATCCAATGGAAAACCATAGAAGGTATCCTAGCTGGAGACCCACGACCACATTATCAAGACAATCCAGAACGGATATACCGTTTTGAGTTCAATACTATTACAATAAAATTCCAAGTAAAAGACAAGACTGTATTTATTATAAAATAAAAACATACTACCAGAATTATTTTTTTCTATTTAATTCTTCCTATAAGCTTCATTTTTATATAATCCATAATATTGCAGAACAATCTTCCATAACATTGTTGATGATTCAGGAAAATATTATAGCGTAAAGCATAGGAAAATTCATCTTACTTGACATATTCTCATATTTTATTTGTATTTTTGTTACGCGTAAGCATAAAAACATACAAAATACAAACCTAAATAAACTTTATGTTATGAGCAAGTATCCCAAAATTGGTATTCGCCCCACTATCGACGGTCGTCAGGGTGGCGTGCGTGAGAGTCTTGAAGAGAAGACCATGAATTTGGCAAAAGCTGTTGCCGAACTGATTTCAGCCAACGTGAAGCATGCCGACGGTACTCCCGTTG
>JAZRIA010000241.1:0-14480 GCA_045645045.1 Bacteroidaceae bacterium | reverse complement strand
AAGGAATAATAAATTTATCTATATTCCAAAGAAAGAGAGGGACATAAATGAGATGCCTCGAAAAGTTGGATATTAATAAAAAAGTCAACTATAACTCTTTATGGCAGTGAGCTCGGTATAGCGCCGAGCTCACTCTCTATTCAAAGGCCACTCGTCCACATCACCGCCCTTGTTTATAGAACCCTTGAAATAAGTTTTTAGATACTCACGCTGACCTTCGGTCTTTCTCCTTATTCGCATTCGCTTATCAAGCAAAGCAGTCTCATAAGGCATAGTATGTAAGCATACTCTACTCTTATTTCGTCCGTCGTTGACTGCGTCGCCCTCCTCCTCATAAGGCATAGCATGCAAGCATACTCTGCCCTTATTTCGTTCGGAGGTTCGGAAAAATCAAAATACTTTTGTTTTTTCGCTCACTTAATCGTAACTTTGACCTGCGGTCTTAGTTACTTTCGCTCGGAAATATTCAAATAAATTTGATATTTCGCTCGCTTAATCGTAACTTTGCAAGCGGAAATAATAAATGTAGAAGATATGGAAAAGAATTTCAAGAGAACAACCGTCACTTCGGCTCTGCCCTATGCCAACGGTCCTGTGCACATCGGACACCTGGCTGGCGTGTATGTGCCGGCAGACATATATGTGCGCTACCTGAGACTGAAGGGGCGCGACGTACTCTTCATCGGTGGTAGCGACGAGCATGGTGTGCCCGTAACCATCCGTGCCCGCAAGGAGGGTATCAGCGTGCAGGAGGTGGTGGACCGCTACCACGGCATCATCAAGGACTCGTTCGAGAAGTTCGGTATTTCTTTCGATGTATACTCACGCACTAGCGGACCCGTACACCACCAGTTTGCAAGCGACTTCTTCAAGAAACTCTATGAGGAAGGCAAGTTCGTGGAGAAGGTGACGGAGCAGTTCTTCGACGAGGCAACAGGCCGTTTCCTCTCCGACCGCAACATCAAGGGCGAATGCCCCCGTTGCCATGCAGCCGATGCATACGGTGACCAGTGTGAGAAGTGCGGTGCAACTCTTTCTCCAGAGGAACTCATCAACCCCTACAATGCCGAGACAGGTAACCCCTTGGTGCAGAAGGAGACAAAGCATTGGTACCTGCCCCTTGACAAGGACCAGGAGTGGCTGGAGCAGTGGATTCTGCAGGAGCACAAGGAATGGCGCCCCAACGTGTACGGACAGTGCAAGAGTTGGCTGGACGGAGGTCTGCACCCCCGTGCCGTGACCCGCGATTTGGACTGGGGTATTCCCGTACCCGTAGAAGGAGCCGACGGAAAGGTGCTCTATGTATGGTTCGACGCTCCCATAGGCTACATCAGCAACACCAAGGAACTGTGCGACGCACGTCCCGAACTCGGTTCGTGGGAAACCTGGTGGAAGGACCCCGAAACACGTCTGGTGCATTTCATAGGCAAGGATAATATCGTGTTCCATTGCATCGTGTTCCCTGCCATGCTCAAGGCTCACGGCGAATACATCCTGCCCGACAACGTCCCATCCAACGAGTTCCTGAACCTGGAGGGCAACAAGATTTCTACCAGCAAGAACTATGCCGTATGGCTCAACGAATACCTTGTTGACATGCCCGGACGTCAGGACGAACTGCGCTACGTGCTCACCGCCAATGCCCCCGAGACAAAGGACAACGATTTCACCTGGGCCGACTATCAGGCACGATGCAATAACGAATTGGTGGCCGTTTATGGCAACTTCGTGAACCGTGCCCTGCAACTCACCCAGAAATATTACGAAGGCAAGGTGCCCGCATGCGGTGAACTAACTGACTACGACCGCGAGACCCTGGCAGAGTTCTGCGGCGTGAAGGAAAAACTGGAGGCACTATTGGAGAACTTCCGCTTCCGCGATGCATTGAAGGAAGCTATGAACCTAGCACGCATCGGCAACAAGTACATTGCCGATTGCGAACCCTGGAAGGTCATCAAGACCGACCCCGAGCGTGTGAAGACCATCATAAACATATCACTGCAACTGACAGCCAACCTGGCCATAGCCTTCGAGCCCTTCCTGCCCTTCAGCAGCAAGCGACTGAGAGAGATGCTGGCCATGGAAACCTTCTCGTGGGAAGACCTGGGAAGCACCACACTGATGCAGGAGGGACACCAGATGCCTAAGCCCGAACTGCTCTTCACCAAGATAGAGGACGAGGCCATAGCCACTCAGGTGAAGAAACTGGAAGACACCGTGAAGGCCAACGAGGAGGCCGCCTACGTTGCAGCACCCGTGAAGCCCACCGTATCCTTCGAGGACTTCGAGAAGATGGACATCCGCGTAGGCCTCGTAAAGGCATGCGAAAAAGTGAAGAAGAGCAAGAAGCTGCTGAAGTTCACCCTGGACGACGGTAGCGGACAGGACCGCACCATTCTCTCTGGTATAGCTCAGTGGTACGAACCCGAGCAGCTGGTGGGCAAGCGCGTCCTCTTCATAGCCAACTTCGAGCCCCGCAAGATGATGGGCGAGGAATCACACGGCATGATACTCTCCGCCGTAAACTTCAACGGCGACCTCTCCGTAACTACCACCATTGACGAGGTGAAAGGCGGTAGCCAGGTAGGCTAACAAAAGACCTGGACCTGCTCCACGAGAATAAGACAAGAGCAATCGCCCGACATAGTTTTGTCGGGCGATTGCTCTTATATATTAAAGTATAAGAAAGAAGCTAATGGAACAAGAATCCAACCAAAATGGACAACATTCGTTATGATGCCTATGAAACCATCGTTGTTCTCACATTATCAACCTTTTCTTGGCAAGGTCTTGTGTAGCAAGAACGAACCTAACAATGCACTGGTGATAGTTCCGCATAGGATGCCCAGTTTGGCATCATTCAGGAACAGGTGCATCATTGCAGGAGCCTGACCTTCGAGATCCAACGGATAGGACAGTTCTGCCATGAACATACTCACGGTGAAACCAATACCACAGAGCATGGCTATTCCCGCCAATGAAGACCAGGTAGCACCATCTGGCAACTGTACAATTCTTGCCTTGACACTGAGCCAACATGCTATCATAACACCGGAGAACTTGCCTATAACCAAGCCAAGGAAGACGCCAAGTCCCACGCCCTGAAAGAGGTTGTCTGCACTCATGCCCTCGAAGCAGACACCGGCATTGGCAAAGGCAAAGATGGGGATGATGAGCATGCTAATAGGATTGCGAAGCACGTCCTCTGTATCCTGAAGGGTGGAAATGAGATGGTCGGAAGCAGATTCTATGGCACGCAGGTCCTGAATGTCGGTTTGTGTAAGCATATGCGGTGTACGCTTGTCATGTGCCGTAACCTCGTATTGAGGGAACTTGTCTATCTGCTCACGTATTTTCTCTATATAATATTTTGTGCCATGGCTAAGTCTGGCAGGTATGCAGAAAGCCAATACCACACCTGCTATGGTGGAATGTATGCCACTTTGGAACATGAACCACCACATAAACAAGCCTATGGCGATATAGCCAAACTTGCTATGAACCTGTCGATATGAAAGATAAAGGCATGCCAGCACGCAACCGAGCACTCCACCAAGATGAGGTAAAGAGATGTGGTCGGTGTAGTTGACAGCAATTACCAGTATACCGCCGAGGTCGTCCGCCACAGCCAGCGTGGCGAGGAAAACCTTCAGTCCCGTTGGCACACGCTTGGAGAACATTGCCAGCACACCCAAAGAGAAGGCAATATCCGTAGCCATAGGTATTGGCATGCCTCGTTCCATGACTTCCATGTATGTGGCATCGCCTGTCAGATAACAAGATATGCCAAACACAATAGTGGGCATAATCATACCACCTATAGCGGCAAGGACCGGAAGCAAGGCTTTACGTAGGGATGAAAGTTCGCCTCCACAGAAAATCTCCCTCTTCAGTTCCAGGCCCACGGAGAGGAAGAAGATGGCCATAAAAAAGTCGTTGATAAAGCCGCCAATGGTCAAGTTCTTTCCATTATGGGCAAGCAGGTCGACACCTGCAACAACGAATTGTAGGGGTTCTTGCCAGAAACTGCTGTATAAGTCACGTGTCGAAGGCAAGTTTGCCGCTATCAAAGCAGCGATTGTTGCCACTATCAGGAGTTTGCCGCTTTCGGCATACTTCCTGATAGTGGACATAAAACTATAGTTCTGTTTCATTCATTTGTGCTCCGCTTTTTGCGGGCGGTACATTATTTCAAGCAATCTGCGATGAATGCCTCCATCTCCTGCTCATGCTTTTCAATGCTGAAGAGCAGATGCAGCTGATTGTTGGCACGCACGAAGTTGTGGTTGGCATACTGGCACTTCCAGTACTTGTCGCCACTGAGGTAGTCCCACAAGAAGCGTACGCATTGCATGTAGGGGAAGAGCTTCACGGCATAAGGCAGGTTCTCTATCTCCACACGTGTCAGGAAGCTGCTTGCGCTTGCCAGATAGCCCTCGGTGAATGCCTTGAAGATATCCACGTCGAAACAAACGGCATCCATATCCTGGAAGTCCTCTGCCACCTTGTTGGCACCGGTACGAAGGAAGTCGCCATAGTCTGAGAAGATGAAGTTGGGCATCACGGTGTCCAGATCGATTACACAGAGTACATTGTCCTGCTGATCGAACATCATATTGTTCACCTTGGTGTCGCAATGGCACACACGCTTGGGCAGTACACCCTCGCGACCCATGCGCTCTGCCTGGCACATATACTCTGCACGGGCATCGATTTCCTTCAGCATGGCCTGCACCTCTGGCTCTGCAACGCGGCCAACGGGGTCCTTGGCAATAACCTCACGCAACTGTTGCAGACGGAACTCCATGTTGTGGAAGTCCTTGATTGTCTCGCCCAACTCCACGGGGATGTCTGCAAGCATAGCTTGGAACTGGCCGAATGCCTTACCTGCGGCGCGTGAACTTTCTGGATTAACGGCCTGCTTTGTTACGGCATTCTCAATGAATATCATCATGCGCCAGTACTGGCCGTCCACGATGGCATAGAGCTTTGTCTCGTCGTCCTTTGCAGGCATAAAGGTCAGGACCTTGCGGTCAATTTCAGTCTCACCGGCAGCCTCCAATTTCTGGCGGATATGAGTGGTAACAGCATAGATGTTGCGCATTACCAGATCCACATCGGGGAATACGTTGGTGTTTACACGTTGCAATACGTAGTTGGGGGCATCTGCCTCGGCTGTTGTAACCAGCAGGGTATCATTGATAAGACCTGCGCCGAGGGGCTTGATGTCACTTACTGTGCCACGGATGGCGAAATGGGAAACAATGTTCTTCAGTTCGTTCTGTTCCATAGTATTGATTGGGTTTAATGATTATTATGCGAGTACAAATGTATTAAATTTTGATGACAAAGACGTCTTTGCCGTGGGGTAATTTATGTTAATAGCCGTGTTTTTGACCAATATTAGTTTACATTTCCACATTGCGGTGTGCCGTCCGATGCCCAACCTTCCACACTCACTTGCAGAATACCGGAGGATGAGTTGTTGTATAGGTTTATGCTTGCACGGCCATTTTCGTCTAGCCTTACGTTTGGGTTCCAGTATAGTGTACGACGATAATCCTCTTTTGGCAGAGGTTGCTTCGAGTAGTCTGGCGAGTAGAATTCATCAGGTATGGAGATACCCTTCATTCTCCAGAATCGGTTTTTTCTGTAAAGCCGTTCCAATCCGTCGTCCAGCAGATGCAGGTCGATGGTTACGCTGGGCAAATCGCTTCCCTGGTATTTGCCCTTTTGGTCGTTTCGCGGAGAGTAATCGGTATAGACAACCACCTTGTCCAGGTTCCACAGATAATTGTACTTGTCACGTTTGGCGTCGGGCATGTTGCTACTCCACCAGGGCATGGCCTCTGGTATGTCTGTCTCTTGCTTGCGGCGTTGCATTTCCGTTCCTTCGGTATAGATTTTTCCGTCAAACCTGTAGCTGATATCGTATTTGCGGTCAGTCTTCATATCGCCAATATAGGTACGGGCCACATCTTCGCCGAAACGTCCCGCTCCCATAAAGTATCCAGGGGCAAAACCGGCATCACAGGTTGCATTGAAAGCATCGTACACATCTATTATAAATGCAGGTCTCCAGTGCCCGAATCTTCTGCGTCCGTTGCGTCTGGCACCTATTGTAACTTCCGAGAGCATGCGCACCTGTTCATTCATGCTGTTGTACAAGGGATTGTCCTTGGGCATGGGTGCAAGGTGCGACTGATAATAGTCGTATGGTTTGGGGAAGCGTGGAAATACGGGGTCTAACTTTACGTAATATTCAGGAAAGTCCAATTCGTCACGCTTTGTTCTACCGTTCTGTGTCCATACGGGAGGTTGCCCCTTCTTCCATTTCGTAGTATCGCTGGCGCCCAGGAAGAACAGAAATTCGTCGTAGTATCTGGGGAAGTCCATGGCAAATGTCCCTTGGCTGCGCATATCTCCTTCTACACTTTCACTACCTGGCTGGGAGAATTCGGCATGCAAGGCAACAGGATATTTCAGGCTCTCCTCCTTTTCATTGAAACGATCCTGAGCATCCTTGCCACCCTTGTTGGCATTGGAATGCTTCTCAGCCTTGTCGTTCATGTCCTGTTCCGACGGGGCCTTTATGTGTTTGCTCCATTGTTCTTCCACGGATGAATCCCCAGCTCGTCTGGTGGTGCTCTGCTCGTCTACCTTGTTTTGCTCCGACATCTTGTCGCTGCTCTTTTCGGCAAAGGTGTACATTTTCTCCTCCATGGTACTCAGTACCTGTTCGGCCGAGTATTTGTGTATCTGTCCCGTCCAATGGGGATAACGGCTCTCCGGCATATGCCGCAATTCGAATTCGCCCTGTATTGCCATTTCCTTCCACACATATCTTCTCCATCCCTGAACCATCATCAGCAGGTCCAGTGCCTGGCGCCTTTCCGGTTCGTCCTCCTGGAAGAACCATTGTGGGTGTGGCACAAAACCCTTTATCTGGCTGGACAGCAGTGTTTCGGTCAGCATGTTACCAGTGTCGTATATGTATTCACCTTTTGCCGCATCCCTTACTGATACGGACAGTTTTGCCATAGGAGCGCCCTGCACCTCTATGGAGATGGGTTCAAAAGCTTCATACTTGCCATCCTTTATACCGGTGAAAGAGATGTTGCTATGTTTGAAGTCCGGGGGCAGGTAGAAGCATATTCTGTCGGCATACACACGTCCGTCGGAATTGAATACCGTCACCTGGTACACTCCGGCATCTGTTGCAGGCATGTGTATCGGTTCTCCATTTGCCTTTTCGTAGTGTTTCAGTATACCATTGTATGTAATGGTTATTCCCAATTCCTCCTCCGAGGCGCTGCCTGCTGTGTTGTATGAGATGCTTATTCCCGTGGTGTCCGTATCTACTCGCAATGCCACGCCATCTGTTTCTGCGTCTGGTATATCTGTTTTTACCGAGACAGCTCCCACTGGGTTCGCCTCTCCATTGGCAGGAGTGAACTGTGCTGTCACTTTTTCTCCGACAGAAGGTGTTATTTCAAATACACCTCTACCGCGGTTCTGCGTTTCCGATGTTATTGTCGAGGCATCAGGCAGGTTTATGGTCAGTGTGCCTTCCAATGCCATGCCCTGCTCGTTTCTCACCTCCCATGCCACGCGTTGGTTCACACCGGAAACGAGGTTACCGCCTTCGGGGAAAAATTGTACCGTTGTGTTTGGCTCCTCCTGCGGATTTTTGTAGTATGCAGCCATTGGGCGTAGGGTCATGTCCTGTGAATATTCACCTGGCGCGAGGGGCTTGTTGTATACAGGTACCACTCGCGAGTACAGTTTCTCATAGTCACGATAATAGTCCTTTGCCATATCCTTGTTGAAGAAATACTTTTCTGCCCAACGGCTATGTGGCTGTTCCGTTACTCCCCAGTTCAATTGCCATTTGGTATATGCTCTCAGTTCGTAGTATCCTGCATATAGGGCAGTATCTGCCAGGGAGAAGTTGCCATGTCCCTCTCCTTTCTCCAGGGCCACTATCTGTCGTTCCACCAGATAGCCGTCATTGTTGAGCAGTTCGCAATATAGTATTCCGCTCAGGTTTGTCGGTTGTCCGTTGTCGGCTCTTTTCACGTATGCCTTATAGAAAATAGTATCGCCCAGATAGTAGCAGTTGTTATCCATGTGTATGAACACCTGCTCTTGTGGCAATCTTGTGCCAAAGGCCTGCAAACGCTTAACCATGACCTCCAATTTCTCCTGAGCATGAAGGGAATTACAGAAGAGCAACAGTATGAATAACAGGAATGTCCCGATTGTACGTCTTGTCATAGATTATATATATAAGTCAGTACCTGCTGATTGTGTGATTTTCGGACAAAGTTACAAAAAATAATCTAATCCTGCCTTTATACAATTCAATATTTTGTCATGTACGTACACCTGTCCCTGCTCTCGCAGGAAACAAAGCGGAGTAAAACGGTATATTCCTTATAGGTACGTGGTGGTTGGATAGTGTTACCACTGATATCAGTTTTTATCATCGGTAATGGTAAAATTTATCATCGGTAATCGTGCGGCGAACGAACGGTAATGATTCGAGGGCGTCATCGTGAGGACAAAAAACTGACGAAATGAAGGCGAGGCTTCAAAAAAAATGCATTAGATATCTAGCATTAAAGAATAAATCCATAACTTTGTCCTCTGTAGGTATAGGTAGTCATTATTTCCTTAAAATGGAGTATCACAAAGACATACAAGTTTACTGGTACTTACAACACAAATGAGTAGTATTTTCAATCCCTTCGCACGTCCGCTATACGTGATGTCCAAACCTGCCGGAGCACATTGCAACCTGGCATGTGACTATTGTTATTATCTGGAAAAACAGAAACTGTACCAAAACGGAGATAAGCATGTTATGTCCGACCAACTCACTGAGGTGTTTATTCGCGAATACATTCAGTCTCAGTTTGTTCGTGAAGTAAACTTTACCTGGCATGGCGGCGAGCCAATGATACGGCCGCTAGACTATTATCGGAAAGTGGTACGGTGGCAAAGGCAGTATGCCGAGGGTAAGGCTATTCTGAACTGCCTCCAAACCAATGGAACATTGCTCACACCAGAATGGTGCCGTTTTCTGCATGACGAGGGTTGGCTGGTTGGCATAAGCATAGATGGTCCTCAGGATATGCATGACGCATACCGTACGAAGCGTAATGGCGCTCCGACATGGGAAAAGGTTATGCGAAGTATTGAAATGCTTGATCGTTATGAAGTGGAATGGAACGCTATGGCTGTGGTGAACGACATTACCGTAGCTCGTCCGCTGGATTTCTACCGATTCTTCCGTGACGAACTGGGGTGCCGGTATTTGCAGTTCACCCCCGTGGTGGAGAGGATACACAGGCATAGCGACGGACGCCATCTAGCACATGTACTGGATGGTGAAGATTATGAGGTTACTCCTTTCAGCGTAACTCCTGAGGCCTGGGGAGAATTCCTATGTACCATCTTTGATGAGTGGTACAATAACGATGTTGGAGAGATATTCGTACAGACCTTTGAAGCGACATTGGCCAATTGGGCTGGCGTAACGCCTGGTGTATGCTCCCTCTCAGATTGGTGTGGGCATGCTGCAGTAATGGAGCACAACGGAGACATATACTGTTGCGACCACTTTGTATTCCCTGAGTATTTTTTGGGCAACATACGCAACCGCAGCATTCTGGATATGCTGAATAGCGAAAAGCAAATGGCCTTTGCAGACATGAAAACAAAGGGACTGCCCACACAATGCAAGCAATGCCAGTGGCAGTTTGCCTGCCATGGGGAATGCCCTAGAAATCGCTTTACCAAAACCAAAGACGGAGAGTCTGGCCTGAACTACCTTTGCCTTGGATATCAACGTTTCTTTGAGCATTCGGCTCCTTTCATGGAGAAACTGAAACAGAAGTTTTGCACAGACATTGGATAAAAGGCATTAGCAGATTAGCTCTTTCGGAGAATTTTGTCCTGAACTGAGGCTTCAATATTGTTTACGGAACGGATAGCCATAGTTGTATCATCGTGATATGCTTGCTCATCTGTGCTCCCTTGCTTGTATTTTTCATGTATTTTATCAAAATACTTGAAGAAATCATCTGCCATACAGAATAATTCAGTAACTTTGTCCGCGATAAATATAGTAAATATTGTTTGTAATTCTTCAATTTTGGACACCAGAATGTATAACGTCATACGTTAATCGCCAAAATTAAATGCCAACTATAAGTAGATAAATTCTTTAATATAATGAGCATACAAGAAAAGATAATCGCTGCTGCACTGAGTGGCGTCAAGGACCTCTACGGCGTTGAGGTACCTGAAAAGATGATACAGTTGCAGGAGACACGCCCCGAATTTGAGGGCGAGCTGACATTGGTAGTATTCCCCTTGCTGAAAGCCAGCAAGAAAGCACCCGAAGCTACTGCCCAGGACATGGGCGAGTACCTGACACAGAAGTGTCCTGAACTCATCAGCAAGTTCAACGTGGTAAAGGGCTTCCTGAACCTCTCCATTGCTGCTGAGCAGTGGATTAAACTTCTTGAGGAGATTGAGCACAACCCCAAGTTCGGTTTCCTGCCCGTTACAGATGAGTCTCCATTGGTGATGATAGAGTACTCCAGCCCCAATACCAATAAGCCCTTGCACCTTGGTCATGTGCGCAACAACCTGCTGGGTTGGGCTCTGGCACAGGTGATGGAAGCCAATGGCAACCGTGTAGTGAAAACCAACATTGTGAACGACCGCGGCATACATATCTGCAAGAGCATGCTGGCATGGCAAAAGTATGGCAATGGCGAAACTCCCGAAACCAACGGCAAGAAGGGCGACCACCTGATTGGCGACTACTACGTTGCCTTCGACAAGCACTATCGCGAGGAAGTGAAGCAGCTTGTTGCCCAGGGTATGGACGAGGAAAAAGCCAAGCAGGAGGCTCCACTCATAAAGGAGGCTCATGAAATGCTGGTACGCTGGGAACAGAACGACCCCGAGGTTCGTGGTCTGTGGAAGACCATGAACGACTGGGTGTATGCCGGTTTCGACGAGACCTACAAGGCACTTGGCGTAGGCTTTGACAAGATCTACTACGAGAGCGACACATATCTGGAGGGCCGCGAGAAAGTGGAGGAAGGTCTGGAGAAGGGTTTCTTCTATCGCCGTGAGGACGGTTCCGTATGGGCAGACCTCACCAACGAAGGCCTGGACGAAAAGCTGCTGCTCCGTAGCGACGGCACCTCCGTATACATGACTCAGGACATAGGTACTGCCAAACTGCGTTTCCAGGACTTCCCCATCGATAAGATGATATACGTGGTGGGCAACGAGCAGAACTACCACTTCCAGGTTCTCTCTATCCTTCTGGACAAGCTGGGCTTCAAGTGGGGCAAGGACCTCGTGCACTTCAGCTACGGCATGGTAGAGCTGCCCAACGGCAAGATGAAGTCTCGTGAGGGTACAGTTGTTGATGCCGACGATCTGGTTGCAACAATGATAGAGGATGCACGACAGATGTCCGAGGACAAGATAAAGAAACTGGAAGGCATCACCGAGGAGGAGACACGCGAGATAGCACGCATCGTGGGCATGGGTGCCCTGAAGTACTTCATCCTGAAGGTAGACGCACGCAAGAACATGCTCTTCGATCCCGAGGAAAGTATCGACTTCAACGGCAACACCGGTCCTTTCATCCAGTACACCTATGCCCGTATCCGCAGCATCCTGCGCAAGGCAGCCGAGCAGGGCATCGCTATTCCCGAGAGTCTGCCCACTGGCACTGAACTGAGCCAGAAGGAAATCAGCCTCATCCAGCGCCTCAACGGCTTTACCGCCACCCTGCGCCAGGCCGGTGCTGACTACAACCCTGCCTCTATAGCAAACTACTGCTACGAGCTGGTGAAGGAATACAACCAGTTCTACCACGACTTCAGCGTGCTCCGCGAGGAGAATGCCGACAAGCAGGCCGTTCGTCTGGCCCTCAGTTCTGCCGTTGCCAAGGTGGTTAAGAACGGCATGTCGCTTCTGGGCATCGAGGTACCCGAGAGAATGTAATCAACTCAGATGAATGAGATAAAGGAAGCCCTTTGTGTGGATGCCGCCTGTAGCGGGAACCCTGGCCCCATGGAATACCGTGGGGTTCACTTGCCCAGCGGCAAGGAGGTGTTCCGCTTCGGCCCCATACAGGGGACAAACAATATAGGCGAGTTTCTGGCCATTGTGCATGGCCTGGCACTGATGGAGCAAAAGGGTATCCGTATGCCCATCTATAGCGATAGCGTCAGCGGTCAGGCATGGGTAAGGAACAAGAAAGCCAAGACGACCTTGGCTCGCACGCCAGAGACGGAGAAGGCCCTCGACCTTGTTGCAAGAGCAGAGAACTGGCTCCGCACGCACCAGGTGAACGTGCCCATCATGAAATGGGACACCGAAAACTGGGGCGAAATACCTGCCGACTTCGGCCGCAAGTAGAGCGGTGAGTGTTTAACGGTGAGCGGTGAGCGGATAAAAGTTTTCCGTTTTCACATTTCCGTTTATGATGAAACGTACACTTTACATACTGGCACTGACGACACTCCTGTTGCTTGCCACCATCCTGGGCAAGGTGGAGTTTCTTGCCTACAACAGGGACATCATGTTCTTCACCCTTGAAGAGATGATGCAAGTACTCTGGCACGGACTTCCCTTGGACATGAGCACCGTGGCCATAGCGATATTGCCCGTATGGCTGATAACGCTATTGACCTTGAAATGGCCATCCATGCCTTTACGCTGGATAGTGGGACCATACCTTGGCATAGGGGTGTTTCTTATGTCGTGCGCCACGGGAGCCACCATCATCATGTACGAGAACTGGAAGTTCCTGCTCGATGCGTCCATCTTCAGCTACATGTCCTCTCCGGGCAATGCTACTGCCAGCGCATCGGTGTACTACATCATCACCCGAATAGGTCTGATACTGCTCTCCTCACTTTTGCTCTCCTTCCTTGCCGTCATCATTACGCCAAAGCGTATAGATAAAACGGGAAACGGAAAACGGAAAGGTGAAAACGGGAAACTATTATCCGCTCACCGCTCATCCCAATCAAAACAGTTTTCCGTTTTCCGTTTTCCGTTTTCCGTTTATATACTCACAGGCTTGCTGCTATGCCTGATGGCATGGGGCATCAACGGCAAGCGTGCAGACGAAAGCAGCGCCTTCCATAGTGAGAAGATTCTGCTGAACCATGCCGCCATAAATCCCGTTGGGCACATGGTGCGCTCAATGCTGTATTATAGCAAAGAGCTGAACCAGCAGTTCCGTCTGATGCCTCAGGAGGAGTGCGACCTTACCTTTGCCGACATATTCCCCGCCGACACCGAGGACATAACAGACACACTGCTGCGAACCAAGCGCCCCGACATACTGACCATACAGTTGGAAAGCATGGGCGCACCCTTCATAGAGAGCCTTGGCGGTGCAAAAAACGTAACACCCGAACTTTGCCAGTGGATGAAGCGAGGCGTTAACTTTACCAACGCCTGGGCAACCAGTTTCCGCACCGACCGCGGTACTGTCAGCGCCTTGTCGGGCTACGTATCCTACCCCACCACCTCGCTGATGATGACCGACTCGTGCCTACCCTTACTGCCAAGTCTGGCAAAGACCCTGAAGGCATACGGTTACACCGCCGACTATATGTATGGCGGAAACTCCAACCACATGAACAAGCGCAAGTACATGGAGGCTGTGGGATTCCGCATGTGGGACATAGAGAATATCGACGTTGCCCCCGAAGAGCGTGATGTGTGGGGTGCCAACGACAGCATTGCCATGAACCGCATGCTCCGACTCATCCAACGCACCAAACAGGAGAACGGAGCAGACAAACCATTCTTCTGGGCATGCCAGACCATCAGCAGCCATGAACCCTGGGAGGTGCCATACCAGCGACTGGACAACAAGGTACACAATGCCTTTGCCTATACCGACCATTGTGTGGGACAGTTCCTGGACAGCCTGAGCAGAACACCTCTGTGGGATAATCTGCTTGTCGTTGTCTATGCCGACCACGGACACACCTACGGTCTGACCTTCGACGAACCAGAATTCTTCCACATGCCCCTGTTCTTCGTGGGCGGAGCGGTAAGCAAGGTACAGACCTACGACACCATCATAGCACAGAACGATATGGTTGCAACCATACTGAGCCAGATGGGAATACCGCATAACGAGGAGTTCCCCTGGAGCCGCAATGTTTTCAGCCGCAACTACACCTACCCATTTGCATACTGTTGCTATCCAGCTGGTGCGCTGTTTGTGGACGAAAGTGGCAAAACCATGATAGATGTACAGTCGGGATACATTATGGCAGACGAACCAGAACCCAGCGAGAAAAGATTGAAGAACCTCCGTGCCGTGATACAGAAGTCATACGATACAATACCCTAACAAACGGAAAACTCTCCTGCTGGACTCCGCTAATTGCCCCCCCCCTAAACTCTAAACGAGAACA
>JAZRIA010000240.1:0-7766 GCA_045645045.1 Bacteroidaceae bacterium | reverse complement strand
CCAAACCTTCGAAGCTCAACTCTGCAACCTTGATAGTCTTACCAAGACCGAGGTGGGTAACGTCGATGTTCAGTTTCTCGGGAATCTGAGAGTAGGGAGCGCGAACCTTCAGGTTACGAACGCTTGCAGCCAGCTTACCACCGGCCTTAACACCCTCTGCCAAACCGTTCAACTTGATGGGCACCTCCATAACGATGGGCTTCTCCTCGGTGATCTCGTAGAAGTCGATGTGCAACAGCTGGTCAGTTACGGGGTGGAACTGAAGCTCCTTCATGATAGCCTTGTATTCCTGGCCGTCAATGCTCAGGTTTACGCTGTAGATGTCGGGAGAATAAACCAGGTTGCGAACCTCAGATGCGGTTACAGAGAAACCGAGAGCTACGGGCAGACCGTTCTCGCCACGCTTCTCGCCATACAGGTTGCAGGGGATAGAACCGCTCTTGCGGATTTCACGGGTGGCCTTCTTGCCAGTAGCGGTGCGGGCTGTGCCCTTTACGTCAATACTTTTCATTTTGTTTTTTGTTAGTTTGTGTTACTCTAAATTAAGTGTTTTGCCTAATTCGCCATCACACGGGCTCTAATAAGCGGGTGCAAAGATACGTAAAAAAGGTGAAACTACGTCGTTGTTGTGTTCGCTTTTTTGCGAAAACCCATCTTTTTCTCCGTTTTTATATGTGTGAGTCCTTATGCTTCATTAAAAATGAGTACCTTTGTGCACTTTATAAATCGTTCTTATGATAAATCGTAAACTTATCCGAATCAAGGCCGTGCAGGTTGCCTATGCCCACAACCTCAGTGAGGCACGCCGTCCTGAGGACGGAGAGAATATCCTTTTGAGCAGCCTAGGTACTGCCTATGACTTGTACAATACGATGCTGAGCCTGATGGTGGAGATATCCCGTCTGGCATTACGTGCCCATGAGGCACAGGCAACCCGTGCCAAGCGCTTGGGCCTTTCCGAACCAAGCCGTAAGTTTGTTGACAATCGTTTCATGTTGCAGCTGGAGAGCAATCGTCAGTTGCAGGAGAACCGCAAGGCGCAGCGCCTGGACTGGAGCAACGAGGAGGAGTTTGTCCGCACACTTTACAATAAGGTAGTGGAGAGTGACTTCTTCCGTGATTATATGGAGAGCGGTGTAGACTCATATGAGGAAGACCGCGAACTTTGGCGTAAGGTGTATCGTTATGTTATCGTGGACAATGAAAGTATTGATGACCTGCTCGAGGATGTGAACATATATTGGAACGATGACCGTTTCATCATCGACACATTCGTCCTGAAGACCATCAACCGTTTTTCTCCCGAGAGCAACGACGACCAGCCGCTTCTTCCCGAGTTCCGCGATGAGGAGGACTTGGAATTTGCCCGCAAGCTTGTCTTCCAGGCTCTGAACGGGGCAGAATACTACAGAAGTCTTATTGCACAGAATACCCGCAACTGGGATGTGGAGCGTGTCCCCCTGATGGATCGTGTTATCATGCAGGTTGCCCTTGCAGAGATAACATCCTTCCCCACCATTCCCTTGTCCGTGTCCATCAACGAGTACATTGAGATAGCCAAGAGCTACAGCACTCCTAATAGTGCACGCTACATCAATGCCACTTTGGACAATATCAGCAAGCGGCTCATTTCCGAGCACAAGCTTACCAAGAATGCCTGATACGGTAAGCTGATAAGTTTTTCAAGGAAGTAAATTAAATTATAATAAAAACAAGAAAAATATGATTCAGACAATTGCAGCACAGGGAGGTTTCGATATGACCATGATACTCATGTGGGTAGTGATAGGCCTTATCTTCTGGTTCTTCATCATGCGTCCCCAGAAAAAGAGACAGCAGGAGATACAGAATTTCCGCAACTCCATAGCTATAGGTACAAGAGTCGTTACCTCTGGTGGTATATATGGTGAAGTGCGAGCCATAGAAGAGGCAGACAACATTTTGGTTATCGAAGTAGCCAAGGGCGTAAATATCCGTGTTGATCGCAATAGCGTTTATGCAACTGCACAACAGGATCAAAACAAGTAAGAGTAAAGCGATATTAGGCTTTTCATCCCTGCTCCGTGAAAAGGGCAGGGATATGATGGTTTTTGCCTTTTTCCTGGTAATAAGTGCAGGATTCTGGGTTTTACAGAAATTGGATGATACTTTTGAGGCGGACCTCCGTGTTCCCTTGGAACTGGTTGGTGTCCCAAATGGAACCATTATCACTGCACCTCTACCCGAGGAAGTGCGGATAACAATACAGGACCGAGGTACAAACCTGTTCAATTACAAACGACATAGCAAGGGGATACAGCCTATACGTCTGGATTTCTCAGTCTATGATAATGGGTCGGTGGCAGGAAAGGCTTCTGTTGCGGCCACAGATGTCCAACGCGCATTTCAACAGCAGATGAGTTCTTCAACTCAGGTGCTTCGTATGACCCCCAGCAAGTTTGAGTTTCACTATAACCGTGGTATGTCTCGTCGTGTGCCGGTCAAGTTCATTGGCAGAGTTGCTACAGTTCAGCAGAACTATTTGCAGCAGATCACATTCAATCCTGACAGCGTTACCGTATATGCGCCTAAGCCTCTGTTGGATACTTTGCGCTATGCTTACACAATAAGCCAGGACTTTACTGAACTGGCAAAGACATCAACCTTCAATCTTGCATTTCCTAAGATCTCTGGTGTAAAGGTTGTACCCGAAACTATACAGATGACGGCACATGTGGATTACTATACTGAGCAGACGGTGCAGGTTTCTGTTGTCGGACTCAACTTCCCTGCTGGAATAACTCTGAAGACGTTTCCGGCCGTTGTTACGGTGAAATACAGGGTTGGTGCTTCCAATGCACGTTTCGTCCGTCCGGAGAATTTTGTTTTAGCAGCGACATACGAGGAGTTATTGGCCGTAGGTAACCAGAAGCTACGACTTCAGCTAAGATCTCTCCCCGAAGGTGTGAGCAATGTACGCATTTATCCACAAGAGGTAGATTTCCTTTTGGAACAGGCCATAACGGCTCCATAGTTTAGCAGCGAGATAATAGATGATTAAACTGGCTATAACTGGCGGAATAGGAAGTGGCAAGAGTTATGTGGCTCGCCAAATGACGGAACTATTGGGTATCCCCGTATACGACTCGGATTCCAAAGCCAAACAGCTCAACGAGGAATCTTCCGTAATACGAAGCGGACTGGTTGAAATGGTGGGTACCGATGTCTACGATGCAGATGGTCGCCTAAACAGGCAGAGGCTGGCTGCCTTCCTGTTTGCTAATGAGGAGAATGCCAGACGTGTAAATGCACTCATCCATCCAGTGGTGAAGGAAGACTTTCTTCGTTGGGCAGCAGAACAGACAGCACCAATCGTTGCCATAGAGACAGCTCTGTTGGCAGAAAGTGGTATAGACAAGTTAGTGGATCGGGTAATCCGGGTGGATGCTCCATTGGAAACTCGCATCAGCCGTGCAATGCAACGCGATGGTGTAGCTCGCGAAAAGGTTCTTGAGCGTATGGCACGCCAAAATGAATACCCAAATCCTGATATAATAATAAATAATGTATAACCAATATTTCACACGTTTTTGTGTGTGACTTAATTAAAAACAAAAGAAAATGCTTGAAACAATTCTCGCCATCTCTGGCAAGCCCGGACTCTACCGATTGGTAAACCGCGGTAACCGCAGTCTTATTGTTGAGACCTTGGACGCACAGAAGAAGCGCATGCCCGCTTTTGGTACCGATAAGATTATTTCTTTGGCAGACATTGCCATGTACACAGATGAGGAGGAAGTTCCCCTGCGCCAGGTCTTGAAGAACATTTACGATATGGAGGGAGGTAAGACTACTGCCCTTGACTATCGCAAGGCAAGCAACCAGGAGCTAGCCGACTTCATGGCTAAGGCTCTGCCCAACTACGATCGCGATCATGTGTATCCCAGCGACATGAAGAAACTCGTTCAGTGGTACAATATCCTCATAGAGAACGGTATCACCGATTTCGAGGCTCCACAGGAAGAGGCAGAATAATAGGGTTGGCGTTTTATATTTCAACTTTGCACAAAAACAGGTCCGTTGGTGTTATCAAACTAACGGACCTGTTATATTTATACTAGGAGTGAGCATTAACTAAAGGATGTGCCCCACCCAAAAAAGAATCGCTCAAGCAAAATGTTATCCCTTAATGCTTTCTATCTGCTTCAGCACTTCATCCAGTCTTTTGGCATTCTTTTTGGATTGATATATGCCCCAGAGGATGGAAATGCCCATGGTAAATATTGTTATGGCGATGATGTGCAGATTCCATGTGAAGTTGCTGGCAACAAGGATGGTCCATGCCACGAGGGCTGTGCCGGGGATGAGCAGTATCCAGTTCGTAATGGTGCGGTATTTCTTGTGTCTGATTACGTTCTCTGTGGCTTGGGTCATACTCAGGTTTGGCAGGTTGCTGATGTCGAGGGCATGGTAACTTCTCCTGTCCAGATACAGCTCCAGTAGGGCTACGGCCATTATCATTATGCAGAATCCCCAGTAGGCTATACCTTGGTCATAGTATTTTAGTAAGAAGATAAAACTTACCAATGGCGCTGAAATGCTGCATACGCGCAGGCGGTACTGGTACCAGCATTCTATGTGGGAAAGGTTCTCCTTCATGGACTTTTCCAGCATCTTTTCGTTGATGATTCTCTGCTTTTCCAGTTTGGCATCCATAAGTTTAAACTGCTCTTTCAGTTCCTGCAGTTCGTTGAGGTCAAAGATTTGTTCTGACATGATAGTTCCGTGTTTACTTGTTAGACATTGATTTCAACTGTTCCTTTATGCGGAACAAACGGGTGGTGACTGCGGCAGTGGATATGCCTACCACACTGGCTATGTCCTGGTATGTCATGTTCTCCAGCCAAAGGAGGATGATGGCTTTGTCAAAGACATCGAGTCTGTTGATGCGGTCGTACAGCATCTGTATCTGTCGGCTGTGCTGGTCGTCATCGTTATAAAGGTCGATGTCCACGGAAAGCGGTACGGTCTGTACTCTGCTGTCCTTCTTGCGTTTCTGGTTACTGCATGTGTTCAGGCTCACTCGCCATATCCATGTCCTGATGTCGCTCTCTCCACGGAATTTCGGGAAACCTTTCCATAGGTTTATAAGGATTTCCTGAAAAAGGTCGTTCACCTCTTCCGTGTCTTTGGAGAAGAAATAGCATACGGTGTAGATAGTCTTCCGGTATTCCTTCACCATTTTTGTGAATTGCAATTCAATGTTTTCCATCCGTTTTTTTTGTTGTTCTCTACTTTTTTAGACACGGGGATACGGAAATCCTTTCGTAGTTTTGTTAGTTTTTCGTAGAAAAAATGATGGTGCATGTCCATGGAACTGAGCATGCACCATTATGGGGATTTGATTTTGTTGCTATATCAACAATGGTTTGTTGTAGTATCAACAGAGGTTTGTTGTCGTATCAACACTCCTCCACCTTCACGAGGCTTTGGCCGTTGACTATGAAGGCGGTCTGTACACGTTCCACAAGGGAGAGGCGTATGGCTATCGTCATGACGATGTCGCCATTGTCCTTGTAGTCCTGGTTGAAGATACGGGGTTGCAGGTCCTTGACCATGCGCATGACTATGTTCATGTGCTCGTAGCCGAAGGTCAGTTTCAGCTCCTTCTCCACCAGGCGTTCGGCATACTCGCCTGCCTCCAGTGCCTCGGCAGCTGCCGTGCGGTAGGCCACGATAAGTCCGCTGGTGCCCAGTTTCACGCCTCCAAAATATCTTATCACCAATATGATGAGGTCGGAGACGTCGGCACTGACCATCTGGCCCAATATGGGCTTGCCTGCCGTGCCTGAGGGTTCGCCGTTGTCGTTAGAGCGGTATTCCTCGCCCTCGGGACCCAAGCGGTATGCCCAGCATACGTGGCGTGCGTCGAAATACTCCTTCTGGTATTTGGCCACCTGTTCCATAGCTTCCTCGGCAGTACGCACAGGTATAGCAAAAGCGAGGAACTTGCTCCTCAGTTCAGAGTAAGTTCCTTCGCTTGGTTTGGTCAATATCTTGTATGAATCTCTCATTACGATAGTTTGTGTACCACTAGACCTGAGCGCAGCTTGGGCTCAAACCATGTCGCCTTGGGAGGCATGATGTTGCCGCTGTCTGCAATGTTTATGATCTGCTGCATGCTGACGGGGTAGAGGGCCAGGGCCATGCGCATCTCTCCGCTGTCCACACGGCGCTTCAGTTCTTCCAGTCCGCGGAGTCCGCCAACGAAATCTATGCGCTTGTCGCTACGCAGGTCCTTGATGCCAAGGATCTCGTCCAGGATGAGTTCGCTACTTATGCTTACGTCCAGAGATTTGATGGGGGCGTTCTCGTCGGCCTTGCCGGGGAGAAGTTCCAGCTTGTACCACTCGCCATCCAGATACAGACTGAACTCGTGCAGTTTCTCGGGGCGGTAGCAAGCCTCGCCCATGGGGGTTACAATGAAGTTTTCTGCCAGCAGGGACAGGAACTTCAGGCTGCTGTGCCCGTTGAGGTCCTTAACCACGCGGTTGTAGTCCAGAATAGTCAACTGGCTTGCAGGGAAGCATACTGCCATGAAGAAGTTGTACTCCTCATCGCCACGGTGGTTGGGGTTTTGCTTTGCCTTCTCTGCACCTACGAGAGCAGCTGCGGCGCTGCGGTGATGACCGTCGGCAATGTACAGGTAGGGTATCTCGGCAAAAGCCTTGGTTATGGCTTCCTGGTCCTGCTTGTCCTGGATAAGCCACAACTGGTGGCGGAACCCGTCGGTAGCAGCGGTGAAGTCATATTCCGGTTCGTTGCAAACGTAGCGTGCAATGATGGTTGCCAGGACCTCGTTGTCGGGATAGGCGAAGAAGACAGGCTCCATGTTGGCATCGTTCACACGGACATGCTTCATGCGGTCCTCCTCCTTGTCGCGGCGTGTCAGTTCGTGCTTCTTGATTACACCGTTCATGTAGTCGTCCACATAGGCGCATACCACCAGACCGAACTGTGTCTTGCCGTTCATGGTCTGTGCGTAGATGTAGTAGCCCTCCTCCTGGTCCTGTACAAGCCAACCGTTCTCCTGGAACTTCTGGAAGTTCTCGGCAGCCTTGGCATACACCTCGGGTGCATATTCGCTTGTGCCCACGGGGAAGTCTATCTCGGGCTTGATGATATGGTAAAGGCTCTTCTCGTTGCCTTCGGCCTCGGCACGTGCCTCCTCGGAGTCCAATACGTCGTAGGGGCGTGACTGTACCTGTTTAACAAGGTCTTTTGGTGGGCGCAAGCCCTTGAATGGTCTGATAATAGCCATAGTATTAGATTAGATTTATCTTGGGTTTATTATTTCTTCTTGCCGAAGAACTTGTCATATACAAACATTGCCACGGCAAAAACTAAGGCGTAAACTATGTACACGTAGAATGGGTTCTTGTCATCAAGGACAAACTCATCGCCAATCCACATGAAAAGGGCGAACAGCACGCCTGTAAGCAGGGCGCCAAACATTTTTGAATATGCCATATTTGTGTGTTTGTTTATTACTTGTTCAACTGGAACTTGGTGATACCGTCCCTCAGGTAACCGACAATCTGCTTGGCAGCTGCTATGCCTGCGTTCACGTTGGCCTCGGCTGTCTGTGCACCCATCTTCTTGGGGGTGGCGAAGTAGCGGCCAGAGAGAGCCTCGGTGTATTCGGCGTGCATGTCGGGCTTGATGTCGGCAACGTACTTCAGGTCGGTGCGCTCCTTCATCAGACTGAGCAGTGATGCCTCGTCGAT
>JAZRIA010000239.1:0-1803 GCA_045645045.1 Bacteroidaceae bacterium | reverse complement strand
TAGGCACGGATTACACGGATGCCAGGGATTTGGTTGATGTGTTTGTTTATACTTAAACCGTGTTAATCCGTGTAATCCGTGCCTAAAATTATGTAGTACAACTGCTTCTTTATAGGGAATTATATATATCTTTGTGTCCATAATTAAAATTGGACTATGATTGATACTACTGTATTTCAAGATAAGAAGGCTGTTTATTACACCTTGGGCTGCAAGCTGAACTTCTCAGAGACCTCCACTATCGGTCAGATTCTGAAGGAGGCAGGAGTGCGTACAGCCAGAAAAGGTGAGACGGCCCATATTTGTGTGGTGAATACCTGTTCGGTAACGGAGGTGGCCGACAAGAAATGCCGCCAGGCCATCCATCGGTTGGTGAAGAACCATCCGGGAGCCTTTGTGGTGGTGACCGGCTGCTATGCGCAGCTCAAGCCCGAGCAGGTGGCTTCCATCGAGGGGGTGGATGTGGTGCTGGGTGCTGAAGAGAAAGGCCGCCTGATGGACTATTTGGGTGATCTCAGCAAGCATGCCAAAGGCGAAGCCATGACCAGTGCCTTCAAGGACATCCGCAGCTTTGCACCTTCGTGTTCACGTGGCGACCGTACCCGTTACTTCCTGAAAGTGCAGGACGGATGCGATTACTTCTGTTCCTACTGCACCATTCCTTTTGCCCGTGGCCGTAGCCGTAACGGACGCATTGACGACCTGGTGGCTCAAGCCCGTCAGGCAGCAGCTGAGGGAGGGAAGGAAATCGTCATCACCGGTGTGAATATCGGCGATTTCGGCAAGACCACCGGCGAGACATTCTTCGACCTGGTCAAGGCGCTGGATGCCGTAGAAGGCATTGAGCGTTATCGTATCTCTTCCATTGAGCCGAACTTGCTCACCGACGAAATCATCGACTATGTAGCCCAATCGCGTGCCTTCATGCCCCATTTCCATATCCCTCTGCAGAGCGGATGCGATGAGGTGCTGAAGCTGATGCGCCGCCGTTATGATACCGCCCTGTTTGCCCATAAGATACAGAAGATAAAGGAAGTGATGCCCCATGCCTTCATTGGAGTGGATGTGATTGTGGGCACCCGTGGTGAGACAGAAGCATATTTCCAGCAGGCGTACGAGTTCCTGAAAGGTCTCGATGTTACCCAGCTTCATGTGTTCAGCTATTCCGAACGTCCCGGCACCCAAGCCCTGAAGATTGACCATGTGGTGTCGCCCGACGAGAAGCATCGCCGTAGCCAGCAGCTTCTGGCCTTGTCTGATGAGAAGACCCGTGCCTTCTATGCCTCACACATCGGTCGTGAAGCCGTGGTGCTGATGGAGAAATCAAAGGCCGGCACACCGATGCATGGCTTCACTGATAACTATGTGCGGGTGGAACTGCCTTACGACTTGTCGTTGGACAATCAGCTGGTCCGTGTCCGGTTGGGTGATTTCAATGAAGACGGTACGGCTTTATTAGGAACTATATTATAAGGTATAATCCCCTCTTGAGAGGGGTAGGGGTGTGTTAGGAATCGTCTGCGTGGATGTGATTCACACACCCCCTTCCCCCTCTCAAGAGGGGAGATATAAAATGGAATAAAACCATGAAAAAACTCTCAGTCGTCATATTGAATTGGAATGGGGTAGGGATGCTCCAGAAGTTCCTGCCGCAAGTCCAAGCGTACTCGCAAGGCGAAGGTGTAGAAGTCTGTGTAGCCGACAATGGCTCTACCGACGAGTCCGTGTCATGGCTCCAGGCCCATTGTCCCGATGTCCGCTTGATAGTTCTGGACAAGAACTACGGCTTTGCCGATGGCTATA
>JAZRIA010000238.1:0-5214 GCA_045645045.1 Bacteroidaceae bacterium | reverse complement strand
CCGACTTAAGACCAGCCTCGTCGATAACCTCCTTACGAGCTGTGTTGATGAGGATACCACCCTTCTTCATCTTACCAACGAGGTCGTAGTTGATGCTCTGCTTTGTCTCTGGAGTAGCAGGGATGTGGAGAGATACAACGTCGCACTGCTCGAAGAGTTCCACCTGGCTGGCGGCAGCCTTCACGCCGGCGCTCTCTATTGCTTCGGCAGGGCAGAAGGCGTCGTATGCCATCACCTCCATGCCAAAGCCCTTGGCTATGCGTGCCACGTTGCGGCCAACGTTGCCGAATGCCAGAATGCCCAGTTTCTTGCCCATCAGTTCGGTACCGCTGGTACCGTCGTAGAAGTTGCGCACTGCCATAACAAGCATGCCGAACACCAGTTCAGCCACGCTGTTGGCATTCTGTCCGGGAGTGTTCATTGCCACTACACTGGCTTTGGTGCATGCCTCAAGGTCGAGGTTGTCGAAACCGGCACCAGCGCGTACAACGATCTTCAGGTTTTTGGCTGCCTCAACAACTTCTGCGTCTACTTTGTCAGAGCGCACGATAAGTGCATCGGCATCGGCAACAGCCTCCAGCAATTGTGCCTTTTCTGTATATTTCTCCAGCAGAGCCAGTTCCATGCCAGCTTCATCTGCCACCTTCTTTATTCCGTCAACGGCCACCTTGCTGAAAGGCTTTTCCGTTGCAATAAGTATCTTTGCCATAATCAAATCTGTTTTAGGTATGTGTGTTCTTTAATCATTTTGGGCCCCTCGAAACCTCTTTTGTCTTGAGTTTCGAAGAGCCCTGTATGTATTCTGTTATTAGTGTTGAGCTTCAAATTCCTGCATGCAAGCTACAAGTGCCTGAACATCCTCCAGTTCAACGGCGTTGTACAAGCTTGCACGGAAGCCGCCCACGCTGCGGTGTCCTTTGATACCCACCATGCCACGTTCTGTGGCGAAGGTCATGAACTCTGCCTCCAGGTCTTCGTAGCCCTCGTTCATCACGAAGCACACGTTCATGCGGCTGCGGTCTTCTGGGTCCTTTACTGTGGCGCGGAACATCTTGTTGCGGTCAATCTCGCCATAGAGCAGGTCGGCCTTCTCAATGGCACGGCGCTCCATTTCTGCAACACCGCCGTTGGCCTTGATCCAGCGCAGTGTCTGCAGAGCGCAGTAGATGGGCACTGTGGGAGGTGTGTTGAACATAGAACCACCCTTGATATGTGTGCGGTAGTCCAGCATTGTGGGGATGGCACGGCTCACCTTGCCCAGGCATTCGTCCTTGACAATGATGAAGGTAACACCTGCCATTGCCAGATTCTTCTGTGCACCACCATAGATCATGGCATACTTGCTGACGTTGATGGGGCGTGAGAAGATGTCGGAACTCATGTCGGCAATCAGGGGCACGGGACTGTCCAGGTCACGACGGATTTCGGTACCGTAGATGGTGTTGTTGGTCGTGATGTGGAAGTAGTCGGCATCGGCAGGCACAGTGTAGTGCTTGGGGATGTAGGTGTAGTTGAAGTCGGCACTTGATGCCACCTCCACGCATTCACCGAAGAGCTTTGCCTCGGCCATTGCCTTCTTTGCCCAAACACCTGTGTTGATGTATGCTGCCTTCTGCTCCAGGAAGTTATATGGGATCATGCAGAACTCCAGACTGGCACCGCCACCCAGGAAGAGCACGCTGTATCCTTCGGGGATGTTCAGCAACTCCTTGAACAGGGCAACTGCTTCGTCCAGTACGGGCTGGAAGTTCTTGGCGCGATGGCTCATCTCCATCAGTGAGAGACCGCTGCCTTCAAATTCGATACATGCTTTAGAAACTGCCTCCATTACCTCTTTGGGCAACTTGGAGGGACCTGCATTGAAATTATACTTCTTCATAGTCTTTAGTATTATTTCAGGTACATTATATAAATAAAAAAAGTCGGGGTGACCCGACTCGAACGGGCGACCACCTGGTCCCAAACCAGGTGCGCTACCAACTGCGCTACACCCCGATGTGTCTTGCTTTAAGCTTAACACATTGCAAAGGTAATTTCTTTTTTTTGTTTATGCAAGCAAAACGTAAGATATTTTCTAAAAAAGTATCAATCCAGCAGCACCACACATGCAGATGAGCATAATGGGGTTGAGTTTGTAGACCTGCCTGCCGATGAAGGCAAAGGCAAAGAGTCCCAGGCTTATCCAGAAATGCCAAGGACTGTTGCTGGGGTTGCCAAAGTTCTCCTCGTTGCAAAGAAGCAGGGCAGCAGCTATTATCAGTCCTATTACGGCAGGGCGTAGTCCCTGGAATATACTCTCCACTACAGGGTGCGACTTATAACGAAGCAGGAAGCGGCTGATGATAATCATCAGCACGAAGGTGGGCAGCAACAGGGCAAAGGTTGCTAGCAGAGAAGCCAGAAAGCCTGCCCATACAGGATAACCGGCATTCACCACCGAGGTGTAGCCTACGTATGTGGCGGAGTTAATGCCTATTGGACCTGGAGTCATCTGGCTCAGTGCCACCATGTCGGCGAATTCGCCTGTGCTCATCCAACCGTAGCGTGTCACCACCTCTGCCTGTATCATGGAGAGCATGGAATAACCTCCGCCAAAACCTAAAAGGCCAATCTGGAAGAATGTTATGAAGAGAAGCAGGAATATCATGTTCTGTAGTTGGTTTATGGTTTCAAAGTAATTGGAGAAATCAGAATACTCGGAATCCTCAGGCAATTATTTTATCAGTTGGCCGTAGGCATATCCACCCAATGCGGCAATCAATATAACATATATGGGACTGAACCCCAGCAACCAGATGCCTAGGGCTGCCACAATGGGTATCCATACATTATATATATTTATATTAGCGGTGCGTGCCATCCTGAATACCGGGGTGGCTATGAGTGCTGCCACGGCTGGACGTATGCCTCGAAAGATGCTTGCTACTACGGGGTTCTCGCGGAACCGGCTGAAGAACATCGCTATAGCCAGAATGATGAAGAAAGAGGGCAGAGCAGCACCCAGTGCGCACATCAGTGCTCCGGGCAGACGCTTCATTCTGTAACCGATGAACACGCTTATGTTCACGGCAAACACACCAGGGCAGGATTGTGCTACTGCTATCAGGTCCATCAGTTCTTCTTCGGTGGCCCATTGCTTTTCGTCCACAACGGTCTGCTTTATCAAGGGGATCATGGCATAGCCTCCTCCGATGGTAAATAGGCCTATCTTGGCGAATGTGATGAATAGTTCAAGCATTGTTCTTTAGGGAAAGGAAGGTGATTATAGTTCCTTGGGGTTCTTTGGCGTTTATAGATTCAGTAGTATCTATAGTTCCTATTTTTATTATAGATGTTAGCACGAGAGGGAGAGACTGTGCTCTCCCTCTCGTGTAATATGGTCTATTAATTACTTCTTCATCTTGGCTTCAACCCACTTGCGTGCATTCACGAATGCTTCCAGCCAAGGAGTGCACTGGTCGCTGAGACGACGCTCCTCGGGATAGTAGCCGCACTGCCAGGGGAAGATGGTGCGCTCGGGGTGAGGCATGATAGCCAGGTGACGGCCGTCGCCGCTGCAGATAGCGGCCACGTCGTAGTCGGAACCATTGGGGTTGCCGGGATAGCCAGTGTAGCTGAACTTGGCAACAACATTGTACTCGCTCTCTGCCTTGGGCAAGCGGAACTTACCCTCACCGTGAGCCACCCATGTGCCAATCTTGAATCCGCTGAGCGAACCGAACATCACACTCTCGTTCTCGGGGATGGTCAGGGCTACGAAGGTGCTCTCGAACTTGTGACTGTCGTTGTGCAGCATCTGTGCTGTCTCCTTGCGGTACTGGCTCAGGCGCTTGCTGTCCAGAATGCTTTCGCCAGAGGTGGTGTCCAGGTTCTTGTTAACCAAACCCAACTCAATCATCAGCTGGCAACCGTTACATACGCCAAGACTCAATGTGTCCTCACGTGCATAGAACTTGTCCAAAGCCTCCTTGGCCTTGGGGTTGTAAAGGAATGCACCTGCCCAACCCTTGGCACTGCCCAGAACGTCGCTGTTGGAGAAACCGCCGCAGAAGGCGATGACGTTAACGTCCTCCAAAGTCTCACGGCCGGTGATGAGGTCGGTCATTGTAACGTCCTTCACGTCGAAACCTGCCAACCAGAATGAATATGCCATCTCGCGCTCGCTGTTGGTACCTTTTTCGCGGATAACGGCAGCACGGATGCCGCTCTTCTCTCTGCGGTCGGGGTTGGCTCCGTACTGGCTCAGCTTACCGGTGAAGTCCTTGCCAAATACGGGCTGAACGGGCATGCTCTTGTAGTTCTGGTAGCGCTCTGCTGCCTTGCCGTGGAAACTCTGCTTGCGGTCCAGCAGGTATGAGGTCTGATACCAGATGTCGCGGTACTGGTCAATGTCCAATGCTATGCCGTTGCCAAGGTCAATGGTGCGCTCTTCGCAAACCTCGCCAATCTTGATGTAGCCGACACCGGCATCCTCCAGAATCTTCTTCACGCGTGAACCGTTCTCGTCGCTCACCTGAATTACTACACCGGGGTTCTCGGCGAAGAGAATCTTCACCAGTGACTCCTGTGCGTCGCCCTCGCCCTTGAACTTGCTCAGGTCAAGTTTCAGACCGCCAGTGGTGTTGGCAAAGCACATCTCCAACAGACAGGTTGCCAAACCGCCGGCACTGATGTCGTGACCAGCCAGGATGAGACCTTCGCTTACCAACTGCTGAACTGCCAGGAATGCATCGCGGAAATATTCGGGATTCTGTACTGTGGGTACATCGCTGCCTACCAGGCCCCAGCTCTGGTTGAAGGCGCTGCCGCCCAACTTCAGACTGTCGAAACTGAAGTCGATGTGGTACAGGCGGCTGCCTGCCCACTTGCCCTTAACCTGCTTCAGTACGGGAGAAACAATCTTCTTGATGTCGCTCACCTCGCCGCCTGCGCTGACGATAACGGTACCGGGACTTACAACCTTGTCGCCGTTGGGGTACTTCTGGGTCATACTCAGAGAGTCCTTGCCGGTGGGCACATTGATCTGCAGGGCGCAGCAGAAGTCGCTCAGTGCCTTTACGGCGCTGTAAAGACGTGCGTCTTCGCCCTCCTGTGCACGGCAGGGCCACATCCAGTTGGCGCTCAGGCTGATGCTGTCCATGGCGCTTGCGCCCTTCTCGTCCTCAATGGCAAGAGGTGCCCAAACCAGGTTGGTAAGTGCCTCGGAAACAGCCA
>JAZRIA010000237.1:0-36164 GCA_045645045.1 Bacteroidaceae bacterium | reverse complement strand
AGTATGTTGCGCATAGGGGCTGTGCGGTGGTTTTTTTTCTTCAGTCTCTCTATTTTCATGGGGTCTACCGTAAACTGAGCATCCCTGCGCTCGGCGGAGTAGACCGTAAACGGTTGTTCGAACCCCTCTTCAAAGAGAGGTGTAGCACCCATCAGCTTCAGAATAGAGAGCAGATATTCACCGGCAATGTGTCCGTGCCCTGTACCCGCTTCACGCCCCATAAGAGCATCGGAAGCGAGGAACTCCACATGGGCCTTTGCCGTGGCGATGTTAATAGTTTGCAGACCTTTCAGCTCAGGACTGGTTTTATCCTTCTTTTTTGCCTCGCACGGCACAGATGCCGTTGCGGCAATCAATACCAGAAGCAGAAAAATTCTCATCGTCATATTATTTGGAAAGTTATGATTATCCCCACAAAGGTACGAAAAAAAATCAAGGATGCAACATTTTACTTATGCATCTTCCACGTCAGAGTGAGCAGGAAGGAACGTGGCACCACGTTTGAGGAAACCTCGGTGGTGGATATTGGGGTGCTGGTATGGTATATGTTGCTGATTTGTACCAGCATGTCGTATCCCTTCATGGCAACAATGAGGCGGTCTCGGAAGAAGGCTCGCGAAATCTGCGCATTCCAGATGAAGCGATCGCCATTGAGATCTTCGTTCAGATAACCGCGGGCGGTGTTTACCATGAAGGTGTTGCCCAGGCGTATCTGCCAAGGGAGCATGACCTGAAGGCGCAGGCCGTAGTATAGATTAGCGGTGTTTATGGTGGTGTAATTGGGATTGTCGCTATGGCTGTGTATCCACATGGCAGAGAGAATGGTTCGCAAGTCCCATTTGGCGGAAGGCCGGTAACGCAGGAGGAATCCGTTGGCCAATGCCACGGAGTGAGTGTGGCTGCGCATGCTGTTAGCCATGTCCTCGTAGCAGGTCAGTTCTATGTTGTGTGCATATGATGTTCTGAAGTGGTTCTCCAACGAGAAGTGGCTGTCCTTGCTTCCCAGATGTGTGTTTGTCCAGAAGTTTCCTTCCACTCCCCAGTTGCCATCCACATTGACCGGCATGGTAGTGAAGATACCCGTCTGTTCCTCGAAATGCACGTTCTTGCCCAATGCGTCAAAGGTGCGACGGTATTCGATAGTGGTTTTGTAGTAGGCCGAAGCCGAGGTGGTACGTTCGTGCGTAAACTTCAGCCTGAGGTCGTGCCAGTTGTCCAGTTCTGTGTTGCCCATGATTATTTGCACAGGATTGCTGGTATTGCGGAAGGGGGTGCAGTAAAGCATTGGGGGCATGACGGTGCTCAGGCCTGCATAGAGTTTGAACGTATGCCTGCCGCCATACTCTATCTCCATGGAAGGTTCGCAAAGTATGTCGTGGCGCTGATATGTGTTGTTGTGCAGACGCCGGTAATCCATGTGGCGTGAGACGAACCTTATGGGTATGTTCAGCGTTGTGGTAAGCGGAATGCCCACGAAGGACAAGGCCCGGGACTTGGCGGTGAGCAGAATATTGTGCCTTTGGGTAAGCACGGTGGAGGAATAGCTGTTCTCCATGTCCACCTCAGTTTTAGTGCCGTTGAGGACTTGCAGGGTGCTGTCCACAGATTCCCATGTGCAATCGTAGACATAGTAGGCTTCCATACGCTCCAAAAGTCCCAAATCGTGTGTCTCATAACCCACAGACACGTCTCCGTTTGCCGTCTGCATAGGGCTGTTCCAGGAATTGTAGCGGTAGATGGTGTCAAGAGACATGGGCGGATGTGAGAGGGCGTAGAAGAGATTGTCCTTGTTCCTGCTATTGTTGTAGGAGAGGTGCGTTCCCCATTTTATAATACCCCTGCCCATGCGTATGCCTCCCTCGTAATTGCCATGAAGCAGATATTGCCGTTGGCAGGCATCGGTCTTTTGATGGAGGGCGGATTCAGTATTCTGTATGTTTACCATACCGATGTCGTTCCTTCCTGCGGTGGCCAGCGAGGAATACGTAAGGCTTAGGCTGGCATCGTGGAAGTTTTTGGTGTTCTCCAGATGCAGGCGTGTGTTGGTGTTGGCCTTGAGGTTCTCCGAAGTGCTGTTGCCGGTTCCGTCAACTACAATCTCCCTGCCGGAGAGGGAAACGCGTGTGGAGGTGGTCTTTTGACAATCGGTGTTGTCCTCGGCCACTCCTGCCGAGGTGGTGATGTACGAATCCTTGCCCTCTCCCAAATAGTTGAGGACAGAAATGCCGCCGGAATAGTTGGTCAGTACTCCGTCGGTGTGCCCCTCTGTGTTCCATGGTGCATAGGTGTTGGTCAGTTCGTCCTCGTTCAGGTTGTCCGCGGAACCGTATACCAGAAAACGTGTGTGCGGCATGTTGTACAATCCAAGCAGGTTCCCCTTGTAATGCACCTCCTCTCCAGAACCTATGCCAGTCTTTAAGTCCAGGGGTATCCCGGTTTGATATCCTTTTTTCAAGCGGACATCCATCACCCTTACGTCGTCTCCCATGCCATAGTCCAGGAGTTTGGATACTGAGCCATCCTTCTTGTAGAACCATATTTCCTCTATGCCATAGGCCTGTATGTTGCGCAGAGCAATGGTTTTTCTGCCCTCGCCGAAAATTTCCACACCATCCACCAGGATTTCCACCACGTTGTCAAAGTTGAGGCTGATGTTGCCCTTCTTGTCCACCCTAATGCCAGGCAGCATGTTCAGCAGCGACTCCAGCGTGCTATGTTCCATCAAGGCATAGTCCTTGGTGCGGAAGATGACAAGGTCCGATTTCTCCCGACTGCTGAGTTCCTGTGCCCAAGCGTCGGAAGGATAGAACAATGCCGTCAGCATTGCCAGTATAAGGAGTGCCTTGTGTACAGTCATAGGGGAGTGTAGTGGAGGATTATACTTAAGGTGCTTTTCCAAGTTGGGATGCCTTTCCAAAAGCAGAAATGGTGCACACCGTTGCGTAGACAATGCTACGCCAACGTTGTACGCCATTTCTTATTTCTTGTTCAAGAACTTGCTCTTAGAACATCTTGTCGGGGTACTGGCCAGCCTCGTGCAGGGCAGCCAACTTGGCTACGGTCTCGGGACGGTCCTCGGGATAGGTAACACCGAACCACTTGGATGTAGTGTCAAGAACCTCGCAAGTAGCCTTGCCTTCCTTGATGAGAGTGTCCACCATCAAGGGGATGAAGAACTCGCTCTTCAGATTGGTCTGGTTCTTGGGATCAGACAGGAACACCTTGAAGAAATCCTCGCTGTACTGGAAGTAGTCGGGAGTGAAGCCCCAGAAGTTCATGCTGGTGGGAGCTGTGTCGGGGATGCCAACCCATGTGCTGCCGTCCTCGTCCAGATACTCTACAACACCGTTGTGGCGCTCAATCTTGGTGCGCTCTACAACGCCGGTCAGCAGGTGTGTCTCGGGATCCATCTCGCAGATGCCGCGGCTAACGGTACCGCTCTCGGACAGGGTGTTGTCCACACGGAAGCCTACCATTGCATACTTGCCCTTGCTGCCCTCGGGCAGAGAGGTCAGGAACTTGGCCATAACCTGGAATGCATCGCGATCGTAGAAGTCGTCGCAGTTCAGAACGGCGAAAGGCTCGTTGATAACGTCCTTGCCCATCATTACGGCGTGGTTTGTGCCCCAGGGCTTTTCACGGCCTTCGGGTACGGTGAAGCCTTCGGGCAGTGCGTCCAAAGCCTGGAAACAGAGTTCGCAGGGAACATGGCCTTCATACTTTGCCAGAATCTGCTCGCGGAACTGCTGCTCGAAATCGCGGCGGATAACCCATACGATCTTGCCGAAACCAGCCTGGATGGCATCATAGATGCTGTAGTCCATAATACTCTGACCCTGAGGGCCGAGGGTGTCCAACTGCTTCAAGCCACCATAACGGCTGCCCATACCTGCAGCCAGAAGGAAAAGTGTAGGTTTCATTGTTTTAATAGAGTTTAATTTGGTTAACAATAATCTTTCTTTGCTACAAATATACAAAGAAAAAGCATACGTCGGTTCATTGAGATATGAAAAAATGCCCATCTTCCTTGCAGAGATGGGCAAATATTGTATAAAACGTGAAGTTCGGGAGGGAACAGGGACCCGTTAGAACGGATATCCGACGGCAAAATGATATCCGAGCGACTTGCCGAAGGAGGGCATGTTGTAGTAGCCCGGCTTGCCTGTGTCGTAGGGCGCATGAAGTCCTACGCCCACGTCGAAGCGGATGACCAGAAACTCCAGGTCGTAGCGCAGGCCGGCACCGGTACCCAATGCCAGTTCCTTGCCCAGATTCTTCCATTGGAACCGTCCGCCAGGGCGTGCCGGGTCTTCCTTGGTGAGCCACACATTGCCGGCATCCATGAAGACGGCTCCAAACAGGTTTGCCACGATGGGGAAGCGGTACTCCACATTGCACTCGAAACGTATGTTGCCCACCTGATCTAGATAGGAGTAGCTGCTTTCTGCTGGATTGTAGCTGCCCGGACCTATGCCACGCACACCGAAGGCACGGATGCTGTTGGCACCGCCGGCAGAGAAGAGGTCGGCATAGGGCGCCGTCTTGTCGCCATAGTTCCAGATGAAGCCCAGGTATCCGCGCACCACCAGTTGGCTTCGTGGAGAAACGCGCAGCATGTGCGAGTATTCCGCCGTGTACTTCTGGAACTGGATGGCCTGTTTGGTGAAGAGCGAAATGCGCCCCTGGTGTTTCTGAACCTTTGGACTGGTCCATGTGAATGCATACTCCATGCTTGGCACCAGTTTGTCGCGCAGGCTCTCGTAGAGGGCTGGATTCTCTGTCATCAGGCTGTCGAAACGTGCCGAGGTGCTGAGCAGATGGTTGTACTCCAGGCGCACGGGGGTGAATTCGTGGAGGATGTTCTCACCCTTCTTGAAGGTCCACTTTATTCGTGCACCAGCACTGGCGCTGCCATAGTAGCCGGCACGGTTCATCCACTTGATGTCCATCTTGAACAGAGTGGAGGCCTGTATCCTCCTGTTCAGTTTTCGCCATAGGTTGCCAAAGAAGATGAAGCGGGGGTAGGTGAGGTTCAGGTTGCCTCCCAGTTCCCATGAGTTTATGCCAGTCTTGTCGCCCTGCATGTTGGCACCAGTCTGCCACTCGTAGGAGGCGTTGACGCCAAGTGTGAGTGTCTCTGCCCCGCGGAAGGCATTGCGCTTGTTGATGGAATATGATGCACCCGGTCCCAGCAGGCCGTTGGTTTTGTTGGTGATTTTTGCCTCAAACTCGCTATCGTAAGGCTTGTCCAGCATGCATTGTATTTCTATGTCCAGGGTGTCGTCGGACAGTGCGGCATTGTATCTGCCCTTCAGCAGGGAGGTGTCGCGTGGCACGTAGTTGACCTGTACAGAGGAGAATATGCCCATGCCCGAGAGTTTGTTTATCATCAGGTTGTTAAGGTCCTGGTTGTAGAGATCTCCATGTTTTAGGTAGAGGTATCTGCTAAAGGCGGATAGTCTGAGCGAGGGCTTGCGCTTGTCTCCTCCGCTCCATTGCATGTTCAGGTTGCGCAGGGAGAAAGAGTCGGTAAGTTCGCGAGTGTTATACTTCAGCACCGTTATGCGTGTCCTGCCTATGTGGAAGGGCTGCTTTGCCGCCTGGTTCATGGTGGGCGAGGGCACAACCTGCAGCTGCACGTGTTCGGGGCGCATCAGTGTGTCCGCCCTGTATGCTATGTGGTCGCTACGGAAATAATAGTGTCCGTGGTTGCGCAGGATGGAGGCTATGCGGTCGCGCTCGTTGGAAAGCGTAGGCACATTGAAGGGGGCATTGCGCCTGAGCAGCGTCCCGTCCATGTTTTGCCTGATGAGCGTGTCTATGTCCAGGGGGAAACCGCGGTACTCTATGCTGTCCAGGTGGAACAGTGCGCCAGGCAGAATCTGATAGGAGATCTTCTTCTTACGAGGGTTCTTCACGTCCTCTATACGGTACTGTACGTCGCCACGGAAATAGCCATGGTTGCGCAGGGTGTTTCGTGCCACCTGGGTGCGGATGGAGGGACTTGCCGTGCTGATGTATTTGGGCGTTGCACCCAGGGTGTTCATCATCCATTTGCCGAAGGCGCTCTCGCTCTGGCCGTAACGGTTCCATACCCACAGGCCTATGGTGAACGGGTGTGTCCATCGGCTTGAACCCATGATGGTACCGTTTGGAGGATAGGCAAGGGCGCCAGCCACTTCGGCACGGGCAGTGTTGTATGCCTCCTTGTCTATGAGTTCCTGTGTGCGTATGCTGTCCTGCTCCTCTTTGCTGAGTTCCCTTTCTACCATTTTCTCCACGGCGGTGGCTTTTCCGCCAAGAACGTCCTCCACGGCGGTATAGGCATCTGCCACGGCGGTAATCACTCCTGTTGTGTTCTTGCCCTTGCGCTCTTTCTCGCCCCAGCGGTGCCCGTAGGCAAAGTCCTTGATACCGGCATAGAGGAATTCGTCCTCGGGTATGTTCTTTGTCTGGTAGCAACTGGTCAGCACCATTGCCAGAAGCGTGAGGGTCGTCAGGATGTATACCTTATTATATATATTATATATGTTCATGTTTTAGCCGTGTCTTCTTCTATCTGCTCGTTAGGGCATTTATGGTTTCCGTTTTAATCCTGCTTCGCGTCTTTAATCTGCTCACGCTCGGCATTATCAAAGTGAACTTTGCTTCTGCTTTCGCTTACTCGCAGTTTTCCGTTTTCCGTTTTCTTTGTATTCCTGAAGATGAACAGTTCGCCCAGGTTCTCGGTCTTTCTGCGCAGCACAAGGCTGGCGCCCATTTCCATCACTTCTGAGTCGAGGATGGATTCGGTGTCCTTGTTGTAGAAAGCCTTGACGTACCGGGTGCCGGAATTGTCCAGACGATATTCTACCGAAACGTTGCTGATAATGCTCATGCCCGTATTCTGTGCATCGTTGCCCGAACTGACCTTGCCACCGATGATCACACTGATGCGGTTGCCCCAGAAACGCTTGGCAAAGGAGAAATTGTAGTCAGTCTGTGCCGCACCCGTAGCGCTGGTGGTGTTGTCTATGCCGAAACCGATGTCGATGGTGGACAGGGCCTTGCCCGCGATGTTAGAGATCTGGCTGTTCAGGAAAGAGCTCAACGCGCTGGTGGCATCAAATCCGCCACCGTTGCCGGTGTTGTTGGGCGACAGGTACATGCCCGTTGTGAGCATTGCCACGGCGGCGCGTCCGCGGTCCTCCACGGACATTGACGCCAGTTCGTTCTGTACTGTAAGGTCCTCGGGAGCCTGCAAGGTGAATTCCAGTCCCAGGTCGGAGAGGGTCTGTGTTATCTTCAGGCCCACGTCGAAGTTGACGGTTCGTGTTACGTTGTTGCTGGAGACGGAAGCCTTCTTGCGCTCGCTGGCACTGATGTTCAGTTTGGGGTTCAGCATGTCTCCCGAAAACTCCACATAGCTTCCGCTATCTATATTGAAGTTCTTCAGCGACATCACCACCAGGCTGTAGTCCATGCTGCCGGAAAGAACGGTGTACCGTCCGAAGAGTTTCATGCCGGAGAGCATGTCGTATGTCATGCGCAGTTCTCCGCCACCCTCCAGTTCTATGTTGTCCTGTCCGTCCTCGCTCATCAGGCAGTGTATTGTCGTGGCCTCGTCAATGTTCACTTGGAAATCCATCTTCACGTTCTGTTCCGGCATGGCAATGAGTTTTGTCTCTGTGGTGTCCGAGAAGTCGGTGAAGGTTACCAGGCTGCTCAGCTGGTCGTCCACCACGAGTGGCGAGTCCTTCATCACGTATGTGAGGTTCGTCTTGCCGTTTATGTTCAACCGTCCGCGAATGTTCAGGTTGTTCAGTGTGCCCTGCATACGTCCGAACAGGTCCACGTAGACCTTGCCATATGCCTCAGCCCCCTTGCGCTTGGGTGCGTTGATAAGGTTGAAGTCGCGTGCCGTGATGCCCAGGTCCAGTTTAGTCTGGTTCAGGTCGGTGAAGTCAATCGTGCCGTCCAGTGTGAGCGGGTTGTCCCCATTGGCAAACGCCTGAATCTTGTCCAGGTCCAGGAAGTTGTCCTTAATCATTATCTCGTCGTTCGGCAGGCGCAGGTCTATGCTGTATGGATCGGAGCAGATGTGCATGCTGTCCGTGGCCAGGGAACCAGACATGAGAGGAGCAGAGACAGGGCCATGCACGTTCAGCATGCCGCTGATGTAGCCCTCCAGCCTTGCCAGGTTGTCGGTGATGAAACCGTTTGCGATGTTCAGAGGCAGGCGTTGCAGATGTGCCTCGGCCTCGATGTGCCCCTCTTCGTCCTGAGTCCAGTAGCTGCCATTCAGCAAGGCTATCTCGCGTTCGTTCTGTGAAAGAATACCGTCCACCAGATGCGAACCGTCGGCATTGGGGAAGTAGATCATCTCCACGCCGATGTTGCCAAGCGGACTTCCCTCGAATCCCATTTTCCTGACATCCATGTCCAGCGAAACGGTAGCCTGCTCTTCCTCCTTCACCGCATGCACATCGCCATTGAGCATACCCGTAACCACGGGCATGAAGGGCATGACGCGCGACAGTTCTCCAAGGTTGAAGTTGGCAACAGACAGGGTAATGTCCTGCAGGGCAGACTCGTTGTCGGTGCTATACAGGTTCAGTGATGTGCCATCGTCGGCCAGCAGGTTCATGTTTGCCTTTATGTGGTTTCTCTTGTCTATTGACACGAAGTTGTCGGCATTGACATTGAACCGGCGGTAGGCAAAGACCGGGTTGAGCGGAGTGAGCTGCACCCTCAGTGTGCTGTCCGCCAAGCCAACGTTAAGGCCGAAGTCCACACCCTTGTTGCCCTTTTCGTCCAGGAACAGGAAGGAAGACCTTAGCCCCTTCGGTGTAATCAGCGCATCCAGCGAAGCCTCGAAGTTTACCACCTTGTTGCGTGGCCCGTTCTTCACACGTGCCGTCATGCTTATCCCCTCTGCCAGATTCCGGATGTTCCACGAAATGGAGTCGATGACAACGGCCGCTGTCTTTAGCTTGTTCATATAGCCCTGTCCGTTAACGCCCGTTTCGGGGTTGGTGACAAGGTCAAAGGCCATGTCGCTCATGGTGGTTCCCAGCATGGAGCGCAGTATGTTTGCCAGTGGGTTGTTGTCTCCACAAAGTAGGTGCATGTCCACTTTAGGTAGCAATGCGTTCAGGTTCGCGATGTCTAACACTCGCTCTTTCCTTTGTCTCGTCAATTCCTGCATGAAGGCATTTGTCTTCTTCAGCAGGGAGTCCTGTCCTTCGTCGGAATGGAACTGGAGCCATAGGTTGCCGGCGTTGGTTCGTGCCAGCATGCTCTGCTCGTTGGTCCTGACCTCCAGGTTTAGGTCCAGGGGGTAGAATGTGGTGTCGGGCATGGCAAGTTCTATGCTATGCATGCTGCCCTTCAGACGATGAGTCTGTTTCATGTCCGAACCACCCTCCAGATTCAGGGTCATGGACGCCACCAGCGAATCCTTGGTTATGCCCAAGGCCTGGAAATTGACCTTGTTCAGCGAGAGAGCAAAATCTGCCTTTGTCACCTCCTTGTTTATATCGGCATTGGCGCAGGCATTGGCCATGAGTATCTCGTTGTCGCAATGCAGTTCCACGGAAGCCTTGCCACGCCTCAGTTTGGCGGTAAGCCGGGCATTGTCCACATCCCATTTCTTGTATTCAAGATGGTGCAGGTCCACTTCAGCCCTCAGTCCTGTAGCCCTGGACAGAGGGTCGGTGCCATGTCCGCTGGCCTTGGCAGAGAAGGAGAGCAAGCCTATGCTGTCCTGTGGGAGGAACTTGCGTATGTCCAGTTGAGTGGCATTCAGCATGGCCCTGTATGCCATATTGTCAAGGTCGATGGAAGCCTTTGCACGCACCTTGCCCTTTCCGCAGGAAAGTTGTGCATCGGCGGCGTATTTGTTGCCATGTATCCTGGTTTCGGCAGAAAGGTTCATGCGTGGAATGCTCACCCCCTTCAGCCCCAGGTATCGGCGCACGAAGTTCAGGTTCATGGTGCTTACGTCCCATTGCAAGTGCGACCTCATTCCTTCTTCCGCCATTGCATCGGCAACATATCCCTCGGCCTGAATGTCTATTGCCGAAGGCATGGACAGGTGCAGTGTGTCCACAGAGATGGAATCGATGTTGCCCCTAGCGGCTATGTGTGCATTCAGAGGCAGGGTGGGGTAGGCCTGCTTCAGGTCTTGCGGCATGAGGTCGCCGGCTATGCCAAGCAGGTCGGTATGTTCCAGCGATGCCCTTATGTTTGTGGACAAGCTGCCTCCGCCCTTAGGCGTGAAGGCATTGAAGTCCATCTGCAGGTTTCCGCGGATGGTGCTCTTCTCCTCACCGGTGGCGGTGCTTATGTGGAACTGTTGAAGGGCAACGGCCGTTGAGTCCAAGCGAAGCCCCTCCGCACCAAGTGATGTGCAGGATAAGGGTATGCTGGTCTTTGCTCCTGCCGTGTCCATCATGCAGAGATGCAGGGTGTCGATGTCTATGCCCAGACTCCCTATGGTGTAGACGCCGTTTTGCAAACTGATGTCTCCGCCGGTCAGGCAGGCCTTCTTGATTTCAGTGCTTACGGTCATGGTGTCTCCCGCCATTCGGAACGCTATGCCTGTGTTGCTGATGTCTATTCTTTCCACCAGGATGGTCCAGGGCAGGGGAACGCTTTCGGTGGTGTCCACGATTGTGGTATCGCGCATACTGATGTCCAGATGGCAATCCGCCAGGGATGCCCCGCTCAGTCTTGCCATGCCATGCTTCAAGTCGGTGTCTTCCCGGTCGAGGTGAAGCAGTCCCAGTTGTCCGCCTATGTGCATCTGCGGAATCAGGTTGGCAGAATTGAATTTTCCCTCCTTGATATCAATGCCGTCCACGCCCAGCTGTCCCTGGAATATCTGGCTGAAATCCATGTCCACCACCACCGTCCCCGTGTGAAGCAGGGTGTCGCCCTCCAGGCATGCGGTAAGGTTCTGCAGTTCTATGTCCAGCGGGAAACTGATGCCCACCCTTTCCAGGGCTATCTCCATGCCAGCCTCCTTGGAGGCAAAGGCGACGGCCTTCTGTACGGCCCAGTTCTGTATGGGCGGGATGTAGAGAAGGGCTATCAGCAGGAAGGGCACGAGCAACAGGGCCGCCAGTGTGGCGCCCGTCCATTTCAGTATGCGTCGGATGATGTTCAAGGTAGGGGAGTGAGTGTGTTGTGTATGGTTTATTCAGCCGTCCCGCGACTTAGTGCCTGCCAAAGGGTGTCGTCTGGTACGGGAGCCGTTACGGATATGTTCTCATGGCTCACTGGGTGTTCCAGCGCGAGGTTGCGGGCATGCAGGGAGATGCTTCCGTCGGGGTTGCTGCGTGGAGCGCCGTATTTCAGGTCGCCCTTTATCGGGCAGCCAATCTTGGCCAGTTGGCACCTTATCTGGTGGTGGCGTCCGGTGTGCAGATGTATTTCCAGAAGGTGGTACCTCTCGCCCGAGGCAATGAGCCTGTAGTCCAGTACCGCCTTTTTCGCCCCCGGCACTTCCCGGTCGTAGGCACGTGCCGTGTTGTTCTTCTCGTTGCGAGTGAGCCAGTGTGTCAGCGTGCCCTGGGGAACCTGCGGACGATTCTGCACTATTGCCCAGTAGGTCTTGCTCACGTTTTCGTGCCCGGCGAACATCTTGTTCAGGCGTGGCAGAGCCTTGCTGGTCTTGGCAAAAAGCACCACACCCGACACGGGCCTGTCCAGACGGTGCACCACACCTAGGTACACGTTGCCTGGTTTGTTGTGCTTCTCCTTCAGGCACTCCTTAACAATATCAGAGAGGGGAGCATCGCCGGTCTTGTCGCCCTGCACAATCTCCCCTGCCTGTTTGTTGACGATAATAAGATGGTTGTCTTCGTATAGAACGGTCATCTGTGTAAAATTACATGTTCATGCCGCCGTCCACCTGGATGACCTGGCCTGTAACGTAACTTGACAGGTCGCTGGCCAGGAAAAGTGCGGTGTTGGCGATGTCCTCGGGTTGGCCGGCACGGCGCAGAGGAATCTTCTTCTTCCATTCTTCGCGTATCTCGTCGGGGAGAGAGGCTGTCATTGCCGTCTCAACAAACCCCGGCGCAATGGTGTTGAGCCGGATGCCCTTAGGTCCCATTTCCTGGGCGACACTCTTTGCCAGTGCTATCATTCCGGCCTTTGAGGCGGCATAGTTGGCCTGTCCGGCATTGCCGTGCATGCCCACTATGCTGGACATGTTTATGATGGAACCCTTGCGCTGGCGCATCATGATGGGAAGGCATGCATGGATGTAGTTGAAGGCAGATTTCAGGTTGGCATTTATCACGCTGTCCCACTGCTCCTCCGTCATGCGAAACATCAGCCCATCCTTGGTGATGCCGGCGTTGTTTACAAGAATATCGATTGTCCCGAATTCCTCCTTCACATTCTTGGCGGTTTCCTCGGCCAGGGCAAAGTCCGAGGCATCCACGGCATAGGCGCAGCATTTTACGCCAAGCGCCTCTATCTCCTGCCTGGTGGCCTCCAGTGCCGCCTTCATTTCCTCGTTGGCGCCTCGTCCGGTGAATGCTATGTTTGCTCCTTCCTGGGCAAACTTCAGTGCTATGGCCTTGCCTATGCCACGTGTTGCACCGGTGATGAGTGCAGTTTTTCCTTCCAGCAGTTTCACGGTATATGTCTCTTGTGTATTAGCTGTTATACTTCTTGCTTAGCGAGCGGTGAATTATCTTGTGCACAACGCCGCGTATCATGCCCTTTGGCATACCGTCGGCTATACGACCGTAGATGAAGGGGACTTCCATGCCTCTGACTGAGTATCTGATTATATCCACCATGAGTGGCAAGTCGTCTATCTCAAATTGACCCTTTTCCACACCCTCAGACAGAACGGTTGTGAGGAGAATTTTTTCGTTGCGGTCGAAGCGCTGGCGTATGAGACTTACACGCCAGATGTCGCGGAAGAATTCCGCACGTATGTTGCCATTGCGCTGCACGACATCCTTAATGGCTTGTAGGTGCGCGTAAATCAAGGCCACCAGTTTGTCCTCGGGATCCATTTCCTGCCTGGCTACTTCTCCCATCTTCTGGGCCATCAGTTCCAACTCGTCCTGCACCACGGCATCATAGATGTCGTCCTTGCTTTTGAAGTATGTGTAGAGCGTGCGTCTGCCTTTGCCGGAAGCCAAAGCGATGTCGTTCATCGTGGTTTCTTCGATACCTTGTTTGGCAAAGAGCATACGTGCCACCTCTATCAATTTGTTCCTTGTTTTCTCTACCGCCATACTATATTTGTATATAAGGTGTATTTCTGCACAAAGGTACGCCTTTTCTGCCATATAAACAATTATTTTGCAATTTTTCACTAAAACGTTTGGTGGTATCGGAAAAAAGGCATACCTTTGCACTCGCAAACGGGAAACAGCGCCTCAGTTGCTTCTTGTTTGGCGATACAATATCGCGGGGTGGAGCAGTTGGTAGCTCGCCAGGCTCATAACCTGGAGGTCGCCCGTTCGAGTCGGACCCCCGCAACTGAAGTGGTGGTGGAACTCCCTGGTTAAAGTTTATTCTTTGCTGGGGAGTTCTTTTTATTTCTGCAGGATACGGATGAAGGTACTATACATACATGGTTTTGCTTCGGCGGGTAGCACGGGTAGTGCCACTCAGTTGCGTAATCACTTCTATCCTAAGGGCATACAGGTTCTTAGTCCAGATGTGCCGGTGGAGCCATTGTGTGCCATTGCCTTTCTGCATGAATATGTGCTTGAGCATCAGCCCGACCTTATCATTGCCACCTCAATGGGAGCTATGTATGCCGAACAGTTGCACGGCATCAAGCGTATTCTTGTGAACCCCTCCTTCCACATGGCAAGACTGCTTACCTTTCGTGGTATGGGTCGACAGGAGTTCCGCAACAAACGTCAAGATGGTGCACAGGATTTCAAGGTGGACAAGCAGATGATAGCCGAGTTCAAGGAGGTTGAGAAGCAGAGTTTCCGAAATATTACTGCCGAGGAAAAGCAATTGGTATGGGGATTGTTCGGTACCAAGGACAAGAATGTCAACTGCCAGCCCGATTTCCGCAAACATTACGGCACGGCGCAGATGTCGCTCTTCGAGGGCGAACATTATTTGAACGGTGTGGCGCTGGGCAAGGTTATCATCCCCCTGGCAGAGACATTACTTTGTCTGAGGTGAGACAATACGACGTCCTTGCCGAGACAATACGACAACCAAGGCAAGACAATACGACGACTTTTTTAAGACGAAATAATATAATAATATAGGATATATGTTTGAGAATCTTTCGGAGCGTCTTGAACGCTCGTGGAAAATACTGAAGGGTGAGGGCAAGATTACGGAAATCAACGTTGCCGAGACCCTCAAGGATGTGCGTCGTGCTTTGTTGGATGCCGACGTGAACTACAAGGTGGCAAAGACCTTCACCGACACCGTCAAGCAGAAGGCCCTTGGTCAAAACGTGCTCACCGCCGTGAAGCCTCAGCAGTTGATGGTGAAGATTGTGCATGACGAACTGGCAGAGCTGATGGGCGGCGAAACTGCAGAAATCAATCTGCCTGGTCGTACAGGCGATCCCTCCATCATTTTGATGGCAGGTTTGAACGGTTCTGGTAAGACCACCATGAGCGGCAAGTTGGCCAAGATGCTCAAGGAGAAGAAGCACAAGTCTCCTCTTCTGGCAGCCTGTGATACCTTCCGCCCTGCTGCTATGGAGCAGTTGCGCGTGCTCGGTGAACAGGTTGGCGTGCCCGTGTATATAGAGGAGGGTGCTACAGATCCCGTTCAGGTTGCCCTCAATGCCATCCGCGAGGCAAAGTCAAAGGCACACGACGTTGTCATCGTCGATACCGCCGGACGTCTGGCTATCGACGAGGAGCTGATGCAGCAGATTTCCGACATCAAGAATGCCATCAACCCTCATGAAATCCTCTTCGTGGTGGATGCCATGACGGGTCAGGATGCCGTGAACACCGCCAAGGAGTTCAACGAGCGCCTCGACTATACCGGTGTCATCCTCACCAAGCTGGACGGTGACACCCGTGGCGGTGCCGCTCTCTCCATCCGCACCGTGGTGAACAAGCCCATCAAGTTTGTGGGTACCGGCGAGAAGATGGAGGCCATCGACCCCTTCCATCCTTCACGTATGGCCGACCGTATCCTGGGTATGGGCGATATCGTTTCTCTCGTAGAGCGTGCTCAGGAGCAGTTTGATGAGGCAGAAGCGAAGAAACTGGAAGCAAAGATCCGTAAGAACAAGTTTGATTTTTCTGACTTCTATAACCAGATTCAGCAAATCAAGAAGATGGGTAACCTCAAGGACTTGGCCAGCATGATTCCCGGTGTGGGCAAGGCCCTGAAGGACGTGGACATCGACGACAACGCCTTCAAGAGCATCGAGGCCATCATCCAGAGTATGACTCCCTACGAACGCGAGCATCCCGAGTGCCTCAACACCTCTCGCCGCCATCGCATAGCCAAGGGTGCCGGTGTCGACCTCCAGCAGGTCAACCGTCTCATCAAGCAGTTCGACCAGACACGCAAGATGATGAAGATGATGACCGACAAGTCCAAGATGGCCCAGCTGGCAGGCATGATGAAGGGAAGAATGTAATTAGAACGGAAAGGAGCCCCCCAACCCCTCCCTTGTTGAGGGGCTAGGGGAGGGTCCTTCAGTAAAAGAAACTATGCAAATAATAGATGGTAAAGCGACCGCCGCACAGATTAAGGCGGAGATAAAGGCCGAGGTAGAGGCTATTGTTGCCCAGGGTGGCCGTGCCCCTCATCTCGCCGCCGTATTGGTAGGCCATGATGGCGGTAGCGAAACATACGTACGCAACAAGGTCCTCGCTTGCGAGGTATGTGGTTTCCAGAGCACCTTGCTCACATTCGAGGACACCATCACTGAGGAGGAACTCCTTGCCGTGGTGGACAAGCTCAACAAGGACGAGGCCATAGACGGTTTCATCGTGCAGTTGCCCTTGCCTCGTCATATCGACGAGCAGAAGGTAACGGAGGCCATCCTCCCCGAGAAGGATGTAGACGGCTTCCATCCCGTCAACGTAGGGCGCATGTCCATAGGTTTGCCCGCTTTCATCTCGGCAACTCCCTTGGGCATACTCACCCTGCTTCAGCGCTACAACATCGAGACACGTGGCAAGAAGGTTGTTGTTCTTGGCCGTTCCAACATCGTAGGCAAGCCCATGTCCATGCTCATGATGCAGAAGCAGTATGGCGACTCCACCGTCACCGTCCTGCACTCCCATTCGCAGAATCTTGCTGAGGAATGCCGTCAGGCAGACATACTCATTGCCGCTATCGGCAGTCCTGCCTTCGTTACAGCTGATATGGTGAAACCTGGTGCTGTTGTAATTGACGTAGGTACCACCCGCGTGCCTGATGCCACCCGTACTTCTGGTTTCCGCCTTCAGGGCGATGTGGATTTCCAGGCGGTATCTCCCTTGTGCTCCGCCATCACTCCCGTGCCCGGTGGAGTAGGGCCCATGACTATCTGTATGCTCATGCTTAACACCCTCCAGGCATACAAACAGCGGGCATAATCCATATATTTTGCATTTTCTTTGAAAAAAAAAGCCTCGAATATTTGGAGGTTATCAGGGAAAGTCATACCTTTGCACTCGCTTTTAGGAAGCAATTACTGCTACCTAAAGTAATACTAACCAAGATGGTGACTATAGTTCAGTCGGTTAGAGCGTCAGATTGTGGTTCTGAATGTCGTGGGTTCGAATCCCACTAGTCACCCTCCCTCCCTCCGAGTCCCCGGTTAAACTGATTGGTTTGCTGGGGACTCTTTTTTTGTTCTTGTATGGATGTACATAGTGAGTGGAGACAAACATGAGGAACCTAGGAAATGTTTTTGATGAAAAGACTAGGATTCTAAAATAAAATCATTAACTTTGCCATTGTCCTTAAGGACATAAACTTATTTCTCCGGCTCTGATGATGACCATGTTTGTTCGTAGATAGGCATATTGACTGGAATGAATTAGAACTTTGAATCTATACTATAATTATGAAAAAGCATTTATTTTTTCTGCTATGCATGTTGTTTGCATCTGCACATGTCATGGCACAGGGTTTCCCCACGGTGAGCACCGATGAGGAGACAAAGTGGTACCTGATCCAGTTCAAAAACGGAGGCAACGCCTTTACGGCAAAGACTCCAGGTTCGAACATCACCACAAGCGGAGCCATAGGCAATGCCGCCCAGTTGTGGAAAATTACCGGAAGCAAGGAAGACGGTTATGTCTTCACCAACAAACTCGGTTATACGCTGAATGTTGCTTCTGCCAAGAAAAACCAGATGGTAAGGGCAAGCGAATCTGCCACAGGCGTATATAAGTTTGCTATCAACTCCACATCTAACACTGACTATTCCGGTGCCTACGAGATTCAACCTACGTCAAACACCAGCATCTCCATGAACCTCTTTGGCGGACCTGCAGAAAACCGTGGTGTAGGTCTTTGGAACAAGAGCGACCAGAACAATCCCGTTGAGTTTGTTGATGCAAGCAGTTTCATGCAGGCAAGCAAATACAACATTATCCCCTACCCCAACAAATTGACGGAGAAGGAAGGTTCCCTCGCTCTCTCCTCACTCTATGCCATCGCATATACCGGTGATGAGATGAAGGAGCATGCCGAGGCTTTTGCCAAGCAGATGAACATCTCCACCGGCATCAGCCTTAGCGTCAAGGAAGCAGCCGACGCTGCCTCCGAGGGTGAAATCTGGTTTGGCACCGACGAGGCTCTTGCCAAGGATGCATACACCATGAGCATCACCGCAGAAGGCATCACCATCAAGGCTTCCGAGTTTGGCGGCTGGTTCTATGCTTTGCAGACACTGAAGCAGCTTCTTCCCCGAGAATACTTCGCCAGCGAAAAGCAGAGCGGCTCCGAGGCCTGGAGCCTTCCCTGCCTGAACATCGAGGACCGTCCTCATCTGGGACACCGTGGCTACATGCTCGACATTGCACGCCATTTCTTCAACAAGGACGAGGTGAAGAAGGTTCTTGACATCATGGCTCTGTACAAGATGAACCGTTTCCACTGGCACCTGACCGACGACCAGGGCTGGCGCGTGCACATCCCCGAGTATCCCAAGCTCACCGAGGTGGGTGCCATCCGCAAGGGTTCGTTTGCCAACAATGGTGACGGTCAGAAGTTCTTCGACGACACCGAGTACGGCCGTGGCATGTTCTACACCCTGGAGGAGTTAGGCGAAATTGTTGCCTATGCCAAGGCTCGCAACATAGAGATTATCCCCGAGTTGGATCTCCCCGGTCACATGGTAGCTGCCGTGGCCTCTTATCCCGAGTTCAGTTGTGACCCCACCAAGAAGTACGAGGTGCGCATTGATGGTGGTATCTCGCACGATGTGCTGAACATTGGCGACGAACGAGTAATCGAGTTCCTCAAGTGCGTGCTTGGCCATCTGGCAGAAGTCTTCCCCTACGACTACATTCACATCGGCGGAGACGAATGCCCTACCGAGCAGGGGGCAACAAACCAGCAGTGCCTTGACCTCGTGAAGAAACTTGGTCTTGACGGCGTACATCAGCTGCAATCATGGCTCGTGGAGGAACTCGGTATTTTCCTCAAGGAAAAGGGCAAGGACATTATCGTATGGGACGAACTCCTGAAGAACTGGAACGACAACAACAAGACCAAGCCCGTCATCATGGCATGGAACGGAATGGGATACAGCACCCAGGCAGCCAACCGTGGCATGAAGTCCATCATCGTGCCCTACCAGTACCTCTATATCGACTTCATGCAGGGCGAAGAAAGCGACCTCTTCGTGGACGAGCCATATCATGGCGGATGGGGTGTAAACACCGTGGACGAGATCTATGGCCTCAATCCCCTGAGCGCACTCAGCGGCAAGGAGGAATTTGCTCTGGGCGTACAGTGCAACATGTGGACAGAGACCTGTAACAACATCGATGAGGTGGAATATTGCCTCTTGCCCCGCATGCTGGCGGTATCCGAGATTGGCTGGCTGCCAACAAGCAAGAAGAACTGGACATCCTTCTACCGCCGTCTGCAGACACACGATGAAATCTTCGACCTTCTCGACTATCAGTATGCCAAGCACTTCATCGACCCCAAGGAGTATACCGAGCAGGAAAGCACCATCATGGAGGCAGAGGACATTCTTGCCAAGAGCGTACGTGGCGGCGTGGGCTATCCCTCTGCCGAGGTATACGATGCTATGAAGAGTGCTCTGGAAAGCACCGGTGGTGAGGATGTAAGCGCCCTTGCCCAGGCAATCAGCGATTACAAGTCAGCCGAAGTTGTCCAGCCTCAGGAGGGCAAGACCTACCAGATAGTATCTGCCTCAACCTACTACAAGCGCCAGTACGAGGGTTCAACCATGTACCAGAAGGGTAATGGCGTGCGCTTCCACTTCACTCCCCAGACAGAACCCGAGGAACTTTGGCAGTTCGTAGCCACCGATGGCGGTTACCTGCTCAAGAACCTCTGCACCGGCAAGTTCGTGAAGATGGGCAGCTACAACACTGCATTGGAAATGGTAGAGAACGGCGGCACCCCCATCCGCATGGACAAGGCCACCATCGCCACCAAGAACTTCACATACATCCCCGGTGTTGTCACACTGTCTTCTGTAAGCGGATATAGCGACAAGATGACCGGCAAGGTGAAGCGCTTCAGTGCCGAACTCTCTGGCGACGTCTATGCCAAGGACGAGGCAGCCCTGTGCTACAACGGCACATGGAAGGTGGTGGAGATAACCGACTTCAGCGCCCAGCTCAAGGGTATTGTAAACAAGTGCGAGCTCATCCTCATCACCGCCCAGCCTGGCGAGATGGGCAACTACACTCAGGAGGCTCTCGATTTTGCCGAGCAGAGCATCATCCTTCCTGCCCAGAAGGCTTTGGCCGAGGGTGTAGTCACCGAAGAGAAGTACAACGAGTTCCTTGCTCTCTACAACCAGTTCATACAGATGCCCAAGGTGTCCATCAGCCAGTCACTGAGCGAGGAATGCTACTACTACATCCGCAATGTCTGGTTCGGCAAGTACGCACAATACAAGTCAGCAGACAAGAGTGTGGGTATCTCTTCGTCCAAGAACGAGAGCGACAACTATCTGTGGCGCATCAAGAAGAACACCGACGGCACAGTCTTCATCTATAGCAAGAAGACACAGACCGCCACTTACCTCACTTCCAATGCCGTTGACCAGAAGGTAAAGGTGGGCAAGGACTATGCCTGGACTCTGGAAGAGCGCAGCCTTGATGGCAAAACAGGTGTGTGCATCATCGACGGAAGCGGCAGCTTCAGCTGGTACACCAACCCCGACGTGTGGAACTACGTCCTCATGAAGCCTTTTTGGGGAGCCTGCACATGGGAGTTTGTTAATAGTGGCATTGAGGTGCCTACAGGCATTGACGAGGTGAAAACGGAAAACGGAGAACGTAAAACGGAAATCTACGACCTCAGCGGTCACCGTGTCACTGCTCCTGCAAAGGGGGTCTATATTGTGGACGGAAAGAAACAAATTGTCCGCTAACCGCCAGATACGGAGGACATATTCATTAGTAAAGCGAGAGGATGTACCTGGCTTAGGTGCATCCTCTCGCTGTTTTTATGGTTTGCTCTCCCGAGCCTATGCCAGTCCTCTTAGTATAAGGACTTGAGTCCTCCTAGTAAGAGGACTGTAATCCTCCTAATAAGAGGACTCATTAGGTGGAAGAACTGATGTTATTTGTTCTTTGCATCAATATGTTTCACCACCTTGCCGTAGATGATGAGGGCGAAGGCGGAGACGAGGGCGATGCCTCCGAAGTAGTACCAGATGTAGTGTGCATTGGCACTGGCCTGGAGCCATTCCTCGTGGGTGGAGAACAGAGTGGGTTCGGGGCAGTACTTGCTAAGCAGGAAGCCAGAGATGCCGAAACCGAAGATGGAGGAGAGGAACGAGTGCAAGTGGCTGAAACCCAGGTAGAGGCCTTCCTCGCCCTTGGGTGCCTGAAGCGAGAAATACTCAAGGAAGCGGGGAGATATGAATGTCTCTGCCAAGCCCTGGAACACAATGCCCACCACCATCATGAACGCCACGGGGTGCATGGTGAGGATTGTCTGGTTGCCATCGAGCATGTTGCCGGCCGCCATGCAGAGTGCAGAGATGGGCATGATGAACATACCCACGGTCATGGAGGTGAGAGCTGAGTGGCGGCGCATCAGTTGGGTGACAAAGTTGACGGTAATCACCACCACCAGTGGATTTACGTTGGCATACCACGAGGGCGATGCACCTTCACCGGCAAGGCGAAGAACATACTTGGGCATGGTGGCATAGAGCTGGTGCTGTACCATCCAGAAACCCGTGATGATGAGGATGAGGGTGAAGAGGCGGCCGTTGGTACACACCTTAATTAGTGCGTTCCATATCTGCCTGAATGTCTTGCCCTCGCCCGAGTGCTGGGTGCTCTTGTAGAAGAACCAGATGGTGAGGAGCGCCAGGAGGGTCATGCCGGCCGAGAAGTAGTTGAGCGTGATAAGTCCCTCGTTGCCAAGCGCCTCGCGCAGAGGCTTCACGATGGTCTTGCCCGAGAAGGCACCTATATTTACCATGGCATAGAAGATGGAGAAACCCTTGGCACGTGTCTCGGGAGTCGTCTCCTTTGCCACGGTGCCCGAGATGACGCTCTTTATGAAGGCTCCGCCGCACACTATCAGTGCCATGATGGGCAGGATGCCATAGCGAAGGTTGCTTTCCAGCAAGCCGGTGAACTTTGTGATGTCGCTATACTGCACCAGCCCTGCCGACTCCAGCCAGGTGGGGTAGACGGCAAGTCCCAGGTAGCCGCAGGTAAGCAGGGAGAAGGCCAGGAGCATGGAGTTGCGGAAACCGATCTTGTCGGCCAGGGCGCCGGTAAACGTGGGCAACAGGTACAGGCATGCCGAGAAGACACCTGCTATGGTGGCCGACTCTATGTCGTTGAATCCCAGGATGCGGCTAAGGTAGAGTGTGATGACAATGAACACGCCGTAGTATGCGGCACGCTCGAAGAGTTCCACCAGGTTCGAGACCCAGAAGGCTTTGCTGAACTTGATTTTCTGTGTTGTTTCGCTCATAAAATAAAAGAATCTAATATGTTAGTGCGTGCAAATATACGATAAACCGCCATAATTCGCAAACAAAATGAACTGCCACCCTAAGCCAGTTTGAGAATAAACCGCTAAATTTGCACACGGAATAATAATCCCATGCCAGTTCTCTGACTGTTGCGCGCTAATTGCCCCTGCTATCATCATAACGCTACTGGCCGATTGGGGATAAAGAAAATGGAGAGAACCAATGCCAAGGCCGGTTCTCTCCTTTTGTAGTATGTGCGGTTCTCTACTTGCTCAGAATATGCTACTTCACGACAATGTGTCCGTTGGTAATGTAAACACCCTTGCCTATCTGATGGACAGGACGACCAGATAAATCAAAAATCTTTCCGTTAGCGTGTGTGGTAGTGCCAGCTTCTATGTCATTGATGCCAGTATCTGTATCCTTGATGTCAATGCGGAAAAGATTGCTGTAATTATTGCTCCAGCCTATGCCGTTGGACCAAGCATCAAACGTGCCAGAGGCCATTATTATTAGTGAACCGTCAGTACTGCCGTTGCTTCTTTTGGCAACAAGGTAGCAGGTTCCTTCCTTAGTAGAGCTGGCATCATTGATGGACCAATCGCAATAGGTGGCATTGTATGTTGCAAGAGTACCCTTGTTGCTATTGTATCCGCCGGTAGAGCCTCCACGCCAGATCATGTACTGTTTGCTGTTCTGATTGTAGAAGCTATACTTTCCGCTAGCCTCCTTCTTACACGTGAACTCTGCCTTTGCACCCTGTTCCGCGGCAGGTGTAGTGCTTAGAGAAAGGGCTTTGCTGTCATTGATGTACAGAGCATATTCGGTGCCGTTTTGTTGCACATTGGTCAGGGTTACGGTCTTGCCATCCCATTGGTCGGCCGGAGCCTCACTGCTGAGCAGGGCATAGATGTTGTCCACCTCCTGTGTTGTGGGTTCTTGGCTTAAGGATTCTATGGCGTTGGATAGTTCATTCTTTTTATTATCGGAGAGTTCAGAATCTGTCACTACGGCAGAGAAATATGCCTGAAGGAAGGCGCGGCGGTCAACCTGTGCCTTGTAGGAGTATGCTCCTTTGGTAATGTATTCTACTTCCATGGGTAAGTAGATGTTGTCGAAGCCGTCGAAGTTATGCTGGCCAGCGCCTGTTGGGAAACTGGTAGAAACGGGATTGTTGCGTTTGCCCCAGCCAGTCAGTGTCTCCTCGTAGATAAAACCAATGCGCCCGTCTGCCTGAAGGTCCATGGAACTGTATGCAGAGGAAGTTTGGCTGACCTGATGGAAACCGTTCCAGTCCTTGCTGAAATTGGTTACGCTGTTCATGTCTGTCATATCGGTAAGTTCCTTGTAAAAGATGCCGACATTGGTACGTCCACTGCCAGTGGGCAGGGATTGCAGGGCGAGATACATATCCTTCTGGTCGCTGTTGCGTACCACGGGGATGATGAGGATTTCGCCGTTTGTGCTGTTGCCGCCAGGTGTCAGGCCTGAACCGGCAAAGGTGCATTTTGCATCGCTACCCCAAGAACCAGTACCCTCCAGAGTGTTCTCGTAGGTGTAGATGTTGTATATACGGCCGCCGCCCACACGGCTTGACAGGATTACGCGTCCGTCGGGCATCTCCTCGCACTTGGGCTCATCGCCACCAGGAGCGGGTAGGGCAGAGGCACCGCCCAGGGCGTGCCATGTGCGTCCGAAATCGTCGGAATAGATAACGCGGTTACCGTTGGGGCGTGCACACATGGCGGCATAGAGACGGTAGTACTTGTCCTTCTTTACGATACGGCTCTGGAACACCTTGCCTCCACCAACGAAAGCAGCCTGCATGGGGTTGCCGCTATCGAAAAGGCTGTAGATCTGCTCGGTCACGTTTACTGGTTTTTCCCATGTCTCGCCATTGTCGGTGCTATGGATAGTGGCTATGAGGTTGGGATTCTGTCGGGTAGTGTTGCCATTGCCGTAAACAGTACATCCAGCCACGGCAATAACCAGAACCTCCTTGCTGGTGCGATCTGCCACCACGGCAGGGTCGCCAAAGGCAGTCTCGAAATAGTTCTTGGTGGCAGAAGTCTTGCCATTGCCTACGGCCACATCCTTCATTTCTGTCCATGTGTCTCCGTTGTCGTCGCTGGTACGGCATACCACATCCACTTGTCCATAGCCAGGGTCGGTGCCGCATACCAGGCGTGCCGCCACGGTGATGAGGCGGCCGTAGCTGGCGGTGCTGATGCCAGGAATACGGTATGGGGGGATAACGCCATCGCCTTTGCTGGTATTGTAAAGATCCTGGCGCTTGGGCTCTAGCATACTTTCTATTCCGTTTACGGTGATGGTGTTTTCCTCAATGGTGATGGTGGCACCCTTGAGCACAGTGTTCAGTATGCCTGCCGACAGATTCTCCCTGGCAATCTGCTTGTCAGCAATAAAGAAACCTCCGTTGAAAGCATTTTCCTCTTTGCCATCGTGAGTGTAGGTGACGTATGCATCCTCGTTATCCTCTATTACCACATTGTATATGTACTTGCCTTCCGTTTCCACGGGTTCGAAACGCCAAAGCAGGTCGTCGGCATTATGAGCGCCAGCTGTCCATGTTGTGATGAAATCCGTACCACCCACCTTGAAATTAGCACCGCCATTGGTGCAGTTCACCGCTTCGCTGAAATAATAGTAACGGTACTCGCCAATGTCGAATGTTTCGCTGATGGTTAGTTCGTTGAATGTGCCGGCCACAGAGCTGCCCCAGTTGGTGCCAGCCACCATGGGACGTCCGTCACCGTTCTTGACACCCAGTTTTGTTACTTTGTCGGTTATGTGCCAAATGCCGTTGTTGGTCTCCACCTTGGTGTTGGATTGAAGGGTGAACTTCATGCTGTTGCCTGTGTGCAGGGCATCGTTGTAGAGGTGCTCTGTGCGTGACGTGGCTTTGCTGACAATACGATAGTAACCTGTCTTGACGCTTTCTGGCAGAGTTACTTCCACTTCTTGTCCGTTCAGGAAGGCCTCAATGTCGTTCACCTTTGGTGCGCAGTCAATACCTGCTACACTGCTGTTCTGGAAACGTTGCAGGAGGATATCCAGTATAGCCATCTTCTCGGGGTTGTTCTTGTATTCCTCTTTCAGTATCATCACCTTTTCGTATTGGTGTATACCCTCGATGAGGCGCTCGAAGCGTACGCTGGATCGGTTGCCAGGATAGTAGCAGTAAGTGTCGCCTGAACCGAATTTGCGGAAGCGGCTATCTGTCAGAGGATGCTCATCCCAGTTAATCCATGACCAGTGCAAATAGCCATTTAGGTCGTTTGCCGCTGCATACAGGGGCAAGTAGGTTGCCTCGGCAGGCAGAGAGTTGGAGTAGATGTTGGGCTCTGCCTCGGCGCAACTAGTGTAGACGGTAGTGATACGGTTCTTTGCCTTGCGGTCAGCACGTTGTTCAGCGGTGAAGCGCTTGTCCTGTCCTAGGGCCACGCAGAAGTCCTGCAGTTTGTCGCTCAATGATGAGTGGTAGTTTCCAGCCAGAGCCATGTTGAAACCCAAGGCATTGGCAATGTTGTATGCATTGAGCATATCGGCCTCGGCACGCTCGTCCATGGCAATGTTTGTCTTTTCGAACCAACCCTTTTCCTGCAAGTGAGCCTTGAACGCGGTCAGGAAGGCAGTCCACAATTCGCGGTACTCAGCAGTGCCCGTGGTGGTCTTGAGGAACTTGTATGAGGATGAGGCTTCGTCCCAGTAGCGGAAGTTCATGTCCCATGGTACCATGCTGAAGCAGTTGATCTGCTTGTTGATGCCATATTCGTTGCAGAGTTCCACATATTTGTCAAACACGGTGTAGTCGTAAGCCCAAGAGCCATCGGCTTTCTTGGTTGTCTGCACCATGGGGTCGAAGAGGTCATGTGTCTGTTCGCCCCAAGGTTCGTAGAACATGATTGCCGATACGGTTCTCTGGCCGGCACGTCCAAGGGCTTTCAGGTAGGGGCGCAGAGCCTCGATGTGGCCGTCGCTCCATCGCTCCACCTCATAGTATCGGCTCACGGAGTAAGGCTGTTGCCACAGGTCGAGATGGAATTTCTGGTCCTTCACCTCGGGCAAAGAGTGTGAATCCACGTTCACGTTCAGTGCCAGTGTTTTAAGTACGGTACCACTTTCGTTCACTATCTCCAGAGAGGTCTGATATTCTCCTGCATCTGCATCGCGGGGAATTTCCAGTGTACACCATACGGGACGTGTTTCCATGGCAGGAACGTCATGAGGCTTGTCCTGGTCTATTACGTCAGGCACAAGCCATGTCTCCAATCCGCTGGGATGGTTTCCGCAGGCCTTGAAGTCATCTGTTATCACATAGTTTACAAAACGTGCCTCTCCGGCATTGATGCCGGTTTTAGCACCACCCTTTGTCCATTCTGTCATGCGAACGGAGAGCATGCCTTGGTCTTCCTTGCTGAATAGCACAGCCTGGATGTTGGCACGCTCACCCTTCCAGGCATGTAGGGTTGCGGCATCCTTCTGCTCCAGTTGTGGTACATCGTGCAGGGAGTAGTGCTCATCGCGAGAAGCCCATGATGCTTGCAACCCCTCACCGATAGCGCTCCATGCCGCCACGTCGGGAGTGGTGCCCACTCGGGGTTCGGCATAGTCGTTGATGGGATACTTTGTTACATTTTCAGCCACACCGTTTATCTTCAGGGTTACATCTATGATGGAACCGCCGTCGCTGATGAACTTATCTCCAGCGCCACTGGGGTCAATGCTGTTCCATTGCACCTTGTAGCGCATGCGGTATGTGCTTCCGTCGGGCAGGTCTTTTGGAACTCGGAATGATCCGGGGGTGAGAGTGTTGTCTCCGGCCTGTGTGCCGTCGCTGTTCCATCCTGGAGTTTCATTTTCTCCCTTGTGACAATAGAAGGACCAGCACATCAGTTCGTTGCCTTCTCCCTTTGTGTATGGACCTTCTCCTTCCAGTTTTACGTCAAACTTCTTGTTGTTGTTCCAATCCACATACACATAGCCGTGCATCCATTGTCCGTTGATAACAATGTCTGGAGTGACAATGTCGCCGGCCTTTACTTCAAATACGGTTGTTGTCTTGTCAAAATAGGCAGGGCACTTGATTGCCGATGCAATTCCTGTCAGTTCCTGTCTTTTGCTTTGTGTTCCTACAATGCTCACGCTCTTTGGATAGTGTGTGGCGTGATTGATTTTCACGTCAGCTCCGTGTGCCACGTAGTAGTCACTTTGAGCCTTTACTCCCGTTCCGAAGCCGAAAAACATCAGTGCGAGAAGAAGTGTAGACTTCATTTTCATAAATTATGTATTAGGATTTTATAGTTTGTGCGCAACAAATATACTATATTTAATTGTAAAGTCCATATTGGCATGAGGTAAAAGATGAGGGATATTATGGTATTTTGAGAATAAATCGCTAAATTTGCGCACGGAAATAAAAGAATTTAGACGAAGTGATTTCAATAGATCAACTTTCAGTAGAGTTCAGCGCACGTCCGCTCTTCACGGACATCACCTACGTGGTGAACGACCGCGACCGTATTGCCTTGGTGGGCAAGAATGGTGCCGGCAAGAGCACCATGCTGAAGATTATAGCCGGGGTGGAACAGCCCACTGGTGGCGGTGTCTCTGTGCCCAAGGGTACTACGGTGGGCTATCTGCCCCAGGTGATGGTGCTCTCCGATTCGTGCACCGTGCGCCAGGAGACAGAGAAGGCCTTTGCCCATCTGCATGAGATACAGGCCGACATCAAGCGCATGGAGCAGGAGATGGCCCAGCGCGACGACTACGAGAGCGTGAGCTACATGCAATTGTGTGAGCGTTTCACCCACGAGAGCGAGCGCCTGGAGATGATGGGCGGAAGCGAGTATATGGGCAAACTGGAGCGCACGCTGATGGGACTTGGCTTCCGTCAGGGCGACCTGGAGCGTCCTACAAGCGAGTTCTCCGGCGGATGGCGCATGCGTATAGAGTTGGCAAAGATCCTGCTTCAGCACCCCGATGTGCTCCTGCTCGACGAGCCCACCAACCATCTGGACATCGAGTCAATACAATGGCTGGAGCAGTTCCTTGCCACCTACTCGGGTGCCGTGATGCTGGTGAGCCACGACCGTGCCTTCATAAACAACGTCACGAACCGCACCATAGAGATTAGTTGCGGCAGGATATACGACTACCGTGTTAAGTACGACGAGTATGTCAACCTCCGTGCCGAGCGCCGCGAGCAGCAGCTCCGTGCCTTCGAGAATCAGCAGAAAGAGATTGCCGACACACAGGCCTTCATCGACCGCTTCCGCTATCAGGCCTCCAAGGCCATACAGGTTCAGCAACGCATACGCCAGTTGGAGAAGATTATCCCCGTGGAGATAGACGAGGTGGACAACTCGGCTCTGCACCTGAAGTTCACCTGCTCGCAAAGAAGCGGCGACTATCCCGTCATCTGCAACGAGGCACGCAAGGAGTACGACCATGTTGTCTTTGACAAGGTGAACCTCACCATAAAGCGTGGCGAGAAGGTTGCATTCGTTGGTAAGAACGGCGAGGGAAAGTCCACCATGGTGAAGTGCATCATGAACGAGATACCCTTCGACGGAGAAGTGAAGGTGGGCCACAATGTGCAGATAGGTTACTTTGCACAGAACCAGGCACAGATGCTGGACGGCGAACTTACCGTGTTCGACACCATCGACCTTGTGGCACGAGGCGACATCCGACTGAAGATACGCGACATTCTGGGTGCTTTCATGTTCGGTGGCGAGGCTTCGGAGAAGAAGGTCAAGTTCCTGTCGGGCGGTGAGCGCACCCGATTGGCAATGATAAAACTATTGCTCGAACCCGTCAATCTGCTTATTCTCGACGAGCCTACCAATCATCTCGACCTCAAATCCAAGGATGTGCTGAAGGAAGCCATTCGCGATTTCGATGGCACGGTGATAATCGTGAGCCACGACCGCGACTTCCTCGACGGACTGGTGGAGCGTGTCTATGAGTTCGGCGGCGGAAAGGTGCGCGAGCATCTTGGAGGCATCTACGATTGGATTCGTCAGCACGAGGCCGAACAAGGAATCCAACGCACCTTGTCTGTTCAGAGTGCCCGGAATACTCAGAATATTCAGAATACTCGGAATACTCAGAGTTCTCCGAATACTCAAGATGCTTTGGCGTCTTCTCAGAGCAAACTCTCCTATGAGGAGCAGAAAGCACAGGCCCGAGCACAGAAAAAGAAGGAAAAGGAACTTGCCGATGCCGAAGCACAAGTGGCACAATTGGAGAGCGCCATAGCCATACTGGAAGAGCAGATGGCCACCGAAGCTGGTTCGCAGGACATGAGCCTGTACGAGAAACATACCAAACTGAAACAACAACTCACCCAAGCCGAAGAGCGATGGATGGAACTTATGGAGTAGAAAAGCCCCATGCCATTAACACTACCCGATAAATTGCCCGCCATAGAGTACTTGAAGGAAGAGAACATCTTTGTACTCGGCGACGAGAGAGCCAAGCATCAGGACATACGCCCCCTGCGTATTGCCATACTGAACCTGATGCCCCTGAAGATAACCACCGAGACGGACCTGCTCCGCCTCCTGTCCAACACCCCCTTGCAGATGGAGATACATCTGATGAAGGTGAAGGCGCACACGTCCAAGAACACTCCCATAGAGCACATGCAGGCGTTCTACCGCGACTTCGAACTGATGAAGCACGAGAAGTTCGACGGTATGATAATAACCGGTGCCCCCGTGGAGCATCTCGAGTACGAGGATGTTACATACTGGGAGGAGATGGAGGAGATTATGGAGTGGTGCCGACACAATGTCACCTCCACCATGTTCATCTGTTGGGCGGCACAGGCGGCACTGAGCTACTACTACGGTGTGCCCAAGTATCCCCTGCCCGCGAAGATGTTTGGCATCTTCCCCCCGACTCCCCTCAATCCCCGTTTGCCCATCTTCCGTGGCTTCGATGATGTGTTCAATATGCCTCATAGCCGACACACCGAGGTTCGCCGCGAGGATATTGAGCGTGTGCCCGAGCTGGAGATAATAGCCGAGAGCCCCCTGAGCGGCGTGTCCATGGTTATGGCCAGAGGCGGCAGGGAAATCTTCGTGACGGGTCATAGCGAGTACTCGCCCCTTACCCTGGACACGGAGTACAAGCGCGACCTTGGCAAGGGCCTTCCCATACAGATGCCCTACAACTACTACACCGGCAACGATCCCGAAAAGGGCGTGCATGTGACATGGCGTGGACATGGCAACCTTTTGTTCACCAACTGGCTCAACTATTACGTATATCAGGAGACCCCATACGATATCAATGCCATCAGATAAGATAAAGATAGAACTGCTTGCTCCTGCTCGCGACAAGGAGTGCGCCTTTGCCGCCATCGACCATGGTGCGGATGCCGTGTATATCGGAGCCGCAAGGTTTGGTGCGCGTGCCTCGGCCGGCAACACCGACGAGGACATTGCCCAGGTGGTGAGCTATGCACATCCCTTTGGCGTGAAGGTGTACGTTACGCTGAACACCCTGCTTGAGGGCGAGGAGGAACTCCGCGAGGCCCGCGACCTTGCATGGCGCATGTACCGCATAGGCGTGGATGCCCTCATTGTGCAGGACGAGCGCATAAGGCTCTTGCCCGACATGCCTCCCATCTCCCTGCATGCTTCCACACAGATGGACAACCGCACGGCAGAGAAGGTGCAGAGGCTCCATAGCGAGGGCTATGAGCAGGTGGTTCTTGCACGCGAACTCACCATAGAGGAGATTGCCGACATACACCGTCAGGTGCCTCAGGTGCCCTTGGAGGTATTCATACATGGCGCCATCTGCGTCAGTTATAATGGCCGTTGCTATGCCTCGGAGGTGTGCTATGGCCGTAGCGCCAACCGTGGCGAGTGTGCTCAGTTCTGCCGTATGCCCTACGACCTGGAGACGCAGGATGGAGAGAAACTGGTCACTGGCCGATACCTCTTGTCCATGCGCGACATGAACCGCACGGCACAACTGGAGGCTTTGCTCGATGCCGGTGCCCGTTCGCTGAAGATAGAGGGCCGCCTGAAGGATGCCGCCTATGTGAAGAACGTCACGGCATGGTATCGCCAGAAGTTGGACGCTATATTCAAGAGGCGCAAGGAGTATTGTGCCGCCTCGCAGGGTAGGATAGAGCTGTCCTTTACCCCAAACCCTGAAAGGAGTTTCAACCGTGGTTTCACCGATTACTTCATGCACGAGCGCACCGCCGACCTGTGCAACACCATCACCCCCAAGAGTATGGGCGAGCGCGTGGGCTTCGTCAAGGAGATACGCCGCGACCACATCGTGGTGGCTGGCACCGCCTCCTTTGCCAACGGCGACGGACTTTGCTACGTCTCTGGTGCTAAGGGGCAGGAACAACTGGTGGGCTTCCGCATAAACCGTGCCGAGGGCAACCACCTCTATCCTCACCGCATGCCACAGGGTTTGAAGGACGGTACCGTAATATACCGCAATCAGGACCAGGCAATGGAGGCCGTACTGAGCGGAAAGACTTCGCGCAGGGTGTTGCCCTTGGAGTGGACGTTGGAAGAAACGCCCCAGGGTTTCTGCCTAACGGCAAAGCAGGGCAGCAGGTGCGCAAGCAAGGAATACGAATGCGAACAGCAATTGGCCAGAACCGACCAGACTGCATCCATCACCGATGTACTCAGCAAGGTGGGCGATACCATCTACGAGGTAACAAACACGGAGATATCCTTCTCTCAACCATGGTTCATACCCCGTAGCCGTTTGGCAGAATGGAGGAGAGAAGTATTGGCAGAAAATTCAATGAGAGGACCCCTCCCCAGCCCTCCCGCAAGGGGAGGGAGTAGTTACGACAAACTACCAGCAGGACATTATACTCCCCTCCCTTGTGGAGGGGCAGGGGGAGGGTCCGGTGGTATTGTGGTGGGTCCGCAGGGTCCATTGGAGGATATTCCGCCCCTGATGACATGCCGCTATTGCATACGTTATCAGTTGGGGCAATGCTTGAAGCGCGACCCCAATGCCGTCCGTGGTCCCTTGTACCTTCGAGGTGCCGATGGCAGAAGGTTCCTCCTGCGCTTCGATTGCAAGGCGTGCCAGATGATGGTGGAAATAGAGCGATAAAAAGACCCACCCCGACCCTCCCTGTGAGGGAGGGAGCGTGAGCGGTGAGCGGATTACTCCGACCACTCCGACAACTCAGAAAACAATTATAATCAACTATGGCAAAGCAGAAGACAATATATGTGTGCGACTATTGTGGTCAGGAATCCGTTCGCTGGGTGGGCAAGTGCCCTGCTTGCGGCAGGTGGAACACCATGAAGGAGATGCACATTCAGCCCGAGAAACCACAATCGGCCATCACTCGCATGGCTATGCAGGCCGCTGGGGATGAGGATGGCGAGAAGCGACGCAAGCCCATGCCCCTGTCCGACATCAATGCCACGCAGGAGCCTCGCATGGATTTGCTGGATGGCGAACTGAACCGCGTGCTTGGCGGAGGCCTGGTGCCCGGCAGCCTAGTCCTGCTTGGTGGCGAGCCCGGCATAGGCAAGAGCACCCTGGTGTTGCAGACGGTGCTGGCATTGAAGGACAAGCGCATCCTCTACGTCTCTGGCGAGGAGAGTGCCCGACAGATAAAACTCCGTGCCGAGCGTCTGGCTCCCGACAAGGCCAGTGCCGAGAGTGGAGGCATGCTTGTCTTCACCGAGACTTCCCTGGAGCAGATTTTCCTGCAGATACAGGAGACACAGCCCGACCTCGTGGTCATCGACTCCATACAGACCATCTCCACCGAGGCCGTGGAGTCAAGTCCCGGTTCGCTCTCGCAGATTAGGGAGTGTGCCGCGTCCCTCTTGCGCTATGCCAAGTCGGGCGGAGTGAGCATCCTGCTCATCGGCCACATCACCAAGGAGGGTTCCCTGGCAGGTCCCAAGGTCCTGGAGCACATCGTGGACACCGTGCTTCAGTTCGAGGGCGACCAGCACTACATGTACCGCATCCTCCGAAGCATAAAGAACCGTTTCGGCAGTACTTCCGAACTGGGTATCTATGAGATGAGGCACGATGGTCTCCGTCAGGTGACCAACCCCTCCGAACTGCTTCTTTCCGACAATCGCGAGGGTCTCTCCGGTGTTGCCATAGCCTCCGCCATAGAGGGCGTGCGCCCCTTCCTCATAGAGACTCAGGCACTTGTCTCCACCGCCGCTTACGGCACGGCACAGAGAAGTACCATAGGTTTCGATGGCAAGCGTCTGAACATGCTCCTTGCCATACTGGAGAAGCGTGTGGGCTTCAAGCTGGCACAGAAGGACGTCTTCCTGAACATTGCCGGAGGTCTGCGCGTTACCGACCCCGCTCTCGACCTCAGCGTCATAGCCGCCGTGCTCTCCAGCAATGTGGACACCCCCATAGACACAGGTGTCTGCATGGCAGGCGAGGTGGGATTGAGTGGCGAGATACGTCCCGTCAGCCGCATAGAGCAGCGCATCAGCGAGGCCCAGCGCCTTGGCTTCACGCGCATACTCATACCTTATAATAATATGTCCTCCCTGGACAAGAAGAACTACACCATAGAAATAGTACCCGTTCGCCGTGTGGCAGAAGCCGTAAGGGAACTGTTCGGGTGAAGAAAACTGAAAGGTGAAAGGTGAAAACGGAAAACTGACCCGCTCACCTTTAACCTTTAAAAAAGTTTTCCGTTTTCCGTTTTCCGATTTCCGTTTACTATGATACACGAACTCCAACTCCGCATTACTCCCCGCGAGGCCTATGACGAGCGTGGGATACTTTCCTACCTGCAACGCGAAAAGGGCCTGAAGGCCAATGCCGTGCAGGTGCTCAAGCGCAGCATCGACGCACGTCAGCGCACCATATTTGTCAATCTCACCGTGCGTGCCTTCGTTGGCGAGAAGCCTCAGGAGCAGCTCTTCGCCCCCATCTACTATCCCGATGTCAGCGAGGCGGAACCCGTCATCGTTGTGGGTGCAGGTCCTGGCGGACTGTTTGCCGCCCTGCGCCTGATAGAGCTTGGCCTTCGTCCCATCGTGGTGGAGAGGGGCAAGGATGTGCGCGAGCGCAAGAAGGACCTTGCACGCATACGTCCCGAGCAGCGTGTGGATGCCGAGAGCAACTACTCCTTCGGCGAGGGAGGTGCCGGGGCATACAGCGATGGCAAACTCTACACCCGAAGCAAGAAGCGCGGCGATTGCGACAAGATCCTGCGTGTCTTCGTTCAGCACGGTGCCAACCCCAACATCCTCGTTGATGCACATCCCCACATCGGCACCGATTGCCTGCCCCGTGTCATCGAGAACATGCGCAAGACCATCCTTTCGCGTGGTGGCGAGGTGCATTTCCAGACGAAGATGACTTCGCTCATTGTGGAGAACGACCAGGTGCGTGGCATACGTTGTGGCGAGCGCGAGTTCCTCGCCTCTTCGGTTATCCTTGCCACGGGTCATTCTGCACGCGATGTCTATCGCTATCTTCATTACGAAAACATAGAGATGGAGGCCAAGGGTCTTGCCATAGGCGTGCGCCTGGAGCATCCCTCGCACCTCATCGACCAGATACAGTATCATTCCAAGGAAGGCCGTGGCAAGTGGCTCCCTGCCGCCGAATACAGCATGGTGCGCCAGGCAGCAGGTCGTGGCGTGTACAGTTTCTGCATGTGTCCAGGCGGTGTGGTAGTGCCAGCCGCCAGCGGTCCCGAGCAGATTGTGGTCAACGGCATGAGCCCCTCCAACCGTGGAGGCCGTTGGAGCAACTCCGGCATGGTGGTGGAGATACGTCCCGAGGACATTATGCCCTCATCCCTGCTCACTCCCAACGACATCAAGAGCACCGACATCATTGCCCTGGAGGGAGTGGGCGATAGCATAGATCCCAGAGACATGCAGGACGACATACTCCGTCCCCTCCTGCTTCAGGAGCAGCTCGAGCGCCATTGCTGGCTTCAGGGCAACCGTCAGCAGACGGCACCGGCTCAGCGTATGGCCGACTTTGTCAACAACCGTCTCAGTGCTGACCTCAACGAAAGCACCTATGCCCCCGGTCTCATTGCCAGTCCTCTGCACTTCTGGATGCCCAAGTTCATCACCACCCGTCTGCAGGAGGGCTTCAAGGCTTTTGGCCGTGCCTACCATGGCTTCCTCACCAACGAGGCCAACATGATAGCCATCGAAACCCGCACTTCTGCCCCTGTGCGCATTCTGCGTGAGAGGGAGACCCTCCAGCACGTGCGCATCCGTGGACTCTTCCCCTGTGGCGAGGGTGCCGGTTATGCCGGCGGTATCGTCTCGGCAGGTGTCGATGGCGAACGTTGTGCCGAAATGGCGGTGCAATATCAGACAAAATGATAGCAAAATTATAAAAATAAGAGCAAAATGCTTGTCGGGTGCTGTAATTATTCGTACCTTTGGCGCTCTAAAAGATAAGATACAGATATAGGTATGAAAGTACTGAAATTTGGCGGTACCAGTGTGGGTAGCGCAGAAAGCATACTTAACGTAAAGAAGATAGTGGAGTCGCAGACGGAGCCCGTCATCGTGGTGGTCAGTGCCCTGGGTGGCATCACCGACAAGTTGATACAGACGGCCCACATGGCCAAGGAGGGCGACGAGCGATACCAGAAGGTTTTTCTGGAAATCGTTGGCCGTCATGAGAAGGTCATCCGCGAGGCTCTCCCTGCCGGCTCTGCCCGTGGCGAACTGCTCACCATAGTGCGTGCCCTGCTCGAGGAATTGCGCAGCATCTATCAGGGTGTGTTCCTTATCCGCGACCTCTCGCAGAAGACCGAGGCAACCATCGTCAGTTATGGCGAGCGCATGTCTTCCCGCATCGTGGCCACGGTGATAGAGGGTGCACGCTGGTTTGACTCGCGCGACATTATCCGCACCGAGAAGAAGAACGGCAAGAACGTGCTTTCCGCACAGGCCACCAACGAGATTGTGCGCAACACCTGGAAGCGCCTGCCCGAGATAAGTCTGATGGGCGGTTTCATCTCCTCCGACATAGAGAGCGGCGAGGTTACCAACCTTGGCCGTGGCGG
>JAZRIA010000236.1:0-1618 GCA_045645045.1 Bacteroidaceae bacterium | reverse complement strand
GCGGCAGACACCGAGCATGGCATCCACCGTGGTATCGTCAATGTTGGGCATGAAGATGTGTGTCACACCTACCTCGCGGGCACGGGCCACCACCTCCGGAAGGTCGTCCGCAAATTCGGGTTCGAATATATGTGAATGAGTGTCTATCATAATAGTCTTCTAATGACAAATCATATTTTCAAAGAATCTGTTTGGATTCAACCGAATCCCCTCTTAAAACAGTCTCTTATACATTTCTATTCAGCACCCCGCAAGCATATTCCCTCAGCACCTGCTTGCGTTCTTCCGGCAAGCCAATACTATCCAGGATAGCGAAACCTTCGGCATTGAGCGCCTCTGCCTTCTCCTGACAACGCTTGCCCACACCTATCTCATTATAGAGGGCGGTCACGGCCGCAATCTTCTCGGCCGGCACATAGTCCTCGGCCCGTATCCAGCGCTCCAGCTCCGCACGTTGGGTTTCGTCGGCCTGTTCAAGGGCGGTGATGAGCATATAGGTTTTCTTGTTGCACAGGATGTCGCCTCCGATATTCTTGCCGAACACCTTCGGGTCGCCATACACATCCAGCCAGTCGTCCTGCAACTGGAAGGCCAGACCCATCTTCACGCCGAAGTCGTAAAGCTTCTGGGCATCTTCGTCCGACGCACCACCCAACATGGCACCGATTTTCAAGGCTGCCGCCAGCAGGACAGAGGTCTTCAGACGGATCATCTCGATGTACTCGTCCACCTTCACGTCCATGCGTGTCTCAAACTCCATGTCCCATTGCTGGCCTTCGCAAATCTCCATGGTAGTCTCGGTGAAGACGTGCAGCACCTCAGCCAACTTGTCCGTCAGCCCTTCCGCCATCAGCCGATAAGCGAGTATCAGCATCGCATCGCCGGAAAGGATGGCGGTGTTCTCGTTCCACACATTGTGTACGGTGGGCTTGTTACGGCGCATGTCTGCCTTGTCCATCACGTCATCGTGCAGGAGCGTATGGTTATGGTAGGTCTCGAGGCCTGCCGCTTGAGGCAGGATGGCATCCACGTCTTCCTTATATATATTATAGGCCATGAGCATGAGCACCGGACGGATGCGCTTGCCGCCCAACGAGAGTTCATAAGCGATAGGCTCGTAGAGTCCCTTGGGAGGACGCATGTAAGGCATATTCTTCAGATAGGCATTCACCTTGTCGAGCAATTGGGGAGCGGTGTATGTTTTCATAATTTTTCTATTTTTAATATTCCTAAATTGTCATTCAGAACGGAACGAAGTGTAGTGAAGACGTGTTGTTGAGCGAAGCGACAGATTTCGCTAACACCCACTTTATGCACACGAGATTCTTCGCTTCGCTCTGAATGACATTAATGGATGTAAAAAAAGAGGCTGCCTTTTCGGGCAACCTCCCTTTTTATTTCAGTTTCTAAATTACTGCAAGCGGAACATTACAGGCACTGTATACTTAACGCGTACAGCCTTACCACGTTGCTTACCTGGCTTCCACTTCGGCATCATAGAGATCACGCGGAGGGCTTCCTTGTCCAAGTAAGGGTCTACACCACGTACAACAACCGGGTCAACGATAGAACCGTCACGGTTAACCACGAACTGTACGATAACACGACCTTGTACACC
>JAZRIA010000235.1:0-9248 GCA_045645045.1 Bacteroidaceae bacterium | reverse complement strand
TCTCCGTTTTCCGTTTTCACCTTTATTCGCCTTCGCTCATCAAGCTCCGCAAGTCCGTTTTCCGTTTTAATCCGACTTTGTCGTCTTTTCCTCCTTGTTGCTCGGCATAAGAAAAGTAATAACTTTGCTTCTGCTCTCGCTTCCTGCGTCGGTTCACCTTTCCGTTCTCCGTTTTCACCTTTCCGTTTTCCGTTTTCTTAAATCCCGTGCTTATCTATCTTCCTATACAACGCATAGCGTGTTATGCCTAATAGTTCGGAGGCCAGTTTCATGTTGCCATTGGCTTGTTCCAAAGCCTTGCGAATTGCCAGGCGCTCTATGTCCTCCAGGTTCAGCGTATCGTAGATGTTCTCCGGCTTTGCCGGCTTCATGCTCTCTGTGACAAGTGGAGCCTGAGGGTCTATTATCCACCGTTCCACACTATGCTGAAGTTCGCGCACATTGCCATACCAGGAATGCGCCATCAGTTTGGCCTCCTCGCGAGCAGTGAAGTCCCTCACCTCTCCCCCATGCTTCTCGGCATAACGGGTAAGGAAGTGCCTGGCCAAAAGCATAATGTCCCCGCCTCTTTCTCTCAGAGGCGGGATATGCATCTCTATGGTGTTCAGACGGTAAAGCAGGTCCTCGCGGAAAGTTCCCTCCGCCACACGTTCATGCAGATTGGCATTCGTTGCCGCCACTATGCGTATGTCCACCCTCTGCACCTGGTTTGAGCCTACGGGAGACACCTCGCGCCTCTCTATCACGGTGAGCAGCTTCTGTTGCATAGGCAAGGACAGGTTGCCTATCTCGTCCAGAAACAACGTACCGCCGTTTGCCTGCTGAACCCTGCCCTGCTTTGCGGTATGTGCACCGGTAAAGGCACCCTTCACATGCCCGAACAGTTCGCTCTCAAACAGTTGCTCGTGCACACATCCAAGGTCGATGGACACGAAAGGCTGGTCGCCTCTTTTGGAAAGTCTGTGCAATTCCCTTGCCAGTACATCCTTGCCCGTACCGTTCTCTCCTGTTATCAGCACATTGGCATCGGTTCTTGCCACTCTGCCCATGCGCGACTTTAGTTCCAGTATCTGTGGAGACTCGCCAATGAAGTTGCTGCCCTCGCCTTGTGCCTCCTCTCCGTTCTGGTCTTCTTGTTCCTGAGCCTGAATCTGTGCCATCTTGCTCCGCTTCATATCCACGGCAGAGTGCACCACCTCCAGCATCCTCTTGTTGTCCCATGGCTTGGCAACGAAGTCCAAGGCTCCGGCCCTTATGGCCCTTACCGTCTTCTCCGTACTGATATATGCCGTCATGAACACCACCACACTCGTTGGGTCGTGCTCCAATATGCGTGCCAGCCATTCATATCCCTCCTCGCCGCTCACCATGTCCTTGCGGAAGTTCATGTCCAGCAGGATTACATCGGGTTGGAAACTGTCCATGAACTCTATTATGCGCTCCGGGTTGCTAATCACTCGTATAGCCTCCACCCATGGTTTCAGCAGCATATTCAACGACAGAAGAATGTCCTGATTGTCATCCACAATCAATATCTTGCCTCTACATTCCATGAAGTTATGTATTGATAAGTTTTGCGCCCAGGTTTATTAAACTCAAATCGCGATTTGGGTTTAAGAACGCTTGTGGACAAAGATAAGTAAAACACTTGAATCTTCCAAAGCCGAGGAAGGTTATTTTATGCCTTTGCCCTCTGTTTTCTGCACTTTTCCAAAAGCCAACTTGTGCGTATGTGCGATTTCGCACACCTGTGTTCGTTTTCGCACACTTTTTAGAGCGTCAAAATAGGGGTTAATTCGCTAATGTTCAGCATTTTCTCATTGTGGCACGATATTTGCAATATATATAATGAGCACCCACGGCACAATACCTTGCCCAAAACCTCAAAACGTGCATAATAACTCGTCGTATTGTCAAGGCTCGGTCGTCGTATTGTCTAAGGCAAGACATCGTATTGTCTAAAACAGGGTGCTACAACATACATAGCGAGTAAGTCTAATATATATATAATGTACGCGATATGATAACATCTCTTCACCCTCTCCCCTCCCTACGGAGACTTGCCATGGGGGCACTCTCGATGCTATGCCTTGCGTGTCCGTTGCATGGCATTGCCCAAGAGGCTCAGGACACCTTGGTGCTCGACCTCCAGCAAGTCATCTCCCTTGCCCTCGAGCAGTCGCCCACGGCACGCAGTGCCCGTCACTCGTTCCTTTCCCAGCACTGGAACTACCGCAACTTCCGTGCCAACTATCTGCCCAGTGTCACCCTGACCTCCTCTCCTTATATCAACAATCAGATAAACAAGATTACCCAGGGCGATGGCAGTTCGCTTTATCTTCGCCAGAGCCAGTTGGGTGCCGACCTCAACCTGAGCATCAACCAGAACATCAGTTGGACGGGAGGTACGTTCTTCATTAAGACCAGCGCCAACTATCACCGCGAACTCAGCAGTCATACCAACATGTTCAGCACCGTGCCCATAAGCATAGGCTACCAGCAGAGCCTCTTCGGACATAATTCCCTCAAGTGGGACAAGCGCATAGAACCCTTGCGCTACACCGAGGCAAAGAAGAACTATGCCGAGACCATAGAACTCGTCTCTGCCAGCAGCTGTTCCTATTTCTTCAGCCTTGCCAACGCACAGAGCAACCTGGAAATGGCACGAAGCAACTTTGCCAGTGCCGACACTCTCTATCGCATGGCACAGGGACGCTACAAGATAGGCACCATCACCGAGAACGAGATGCTCCAGCTGGAGATTCGCCGCCTTAGCGAAGAGACTAATGCCATGGATGCAGAGATCTCCCTTGAGGAGCAGATGCAGAACTTCCGTTCCTTCCTTGGCCTTGCCCAGGACACTCCCATACGCCTCGTCATGCCCGACACGGTGCCTGAGTTCGAGGTTCCTTACACACAGGCACTTGAACTGGCCATGCAAAACAGCCCTGACCCAGTATATTACGAGCGCATACGCCAAGAGGCCCGCAGCTCTCTCTCATACGCCAAGGCCAATGCGGGCCTCAAGGCCGACATCTACCTTCAGTTCGGTCTCTCGCAGACGGGCAGCACCATAGCCTCTGCCTATCATCGCCCACTCACCCAGGAGTATGGCAGCATCTCCCTCTCCCTCCCCATCCTCGACTGGGGCCGTGGCAAAGGCAGGGTGCGTGTGGCACGCTCACAACAGGAACTCACCGAGATTCAGGCAGAGCAAGGCATGGAGGACTTCCGCCAGAATGTGCAGAAAGTCGTTTCCCAGTTCAACATGCAGGCACGCAAGGTACACATTGCCCAGCTCACCGGTCGTCGTGCCGAGCACCGTCACACCGTGGCCATGCGTCTCTACATCATGGGCGAAAGTTCTCTCCTCGACCTCAACGATGCCATCTCCGAGCGCAACAACGCCCGCCGTTCCTATCTCTCTGCCATGAGCACCTATTGGAGCCTCTACTACACCCTGCGCTCAATGACTGGGTATGATTTTCAGCATAACACCCCAATAACAGAGCAAATCCAGACCCTCCCCCTTACCCCTCCACAAGGGAGGGGAGTGGTTACAACTAACTAATAAATACTCTAATGATTAACTCTATAACTCCCCCTTATCCCCTGTTCTATATACTCCCCTCCCTTGCGGAGGGGTACGGGGGAGGGTCCTAATCAACTAACTAAACTAACCCCAGTACATTAACCAACGACCCCATCCTCCCTATTCCATATACTCCCCTCCATATAGGGAGGGGTAAGGGGGAGGGTCCCTCAATTCATTAACCTCTAACAAAATCCCACCCCCCGTTCTATATACTCCCCTCCATAGAGGGAGGGGTACGGGTGTGGGTCTTCATCACCTATGGACATTCAACTTCCCCCCCGCCCCTGGTATGTAAAGTACCGCATGCACATCCTTGGATGCCTTGTACTTGCAGGCATCGTTGTCTACACCATCTATGTGGCACTCTCGCCTCGCCGACAGAGCATCAAGTCGGAGAGCGTCAAGATTGCCTCCGTTCAGGATGCTCCCTTCATGGAGTTCCTTGAAACCGAAGGCATAGTGCACCCCATCATGACCATACAGATCAATGCCCTGGAGAAAGGCTTCGTGGAACAGATTGTCCGCGAAGAGGGTGCCATGGTACGCCGTGGCGACACCATCCTTGTCCTCAACAATCCCGAACTCATGCGCACCATTCAGGAAGAGCGCGAACAATGGGAGAAGACCCAGCGCAACCTCCGCGAGCAGGAGATACAGATGGAGCAGAAGAGCATCTCGCTCAATATGCAGGCTCTGGAGCAGCGCCATCAGTTGGCCAGCCTTGAGCGTAAGCTCACCCAGAGCCGCGAGGAGTTCTCCATGGGCATAAAGAGCCGTGCCGAACTTACCATTGCCGAGGAGGACTACAAGCACGAGCACCAGAAACTGCTCTTGCAGATGGAGAGCCTTCGCCACGATTCCGTTACTGCTATCCTGCGTCGCGAGATGATTGTTTCCGACCGTCAGGCGGCGGCACGCAAACTGGAGAAAGCCCAAGAGCGCATAGACGGCCTCATCGTCCGTGCACCACAGGACGGGCAGTTGGGACACATCAACCTTACCATCGGTCAGTCCGTCGGCGGCGGTGCCATGATTGGAGAACTGAAGATAATGAACCAGTACAAGGTGCACACCCAGTTGAGCGAATACTACGTTGAGCGCATCAGTGCCGGCCTGCCTGCCACCATCATCCAGAAGCAGGACACCTTCCCCTTGCGCATCAGCCGTGTCATCCCCGAGGTAAAGGACCGCAAGTTCGACACCGACCTGCTCTTCACCTCCGCCATCCCCGAGAACATACGTCTGGGCAAGAGTTACCGTGTGAAGATTGAGCTTGGCCAACCCGAGCCTGCCATCATCATACCTCGTGGCGACTTCTACCAGAAGACCGGTGGCAAGTGGATATACCGTATGGAGGAAGGCAGCAATGTGGCACGCCGTGTGGACATAAAGATAGGTCGTCAGAACCCCGAGCAATACGAGGTTATCGATGGTCTCAACCCCGGCGACCAAGTAATCGTGAGCGGCTATGACAGATTGGGAGATGTAGAGGAGGTGGTGGTGGACTAAAAAGACCCACCCAAAAGAAGAACGGAAAACGGAAAGGTGAAAACGGAAAACTATTACATACCCCCTCCGCGCTCCGCGCTCGTCCCCCTGACTCAGAGGGACAGTCAGTTACAATCAACTGTCACACACCTAACCCAAACACCGCGTTAGCCAACTGTCCCTCTAAGATAGGGGGACGAGGAGCGGAGCTCCGGAGGGGGTATGTTAAAAGAATTCCCCTTTCAGTATTCAAAACCTGCCCGTAGGGGGTATGACAATCTTGACTCCACAAAACACCCCCTAAACCAATAATTAAGAGATGTTGAAAAAGGTTATAAATTAGGTTAGAAGACGTCCTTGCCCTCCAGATTTGATGGAGGGCAAGGAAAAGAAGCACAACAATGTAACAAAATAACCTCCAATACCGTTATTACCATAAAACACAAATCATCACAAATATGAAAAACCACAATCAATCACAATCCCCAGTACATTCTACTCCCCTCCATACAGGGAGGGGTTGGGGGTGGGTCCGCTGGCTCTTTCTCTCCCACAACCTAAAGACCGCATGGCGCAATCTGCTCAAGTACAAGACGCAGAACATCATTTCCATTGCCTGTCTGGCGGTGGGTGTGGTATGCTTTGCCGTGGTGTTCCAGGCGGGAACAAGTTACCTGAGGAATCTGTATTACACAAAATACGACACCGGACGTCCTATTTTCCACTTCTACGAAATGACCGAGGAGGAATACAAGAATTACACCCCTTCCGCCGATAATAACTTCAAGCCAGAGCCACCAAATATGTATATCACGGATTCCTTCGTTGAAAAGCTCTACGACTTGGAATTGCCGGCTATGCGCGAATTGCATGGTTATGATACTTGGGTTCAAGATGCGAAATTTGAAGATGGAACAGACATTGGCAAAACATGCATTAGCAGCTTCATGACTTGTTCGCCACGTTACCTTCATTACCAGAAGTATCGCTCAGCAATTACCGGCAAGATTATTCCCGAACTGGAGGAAGGCGAAATTCTCATCACCGACCAATTACGTGATCAGGTTTATGGCAAGGATGTAGATCCACGTGGATTTCAAGTAAGTGAAAGTTATTACTGGAAAGGGGTCAATGGGGTCATATCCGATGTGATTAACACTAAAGAACGAAGTAATCGTATAATAAACAAAGACATCATCTTGTGCCATAAAAACTTTGTCATTGTAAATAATCCTTATCATTACTATAAACAATACGCACAAATAGAACTGAACGAAGGTTATACGGCTGAAGAGTTGCATGAACAGCTTGCCAGCGCCTTTCCTGAATACTATGTGAAATTGCAGCATCCCGACTTTGACTGGCAAACATTTTCAATCCTGGGCATCGTTCTCCTGCTTGGAGGCAGTGTGTTGCTTATTGGTGTAACAGGATTCCTGAAGATGCAGTTGCAACTCTTTGGGCTACGTTCGCGCGAAATGGCATTGCGCCGTACGATGGGTGCCAAGCCTCGACATCTGTATGGGTTGCTGATGGCTGAAATAGTCCTTGTATTTGCCATCACGGCGTTAGTGACTTCGTTCATTACCGTGCAGCTTCTTCACAATGCACTGCCCATTGTACAAAGCGTATATGAAAATTTCATGATTGACACCAACCAATTGGTAGAGACAGGCTTGTGGATTTGCCTCGTCACTTTGACTGGATCAATTGTCGTAGTTATCTGTTCCGTTTATCGCCAGGTGCACAGCCCTGTGGGAATGCGTGTGGGGCGTAGCGGAAGTCCGCGAACCGCAGGACAGAGCATCATGATATGTATTCAGTTTATCATCAGCATGCTGCTCACCTTTGCCGTGCTGGGAGCATTTTACATACTCAACGAATTGGCTGATGCCAAGTATGGAGGCGTGAAGGAGGACAAGGCACCTTACCGCAATGTGATTATGGCTCGTCTTTTCTCTATGGACGACAATGTTCCCGGCTTTAAGGATAAAGTGATGCAAACAGGACTTGTGGAGCATATCGGTAAGTATTTTTATAGTTCGGGACATACTTACGGAACCGAATACGACGAGGAGCTTTTCGTACGCGCCAGATTAATGCGCGACATGAATGGTGATACGATTTATGGAGTCAGCGTACTTACAACCGACGAGGTGACTCTGGATTTGCTGAACGTTAAAATTACCGCAGAAAAACCAACAGACGAGAAGCTTCAGGCCGTTACGTGTGCCCTCTACGTGCGTAGCGAAGAAGTGGAACGTTTGCGTGAGAAATGGAATTTGCCCATAAGCAGTGATGTGCAGACGCGCAACCTCTACCGCAATAATGATTACACACTCATTGGTTATGCTATGTCGTTGATGGGGAGCAGAACAGAACATTTCGGTGTTCCATCCTATTGGGTAGTAGAACCCGACGTATATCGCGAAAAAACAGCATGGATTGTCCCAATACCCAATGTCAAGACCTATGGTCCCACTAACCATTACCTGATATTCCCAAAGGAAGGCCAGTATAATGAGGTGATGGAAGCCCTTACCGATATCTATCGCGAAGCGAAACCTGGCGATATGAATCCATTGAAAGTGGATGACCTCTACGAAACATGGTTCAAGGAGATCCGCTTGATTGAAATGATGCGCAAACTCTGCTTCATGCTGGTAGTCGTGTCCATCTTATGTATCATGGCAAGTGTGTATTCGGCCATCTCACTCGAATCTCGTGGCAGGCAAAAGGAGGTGGCATTGCGTAAGATTCATGGTGCACACACGCGCGACATCATCCATTTGTTTGGCAATTACTACCTGCGCTTGCTCGGCATCAGTGCTCTTGTTGTCAGCATATTGTCACTGCCCTTTATCATCATGATTGTCAACAATAAGGGTTTCATGACCGAGATGGCGCTAACCACCCATAATATGAATTATGTGAATGGATTTGATACAACAGATTGGATAATGATTCTACTCTACCTCCTGCTCTCTATCCTCATCGTTGCATCCATCACCCTCCTCACCATAGGCAACAAGATATACCGCGTCAGCCAGATTAAGGCGGCAGAGGTGCTGAAGAAGGAGTGAAAAGGAGGACCCTCCCCCCTGCCCCTCCCTGTATGGAGGGGAGTGGTTACAACTTACTAGTGACATAATAATCAACTAAGAAATTCATTAACAAACCTTATCCCCAGTACATTCTACTCCGTCCCCTTGTGGGAGGGCATGGGGAATAGTCCTCAATTTATCGCAAATATGAACAATCAAAATCAATCTCCATTACATTCTTCTCCCCTCCATACAGGGAGGGGTTGGGGGTGGGTCCGCTTGGGAGGACTCCTTGCCAACTCATTCGCTACCGCATGGCGCAATCTGCTCAAGTACAAGGTGCAGAACGCCATTTCCATTGCCTGCCTTGCCGTGGGTGTGGTGTGCTTTGCCATCACCGTGCATATTATGTTCAACTTTGCACGCAACTTATACTACAGTTCTATTGACCAAGGCAGGCCGGAGTTCACTATCTACGAGATGAGCGAAGAGGAATTCAAGAACACCGCCAAACATGATGCCAACGGAGCAGACAGACAATTGCCCATGGTGAACATCACCAACGCATTTATCGACAGGCTGTATAGCATGAAACTGCCTGCCATGAAGGAGATTCATGGTATTGTCAGTGTGATAGCCACCGACTTCGAATTCGAGGACAACACAGCACAACCCAAGACATACTTTGCCAGATATGCCCAGTGCTCGCCACGAAGATACCATTACCTCGGATACCGTTCGGCCATCACGGGCGAAAGGATACCCGAACTGAACGAAGGCGACGTGCTTATAACGGACGATCTCCGCGATAAGGTATTTGGCAAAGGTGTGGACCCTCGTGGTTTCAGGATACTTAGCGAAATATACGGTAGCCAGCGTACCATACGCGATGTGGTGAACATATCCGAACGCTTGGAGGATCATTACAACGATGCTATTATCTATTGCCAGAAGAACTGCATCGCTGAAACGCAATACAGCCGCCTCAATAGCCTGCAGATAGAACTGGCTGAGGGCTACACGGCACAGCAGTTGCGCGAACAACTGGCGGGTGCCTTGCCCGAATACTATGTGGCTCTGCAATGGAACGCATGGGATTGGACAGACGATGGTCTGTTCTA
>JAZRIA010000234.1:0-15964 GCA_045645045.1 Bacteroidaceae bacterium | reverse complement strand
CACTTCACCAGCGTGGACTTACCCTCACCGTTTCTACCAACAAAGGCAATCTTGTCGCCACGCTCCACGGTAAGGTTCACGCCGCTGAATATCTGCTTCACCTTGCCGGTGTCGGGATTCTCGAATGACTTCGCCACATCGGACATCATCACGGGATAACTGCCCGAACGAGGGCTGGGCGGGAACTTCAAGCGCAATGCGCTGGTATCCTCCTCATCCACCTCAATGAGTTCCAGTTTCTCCAGCATCTTCACACGGCTCTGCACCTGCAGGGTCTTGGAGTATGTACCTTTGAATCGCTCGATGAAGTCCTTTGTTTCCTGAATCATCTTCTGTTGCTCCTCGTACTGCTTCTGCTGCTGGGCACGGCGTTCCTTGCGCAACTCCAGATAGTGGGAATAGGTGGCCTTGTAGTCATAGATGCGGCCCATGGTCACCTCTATGGTGCGGGTGGTTATGTTATCCACAAACTTGCGGTCATGGCTGATAACGACCACCGCCTTGCTGCTCTCGCGGATGAAGTCCTCAAGCCAACCGATACTCTCTATGTCCAGATGGTTCGTTGGCTCGTCCAGCAGGAGCACATCGGGGTCCTTCAGCAGAAGTTTTGCCAACTCTATGCGCATGCGCCAACCTCCCGAGAACTCGCTGGTGGGGCGGTCAAACTCCTCGCGCTTGAAGCCAAGGCCGAGCAAAGTCTTTTCCACATCCTCCTCGAAATGAGTCATGTCTATGGCATAGAACTTCTCGGAAAGTGCGCTCACCTTCTCTATCAATGCCATATATTCATCACTCTCGTAGTCGGTGCGTACGGTAAGTTCCTCGTTTATGCGGTTTATCTCTGCCTCCGTCTCGTGCAGATGAGCAAAAGCCTGACAGGTTTCTTCGAACACGGTGCGTCCGTCCTCAGTCATCAAATGCTGGGGCAGGTATGCAATCACCGTGTCCTTAGGAGCAGACACGGTACCTCTGGTGGCAGGACGGACTCCAGCCAAAATCTTCAGCAGGGTGCTCTTTCCTGCACCGTTCTTACCCATCAAGGCAATGCGGTCCTTTTCGTTTATCTGAAAGGAAATATCCTTAAACAATGTCGTGCCGCCAAATTCAACGGTCAGTCCATCTACTGTTATCATATCTTTTTCTTTATGTTTATGCGCACAAATTTACTTATAATTAGGGAAACGACCAAATATTTCCGTTATAATACCACCGGGGGCCGGGAACACATTATCATGTCCCGGCCCCCGTTTATTTCCTGTATATTATATATAAGGTATCAGCGGAATCCCCCATACGTGGATACGGCTTAACGTACTATCTTCTTACCATTTCTTATATATATACCATAGTTGCTCATATCCTTTACACGGCGTCCGTGCAAGTCATACACCACCTTTTGCTGAGCACCATCCTGTACAAGATGTTCACCCTTCACGTCCTCTATGCCTGTTTGGGTGTTATCCCTCACGAGGACGTCATCCACATACAGTCGGCAGTCGGCAGACAATGTAATCTTGGCCTCACCGCTTCCGCTCACTTCTGTCTTGAACTCGGTCCATTCCTGTGGAGTCAAAGTAACACTCTTGGAAGAGAGTGACAAAGCAGGATTATCCACAGAAACGTTCAGTGTCATAGTACCCTCCTGGGCAAAAGGAGCCACACGCAAAGTCAAGGTACTTGAACCATTGAACCTTATTGTAGGAGTAACGACGTCCTCAGCTGCCGCATTGCCAAAGCGGGCACAATGACGTGCACCCTTCATGTAGGTTGCGCTCCATCCTTCATTATCTGGACGGAAAGCCGAGTTTGCCGTTTGGAAAGTCAGCCAACTGTCATCGTTGGCACCTCTACCATTACAGTCATCAAAGGATTCTGCAAACAACACGGAGTTGTCAGCAGCTGCCCAGTCACCAAACACAAATGACATGGTTCCGTCATCATTCTTTCTGATACGGTTCACTCGGATGTTCATGTTCTTTGTACCGTCAGAATTGGGATTGTGCAAAGTTGCAGCAGGAGTACTGTAATTAGAGAGCACATTGTAATTGGCGTAAGGATAAGGGTCCGTTGTCTCGTTCCTGTCACCTTCCGTATTATCAGCATGGAATATGGTCAAACGCTGATGGTCGTTAACTCCATCCATAAATGTGTTTGGAGCATTATAGTAGTCAAATATCCTCTCGTCATAGTCAACATGCAGAATCAACATACCCTCTCCGGGAATATACTTGTCCCAAGCAGTTTTGGCACGGTGCTCTATCATATAGTACTCGTTGCGATAGGCTGGGTTATATATGATATAAGATTGACCGCCCTCGCTCAGAGGCTTCATGTCAGCAACATAAGTATCTGTAGTCAGCTCCACTGGCTCTAACCAACCAGCCATCATCCTTTCCCAACTGGTATAGCCAGCTGGAGTGTAGCCGTTGTTGTTATAGCTGCCGCTGTTCATCAAATCCCACGTACCCATACCGTAGTTGGCGGCAGTGTTGCCATCATTACCAGATGTATCGTACATATCAGGCAAGCCCAAACAGTGTGTGAACTCGTGGCACAAAGTACCAATACCTGCAGTCTTGTTATTTTGGTTTACTTCGTTGGAACAAGCATAGATGTCGATTGTAATACCATTCTTCACGACGGGCTTGTATCCGGTCTCCTTCACGTAGCGCAGGTTATGCTTGTGTGGCCAAATGGTATTGCTGCCTGCACCTGTAGCCTGACCGCCACCGGCATAAATGAAGTAGACCTGTTCCACCTCATTATCACCATTCCAATCATAATCGGACCAGTTCACTTGGGCATCCGCCAAGTTTATGGCAGAAACCAGCATGGAACCAATATTCTTGTCAATACTGCCATTGGTATCATCTTCTCCGTAAAACTCGTAGCCACTAGCCATCTTGACCGGACCTACCACGTCAAAGGTCAAATCAAACTGGCCATCACTCTGGGCATAGAAATAGTCATGAACACTGCCTTTCTGCTGGCCTTCAGAAAATCCTTCCTCGTTAGCCATTCTTGCAAAATACTTTTGAGGCTCCTGCATGGCAAAGACCTTGTTGCTGAACTCTACCAGGATTATCAAGCCCTTCTTTTTGCCTTTGAATTCTGCTTTTCGTGAATTTGCAAAATTCCTGCGTGACTGAGCTACGCGATTATCTCCATATACCAACGCACGTTTGGCATAGGCTATAGAATCTATTTCTCGTGTATTTGTCAAGCGGAGCACACCGCCACGTTCCAGGTAACGTACACCCTCTGCCGTCTGCCAGAAGTGTACATGCTCGTCACCCTTTAATTCCACTCTCACCTCTGTTCCATCTGCCAGTTTCATCACCTGCCAAATACCAGGCATGGCACGGTCGGCAAAAGCTGGCAAGGAGAGGCAAAGCAGGAATGCAAAAAATGTAGATAGTTTATTCATATTAATATTTTTATTGTATACTAAGCAAATCGACCGCAAAGATACATAATTAGAACGTGCTAACCAACATATAATATATCTATATTCATATAAAGACAAAAAAATGGCAAGCATTTTGAAATGCTTGCCAAAAGATATTATACTACCTAATCAGATAGGTACATATTAACGGGTCATCTTACATGAATTAAACTGGAACCATCTGTAACCAATGTTATTACCTGCCTTATCGGTAATAGAACCATAGAAGGTAGATTCACCGAAATCAATGGTCTTGGTATCCTCGCTTACAACACCAACGATAGGTTCAGCAGAGAGGTATGTCTTGCCATCCTCAACAACTGTAGTGTACAGGTAAACGTCGTTGAGACCACCGAGACCGAAGTTAACGTCTTCAGCGAACAGGCCAGGAATAATAGCAACCTCGGGAACACCTGTCTCCATATTGAACTGGTAAGACATTGTTGCTACAGTCCAGTCATAACCATAAATACCTGTAATGTACAGAGTATTATTGTACTCAGGAGCGTCCTCAGTAGCAGCATGTACAGTAACCTGCCAGCTACCAGCAGAAGAAGAGAACAACCATTTACCACCCATAGCCTCATAGGGGCTGGGATCCTTCAGTGTAACAACACATGATGCCTTTTCTGCATCAATTGTTCCGCCCTTAACACTGATAATGGTAACTACGAAAGCACTGTTCTTTGCATTTACCTTCTCGTCATTAACGGCTATCACCTCAAGATTACCCTTCTCTGAATCAGCTGCAACGTTGATTACATTGCTGGTCAGAAGGTAGTTCACGTCTGCAACAGCAGGTGCGAGCTTGTCACTCTCCTCTACAGGAGTTACCTCGAAAGTAACCTGAACTGGAGCATTACGCTCACCTGAAACCACGAAAGGAATATTGAACATACCTGCGGCCTCACTTACAGTCATAGCCTCACTTGCCATGCTTACTACAGCCTCGTTGCTTGTATTCCACTCCTCCTTCTCAGAACAAGAAGCGAAAGCAAGAACAGCACCGGCCAGCAAAAATATTTTAGACAATTTCATAATTTTATCTTATTATTATATCAATTGATAGATTAGTAACCGGGGTTCTGCTGGCCCTTCAAGTTGGGGTTAGAGTCCATCTCTGTCTTGGGGATAGGCCATGTGAAACGGTAGTCGTTGCTCTCATACTTCATTTCACGGCCAGCAGCAACTACTACACCATTCAATGCAGAATTCTCATCATGACTTGCATAACGCTGGAAGCCCAAGTTCCAACGACGGAGGTCGCTCATGCGGAAGCCTTCACCCAACAGTTCACGCTCACGCTCACCCATAACTGCATTCTGCATCTGCTCAGCAGTGTAGTTAGCAGTCTGGAAACCTTCGATACGCTTTGAGCAGAAGGTATTGAAGTATGCATTAGCCTCTGACAGAGTAGCTGCGTTCTTTGCACCAGCCTCGGCAGCAATCAGATACATCTCGGAGAGACGGAACAACTTGGGCATATTCACGTAGTTGTTCTCCTCGGTAGTACGCAGAGCGGGGTTGCCGGGGTACTTCAAGAATACATAAGAAGCATACTGAGTACCTTCTACATCCAGACGCCAAACCTTGAAGTAGGTACCGAAACGTACGTCACCTTCGGGAAAACCTGCAAGTGTTGCAAAAGTGGGGATGTAGTCAGCAGAAGTCTCGTTGGTGCTTGCAGTGTATGCAGAACCAGTAGAAGAAAGACCTTCCTGATTGCTCATGAAGCTACGCAAGATAATCTCGCTGCTCTCGTCATTGACCCACATGCTTGCAAATTCATCAATCTCAGTCAGAGCATAGTTCTGTGACTCAATAACCTCCTTAGCCTTGTTGAAAGCTGTCTCATAGTCACCCTTTACCAGAGCAACACGTGCCTGCATTGCAGCAACAGCGTAAGAAGAAAGGTAGATTGCGTTGGGGGCTACATTTGAAGCGTCGATAGTCTCGAATGCCTTCATACCCTCGTAAGCAGCCTGCAAATCACTCTCAATCAGAGCATAAGTCTCGTCCAAAGAGCTACGGCTGGGATAAGCAGTGATGTCACCAGTGGGGTTGTACTTGGTAACAAGCATTGCACCAGTACCTTCCTCTGCGGGATTCTCCAGCTTAGAATAGGGCAGAGAGAAGTGGTCTGCCAGGAAGAAGTAGCAGTAAGCACGCAGGAAGTGACCCTCGGCCTTGTAACATGCAATAGTAGCCTTCTCCTCATCAGTGTATGAATCAGAAGCAGCCATCTCTGCAGACTTCTCAATCAGGTAGTTTGCTGTAGCAATACGGCTATAGCAACCTGCAAACATGCTCTCAATATCACCATCGGCAGAAGTAATCAGACCGTTTGAGAATGTACCAACACGGTTACCGTTGCTGATAAGACCGTGGAACTGGTCCATCTGAATGTCCTGATATGTGATCCAACCACCGGTGTTCATACCACGAAGTGCGGTGTACACACCTGTGCGGAAACGACCAAGGTCGTTCAGGTTCTGGATAGCTGAGGTCTCATCGATAGGACCGAAAGGCTTCTTGTCCATGTCGCAGGATGACAGAAGGCCAAGACCCAGCACCAGCATCAATGATAAAAATATTTTTTTCATATTGTTTTTGCTTCTTTTTTCCTTAAATGATTTGATTTACCATTAGAATGTCAACTCCATACCGAACACGAACTGACGGGTGTTGGGGTAGTTGAACTTAACGAGGTTGATGTCGGGCTCGGGATCGTAACCAGAGAACTTAGTAGCAGTGAAGAGGTTACGTGCAACGAAGAATACCTTAGCATTCTGGAGGCCCTTAGTTGCCTGCATCCACTTCTTGGGGAAGCTATACTGAACAATCAGGTTCTTCATACGCAGGAAAGAAGCATCCTCCAACAGGTGGGTATCGAACTGTACCTGCTCGCCATACTTAGGAATGTCGGTAATGTCACCGGGCTTGGTCCAGATGTTCAACATATCAACACACTGGTTGTATGAAGTACCCATGTTGGCGTTCTTCAGGAAGTAGTTGTCGTTGTTGATCATGTACTTGCCAGCCTGCCATGCAAAGTCAGCAGTAATAGAAAGGCCCTTCCAAGAGAAGCTGGTACCGAAACCACCGCTCCAGGGAGCATAACGCTGCTTGCCAGTGAACTTAGAGTCGCGCTCCTCGTTGTAAACCTTGGTCAGGTTACCATCGATATCGTACCACATGGGCTTACCATCGCGAGGGTCAACACCTGCATACTCTACATAGTAGAACTCACCATAGGGTTTGCCTACCTCGAGCTTCAAACCAGTGTTAGCAATGATGTACTCGTCACGACCTGCGAAGAGCTCGGTAATCTCGTTCTTGTTGTAGTTAACGTTAGCCTTGAAGGTCCAGTCGATATCGTTGCTCTTAACAAGCTTAACATTTACGTCTGCATCAAAACCCTTGTTGACCATTGCACCGATGTTACCCATACCACCACTGAAACCAGTAGTATAAGAATAAGGAATAGACATCAGCATGTCGGTGGTCTTTCTGCGGTAAGCATCAACATTCAGGACAACGCGGTCCAGGAAGCCGAAGGTTACACCAGCGTTGAAAGAACCAACCTTCTCCCATGTCAGGGTGCTGTTGCTGGGGTTAGAGATACCCATAGAAGACTGGCTATTGTACATGCCACCAGTACCGAACAGGCCATAGTAGTCGTAAGAACCAGCACCTGTAGAGTTACCTACCAGACCGTAAGTAGCACGAGCCTGCAGGTTATCCAGCCAATCAACGTCCTTCAGGAAATTCTCCTTCTTCAAATCCCACATACCACCTACAGAGTAGAAGTGACCCCAACGATGGCCAGGAGCGAACTTAGAGCTGGCGTCAGCACGATAAGAAGCATCCAGGAAGTACTTGCCATCAAAGTCGTAAGCGAAGGTTGCGAACAGAGAGTTGAAGCTTTCCTCAGCACGAGAATCAGATACGTTGCCGATAGCGATAGAAGTACCATCGGTAAGACGGAGCTGACGGGGATCAGTCTGACCTTCAGTGTAAACACCGAATGCACGGCTTCTTGCGAAGATAGACTCCTCACCAATCAAAGCAGAGAAGCTGTGGCTGTCAACCTTCTTGCGATACTCAGCAGTGTGAGTGAAGGTGTAAGAAGCGTAACGAGAGAAGCTGTTATATACATAACCCTCGCTTGCTGCAACAGAAGAACCCATAGGAGTAGTGAACGCCTCGTAGGGGATGTAACGGTTGTCCTGAGTGTAATCGTAACCGTCCATAGCCTGCTGAGCACGGATGGTCAGACCCTCGATGGGATTCAGCTGCTCGAATGCGTTCAGCATCAGGGTCAGGTTATTCTTCTTATAGCTACGGTTTTCGTTAACAAAGCTGGGGTGCATCAGATTGCTATACTTCAATCTGTCAGCGCGGTTGCCCCAAATGATGTTGCCGTTATCATCGAAAGAATAGTAATTAGGAGCATCGTAAGGCATAGCCAAACGAGAGAAAATCATGGGGTTAGAGGTGTACAGGTCGCTTGCCTCAGCCTCGTTGTTCTGCTGGTAAGAGTTGGTACCCAAGTTCAACTGAACACCAGCCTTGAACCAACGGTTCAGACGAGCCTCAACGTTGGCACGCAGAGCCTCACGGTGCATCTTAGACTGCTCGATCAAACCTTCCTGGCTGTGGTGGTTGAAAGACAGGTAGTAGTTGATGTGCTCGCTACCGCCGGTCAGAGCAGCGTCTACGGTGTAGGTGGGAGCGTTGTTGCTCAGAACCTCATCACGCCAGTTGGTGCTGATGCCATAGTTGTTAACCAGGTCCTTGATGCTCTGGCTAACGGGCTGGCCAATCATGTCGCGGAACTGGATGTACTGCTGAGAGTTCATCATCTGCAGACCATCAGCTACGGGAGTAGAGAAACCATACTGACCCTTAACTACCAAGTTAGCCTTCTCGTTCAGCTTACCCCTCTTGCTGGTGATAACGATAACACCGTTAGCAGCACGAGAACCGTAGATAGCGGTAGAAGCCGCATCCTTCAGCACAGTGATATTCTCGATATCGCTGGGGTTCAAAGTGTTGAACATTGAAGAAGAGATGGGAGCACCATCCAGGATGAACAAAGGAGTGCTGCTTGAGCTGATAGAGTTGATACCACGCAGACGGATGCTTGCACTCTTTGAAGGGTCACCGCTTTCGGTCAAAACGCTCAGACCAGAAACCTGACCTGCAAGAGCATCGGTGAAGTTAGGAGTTGTTGCCTTCTCCATCTTCTTGTTGTCAACGGTAACAACTGAACCTACCAGAGAACCAAGCTTCTTGGCGCTACCATAACCGGTAACAACCAACTCGTCCATCATTTCCTCAGCAGTACGCATCTTCACAAGCATACCGTTCTTGGCGGGACGTTCCATGGTCTCCATGGCAATGTAAGAGAACACCAGGGTGCTGCCAGCCTCTGTGTTGATCTTGAACTTACCGTTCAGGTCAGTCACAGCAGCCTTGTTTGTACCCTTTACCTTTACAGAGGCACCGATGAGGGGTTCACCATCAGCGGCAGACACTACTGTACCAGTGATTACTGTCTGTGCCCAGGCTGCAATGGTAGCAACCATACACAGAAGAATCAAAGAGAGTCTTTTTTTCATAAATACTGATTTGTGTTGATTAATTATTAGTATATTTATTAACTCGTTATTTCTCTTTTACCTTATCAACTATACCTTATATATAATATATATAGGAATTTTCTTCATCAGTAAACGGTCTCGAAGAACGACCGTTGTTTTTGAAACTTCTTAACCCTTTTATCTTATTTTAACGCAATTTGGGCACAAAAGTACTAAATTTAATCTACGTAAGCAAAGGAATTGTTAAAAAATATTGTACTTACGCCCACTTTTTCAGCAATTATGGCAAAATGTTAGCTAACTGACACACACAACCTCATTTTGCTTACTTTTTGCTGCCATTTGGCATTTCTTGCAACTTAAGCAAAAAACACTTTTGCCCACCGCCAGTATCTCACATGCCTCCTTTACCCTATATTTTTTGCGCAATTGCTACGTTTATTCTGTTTTTCCTTGCATTTTGTTATGCCCCCTTTATGAAGATATTTTACCATCGCAGCTTCCATCTCATTGAACACTATTGTTGCTCCAGTACCATAGCATCGGTACTGGAGTAACGTCACAAAGGTATTGCAGTACCATCACTGCGGTACTGCCTATACGCCACTGACAGGCCCAAACTGTCAGCGTACGAAAAGACAAAGGAGATGCAGCGCCGCCATGGAACTGCATCTCCCTTGTTTTAACCCAAATCGGCCATTAGACTGTTATGCGCTAATGACCGATTTGGGTTAAAAGTACACAGAGTACTTATGACTTAAGCTATACACCGAATATCCTACTTATTCAGTTTCACCTCCCTGATGATATTGCCGCCACGATAGAAGAAGAGGTCTTCTATCTCCACATTGTTGACACGCTGGAGGAGGAACTGGTCCTTGTTCCAGTGGAAAGGTTTGTAGTCGGTATTCTTCACGACCTTGTTGTTGCGAAACAACAGGCCGTCAATGCTCTTGGCATAGAGGATGGGAGCATCAAAGGTCTCGAACACGTTGTCCTCAATGCGAACAGCAGTCTTCTTGCCACCATGGAAGAGCTTCTTCTGTCCGTCCAGATTGGGAATCTCGGGATAGATGGAGATAACGGCATTGGTGAACTGGAACTGGCTGGTCAGCGAATTGATGAAACGGTTCTTGCGAATAGTCACATCACGACATGCACCAGTTTCGAACCATCCGTTGCAATCACCGCAAAGCAGGATGGCACAGCCAGAGGTGTGGTCAAAGAGATTGTTCTCCACCACCACCTTCCTGGGAGTACTGAACAAGGTACCACGAGCACGGTTGTTGCGAATGATATTGTTGGCAAAGTAAACCTCGGGGGTCCATGTGAGGTTCTCTATGCCATAGCCAGCCTTCTCGGAGATTTCTTCGGGCACAGGCTTCTTGAAACGGATGCGGAAGGTCTTGGCACCGTCCATGCCAGTCCCTTTCTCCTTTACCACAGCATCAATGGGGGTAATCTCAATAACCTCGTTCTCACCATCAAGAAGTTCCATAGTAGCGGAACGCACGAACTGTACCTTGTCGCCCTTATAGCCCCAGTCGAAGCCATAGGCCTGAGAGTGCATGTAGCGACCCTCCAAGGTGTAGTCGTCAACACGCTTCACGACCTTCAGATATGTGCCATGCACATTGATGGCATCGTCCATCATGCCCTCGTAGAGAGCGTTTACGGAGGTTATCTTGCCTTTACAGCCAGAGAAGTGGGTGGCATCGGCCTGAGTGGTGAAGTAACGTGCATCATTGTCGCCCTTCAAGCATACAGAGAAACCATCCAGTTCAATATTCTCGCTCATCTGGGCAAGCAGTCCCATACCCTCGGCATAGTGCATCTTGATGTTGTGCAACTTGGTATCCTTGCAATGGGTTACGAACAAACCTGGAGATGGACGTTCCCAAGCTCTCAATGCCAGAACCGTACCAGGTTTCAGACGGGAATCCTTCCAACCGGGAGCATTCAGAAGGCCCTCCCCTACTTCCTTCACATTGGCAATGGGGCAATACAGGTCGGCAGTATTGTAGACAATGTGGCGCGTATCGCCCTCGAATGCAATGGCATACTGGTGGCGGAAAGCCCATCCGTCGCCGTAGGTAATGAAATCGCCATTATCAGAAATGCGATACTTAACCCAAGGTGCTGGCTTAAAGGTAGTACCCTTCTCTGCATTGCTCTCCACGATGGTTATCTGTGAAATCTGAGGATTGGCAAAGTCAATGCTGAAGTCCTTCAAAGTGCAATCTGTGGAACGAACCAGCGACATGGGCATCATGCGGCCATGGAACACCAGTTCCGCTCCCTGACCGTCAAAGACGAAATCGTGAAGGTCCTCCAAGGGTAGGCCTACAGGACGAGGCTGGGGCTGGTCGTGGTTGGAGACGTAGTAGTTGCGAGTGGCAGCATCCTGGGGATGAAAGTCGTAGCGGCCTTTCTCGAGAATAAGAAAAGCCTTGTCGCCTTTCTTCATCTCAGTGCGTATAGTTGCAATAGCCTTCTGCATCTGGGCAGACATGGACTTTCCCGTGTTGGGTACAAGCCCCAATTCGGCTGCCTTGTAGACTTTATTTTCAGCCAAAGCAGGCAAGAAAGAGCATACAAGCGCCATCAAAAACAGATGAATGGTTTTCTTCATATAGGGGAGGTTGGATTTAGAGTTTAGGGGTTAGAGTTTAGGGTGTGTTTAGTTGGTAGGGTGTTCCGTTTTCCGTTGCTTTGTCCCCCTGAGACAGATGGGCGAAGAGGGACTTTAGAAGAATGACTCGATGTCATTCTGTGCCCTCTGAGGGTCGCAATTCCCATTGCGACGCTGGGTAAAGAGCGAAGCGACGGAGGGGGTGGATAGTTTTCAGTTTTAATCCACCCCCTCCCCACTGCGTGGGACTCCCCCTGTCTCAGGGGGAGAAAGAGGGGAAGGACCCTTCCGTTTTCAGCTTTCAGTTTTCACCTTTCCGTTCTCATCGTCCGTACGCCTTGATGACAAGTTCGCCAAACAGGCCATTTGCCCATGAGAACCATGAACGGGTGAAGTCCTTTGGATTACTGGGATTGAAACTCTCGTGCATGAAACCTGTTCCGCCGTCTGTCTCAACAAGGATATTTACGCATTCGCGCTGTTCCTTGACGTCGGTGCTGGTCAGTCCCTTCATAATTATGCTCATAGGCCATATCTTGTTGAGACCGGTATGGGGCGAACCTATAGCACCTATCTTCTTGCCATTGAACGTGCCGGAGAAGTAATAGGGATTATCCTCGCTGAATACCATACGGCGAGTGTTCTGATAAATGGGGTCGTTGATGGGAACCAGTTCTGGACACAGATAGGGCAACGACAGAAGCGAGGGGGCGTTGGCATCGTCCATAAGCAAGTGAGAACCATAGGCATCTACCTCAAAGGCATAGACCTTGCCATACTTTGGGTGCTCTACGGTAGCATGCTTCTCCAGTCCCTGACGTATATCGTCGGCAATGGCAAGACACTCCTTGGCAGTTGCCTCGTCTTTGTTGACCTTTGTGAGGATAACCGCGGCCTTGCGCAATACACTCTCTGCAAAGAAATTGCTGGGAATGAGGAAGGGGAATATCTGACTATCGTCGGAAGGACGGAAGGCACTGGCGATCATGCCACAATGCTTGGCAGGATGTCCATAGCCATAGTTGCTGGACGTATCGTGCAGGAAATGTGTGGTACGCTGGAATTTGTAGCTGGTCTTGGGACCATTGGCACGCTGCTGCTCGCGGAAAAGAGCCAGAATCTCGCCCATGGCCTGCTTCCACAAGTCGCCGAAGATAGAGGTATCGCCTGTCAGCAGCCAATACTGGTATGCCAGACGTATGGGATAGCAGAGAGAGTCTATCTCGTACTTGCGCTCGTGCACACCCTTCTTCATCACGGTATAGTCCGATGCCCAATGGCTCACCTTGGTAGTATCGCTCAGGAAAGCATTGGCATAGGGGTCCAGGCAGATAAACTCAAGCTGCTGAAGTATGACACCACGAATCAACTTGGCAAGTTCGGGGTCATCCTTGATATACTGGATATAGGTCCACACCTGTGCACCTGAGTCGCGAAGCCACATGGCGTCGATATCGCCGGTAATAACAAATGTGCGGTCTTCCTCGGGAAATACCGTGGTGTCCAGGGTGTTTGGAAAACTGTTCTGGAACATCTGCCATAGTTTTGGTGATACCTGTGTGAGACTCTTGTACATCTTCTTGATCTGCTTCTCCACAGCCTTGCTGGTAAAGCAACGCTTCTCCATCGGGGGACGGTGATAGAAAGTATCGGGAGACTGGATGGACACGGGCACCTGTTCGGGTATGTCTGATGCCATTGCACCCGTAGCAAGGGCAAAGGCCATTAAAAAAGTCTTTATTCTCATATTGATATTACTTAGGTTGTTTGTTTTGGTAGTTGGTATTTAACCGAGGACATCTGTAGGGGCGCTGCGTGCAGCGTCCGCATGATATTCTGTCGTGTCTTTTTTCGGACGCAACACGCTACGTCCCTACTGCTGTGTGTTCCGTTTGAAGTTTTCCGTTTACTCTGTCCCCCTGAGACAGGGCGAATGAGGTCTTTAGAGAAATGACTGAATGTCATTTTGTGCCTCATGAGGGTTAAACTACCCAGTTTAACGCCGGGGCTCGAAGAGACGAGGAGCATAGCGACGGAGGGGGTGGATAGTTTTCCGATTTCAGTTTTACGCTTTCCGTTCTAATCCACCCCCTCCCCTTTGGGACTCCCCCTGTCTCAGGGGGAGAAAGAGGGTGGACAGTTTTCCGTTTCCCTGTTTTCACCTCTTCAACTCTGCCTCCAGAACGCCTCCGGCCATAATCTCGTCGTGAGTAATGTATGTACGGTCGAGACGCTTACCGTTCAACTTCCAACGCTTTACTGTTGTACCCTTGCCCTTGGTGCGGATGGTGAAGGTCTTGCCCTCTGCCACGTCAAATGAAGCTTCGCGTGCCAAAGGAGCAGACAACTGGTAGATGCCGCCACATGGCTCTACCTGATACAGACCCATGGCAGCCATCACATACCATGCAGACATCTGACCCACGTCCTCATTTCCACAGATACCTTCGGGCTTGTCGGTATACATGGTCTTGAACACCTCGTGGATGCGTCGGCTAGCCTTGTCAGGCTGACCGAGGTAATTATATATATATAAGGTGTGGTGCGAGGGCTCATTGCCATGGGCATACTGACCAATAAGGCCTGATATATCGGGATTGGCATCAGCATTCAACTGGCTGTCGGCCAAGAACAGGCTATCCAAACGGGCAGAAGCCTTTTCCGTACCTCCCAATAGTTCTATTAGCCCATTCACATCATGAGGCACAAGCCACAGGTACTGCCAAGGGGTACCTTCGGTATAGTCCTTGGTATGATGAGAGGGGTTGAAGCCTTCGACAGTGCGGAAGTTGCCTGCCTTGTCCTTGGCACGGAAGAACTGCACACGCTCGTCAAAAATCTTCTTGTAGCACATGCTCAAGTTATGGAAACGTACACTATCCTCCTTGTGTCCCAAACGGCCAGCCACCTGTGCCACACTCCATGCAGCCAGATAGAATTCCATATTCTTGGAAACAGTCTCTATCTCGGGACTGTCAAAAGTGATATAGCCATACTTCCACAAGTCTGCCTTTCCTCTGTCGGGGATACCACGATACTGGAATCTGCGACGCTCAGGCTCTGTTTCGGGGTCACCCATACTCTGCTTCAAGTACTGGAAAGCCTTTTCATAGTCAAAGCCCTTCACGCCCTTCAAGATCATATCTGCAAGAACGGGAACACCTGGTTCACCTACCATGCAATAGGTGTCGGTGCTATGCAGATGCCACATGGGCAACTCGCCATGTTCCTTGCAGATAGCCATCATTGTCTTTGCCCAGTCTGTAAGTTTATCCTGCATCATCAGTGTAGCCAAAGGATGCAAAGCACGGTAAGTATCCCAAAGACTCCATGTGGTATAGTTCTGGAAGTCAGGAGAGCGCTGGATCATACCATTGGCACCCATGTAGTCACCTGTTACGTCGCTCCATATCTGAGGTGCGAAAAGCACATGATACAGTGAGGTATAGAATATGGTACTGTCGCGTGGAGTGTCAAACTTGGCTCGGATTCGTCCCAATTCCTTGTTCCAACGTTCTTTTGCTTCGGTACGCACGGCATCGAAGTCCTTCTGATGCTGTTCCATCTGCAAATTGGCCAAAGCACCCATCTCGCTAACAGGTGATATGGCCACGTGAGCCTGAACCACAGTGCCTGGTTTTACCTCAAAAATAGCCTGACCATAATGCGAATCTATGCTATCAATGACAAACTCCTTGACAGGATGGTCAAACCTGATAGCATAGTACACGATGTGATTTGTCCAGCCACGACTGGCACGATAACCCACCAGGGTAAACATGTCTTGGGGCCAGATACGTGTCTCAGTAACACGATCGCCAATGCCACCTTCCAAATCAAGGACGATATTGGCATAACGATTACCCTTGGGAAAGGTGAACTTGTGAATAGCTGTGCGGTCAGTAGCAGTCATCTCAGCCTTTATAGCCCACTTCTCCAGAAAAACGCTATAATATCCTGGTTCCACCACCTCCTTCTCATGTGTGTAACGGGATGCTATGTCGCTGATAAAGTCTTCGCGAGACTCTGTACGTGCATAGCCATAGATAGGCATCAGTGTGATATCACCCAAATCGCTACATCCTGTTCCGCTAAGGTGTGTGTGTGCAAAACCAATAATACTATCACCAGTTTCATGGTAACCGCTACACCAATCCCATCCGTGATATGGCTGGACTGGGCCCACGTTGACCATTCCCCAGGGCACATTGGCACCAACAAAGACATGACCGTGGTCGCCACTACCAATCATAGGGTCAACATAATCTACATACTGAG
>JAZRIA010000233.1:0-1560 GCA_045645045.1 Bacteroidaceae bacterium | reverse complement strand
CATAGCCAACGAGTCCGTCGGGCTGCAGGGCCACGGTGGTCAGGTAGTTCCATGCTCTCTCCACGGTGGGCCAATACTCGCGTTTGTTGAGGTATCCGTTGTTGATGCCCCACAGGATGCCATAGGTGAAGAATGCCGTACCGCTGGTCTCGGGGCCGGGAGCATGATCCTTGTCTAGCATGCTGCGTGTCCAGTATCCCTCGGGCTGCTGGCAGTTCTTCACCGCCTCAGCCATCCGGGTGAATATCTCGATGTATTCGTCGCGATGAGCATCTTCCTTGGGTAGCTCCTTCAGCACCTTGGCCAAGCCTGCCAGCACCCATCCGTCGCCACGTGCCCAGAAGTCCTTGCCGCCATTGTTGCTCGTGTGTTTGGGGTACACATATTTGGCGTCGCGGTAGAAGAGACCCGCCTCCTCGTCATACATGATGCTCTGTGCATACTTGAAGTATTCGTAGAGCTTGTCCAGGTAGAGAGGGTTACCAGTGATGTTGTGCAGCTTGGTCATCACGGGCATCACCATGTACAGTCCGTCAGACCACCACCAATAGTTGTTTTTCGGGGTGCTCATCTGGTACTCCATCACCTCTCGTGCGCGAGCAATCTTCATCGTGTCCGGCTCCAGGTTATAGAGGTCGGCATAGGTCTGGAAGCAGATCTGCCAGTCACCGAAGAGCACATATTCGGGGCGCTCGCCATAGGAGCTCTTCCACTTCTCCTTGTCCGTGCTCGTGGCGCCCCAGTAGTTGTTGTGCTCGGCCCAGCGCTTGGTATAGGCCAGCTGCTCCTCGTTGCCGGTGAGGAAGTATACCTCCATGTTTCCCGTGTGGTAAGCCGCATTGTCCCAGAAAGGGTTCACCTCCGCCGGGTGGTTAGTCTGCCAATAGGTGTTTACTTTGTTTATAATCCCCAGCACCTCTTCCCTGTCGGGAGTGTTGTTGGTGCAACTCATCATTAGCACAGCTAATGTCACGAGTGTCATCGTTTTCTTCATTATGTCTTTGTGTTGTGTTATGTGTGTTCTGCAAATATAACAAAATCTTGTCGATTGACCAAATATTATGATGTTTTAGGTGTTGGAAAGTAGGTTTTCTGCCAACATTGTCCCTATCGTACCTTTTTCCATAAGCATAGCATGTCATATATTAGGCAAAAGTTTAGGCAAAAGTTTTGCGCGTAACTCTGGTGAGAATCAGCGAGTAACATGGTAAATTAGGCAAAGCGGTAATGATTCATTGATTTTGACGATAACGATGACGAAAACCGCCATTCGGATGCATACACATCGCGGTGGATTTTTTGAACATAAATGACCACGAATGCCCCACGAATTGCCATGAAGTTTTATTCCTATACCTTGCGTGACAGATTTTATTTACGGTCATTGCTTTTTCCTCTATTCTTCTAAGTCTCATACATTCTGACTGCAAATAGAAAAGTTTCTGACTGCAGGTAGAAACTTTTCTACTTGCAGTCAGAAACGTTTCTGCTCGCAGTCAGAAATATTTTTCTCTTTGCCCCCAGGGCAGACGCATCAGAAATTTCATAAAATTTCCTTCT
>JAZRIA010000232.1:0-5667 GCA_045645045.1 Bacteroidaceae bacterium | reverse complement strand
GGCCTCGGACTCCATTCCTCACAACATTAGAAGAAGTACAAAAAAAGCATTTTTTTTACCATATCAATGATAATTATAAACAAAGATATGTAAATCAATTCAATACATAGGTATTCATCCTACTTTTTGTCCATCTTGCCTCGATTTTAATTTTAGCGGGCTGTATTAAGTAGACATACTACCCTATCACTGCCTATAAGTGCTAGAAGATAACTTTATTGTATAATAACAATTAAATGACCATCCCTAAATAATATGCGGCATATCCTTTTGATATGCCGCATATCCGTAAGATGTGTATAAATACTTAATCAAGGATTAATTTTTGTTCTACGAGCTTAGTTTGATGTGTGCGACATGTACACAGCGTTGCCTACCTGGGGATCACCCTTGTAGGAAGCCTTGTTGCCTACTATGGTGATGGTATCACCTACCTTCAAGCCCTTTGCCTCTACAAGACCCTGCTTGGCAGCGCCTGTAGCGCCATAACCGGGCAGAAGACCGTATACATATACAATATCGCCATTGGCATCCTTGAGATTTATATTACCATACTGGGCATTCTTAATCTCGTCGATAGTGCCGGTGAGCTTGTAGTAAACTTCCTTGCTATCCTCCTTGGTGAGGAACTCTGCCACGCTGACCTCTGGGCTGGCTGTGTACTTTTCCAGCAGAGTACCCTTGGGCAGCTGGGGTGTACCGTTGTATTCGCTACGCTTGCCTACTACGGTTACGAAGTCACCAATAGCAATGTTTTCAACGCCCTGGGTGTTGACATAGTAGGCATATACTTCGCCGGTGTAGTCCTTGAGGTAGAAGTTGTTGTTGTACTTGTTGAACCCGGTCACGTGGCCTACGATGCGGTACTGTGCAGCGTCGTTAACCTCGGCGGCAAGGAATTCTGCAACGGTGACGTCGGCAATACCGCCAGCCTGGGTGAAGGTGTAGGGTATGGGTTCGCCCTCGCTGGAACGGAAGCTGATGCTACCCTCGCGTGCGCTGGCGCTGTTGGGAGCTATATTGAAGGTGTACACTACGGTGTCGGCGGGATTGGGTTCGAGCTTTGTGGCCACTCCGGAGATGTACTCTGCATTCTCGTAGGAAATCCATCCCTGACACTCTTGGCTGATCTCGTAGAAGGCAGCCTTGCCCTTGCTAGCCAACTTAACCTCCAGAACGCCGCCTTCCTTGCTGATTTCCACAGAGGGGGTAACTACCTTGAGCAGAGCCTTCACGATGTTTTTGACAGTAACGTCCACCATCTGGGGATCGCCCTTGTAGGAACTCTTGGGACCTTCGATGGTAACCTTATCTCCAACCTCAATACCAAGGCTCAGGAAGTTCTTGGTCTTGCCATTGGCATCGAGAGTACCATAGATGTAAAGTTCTGCAGTGCCGTCGGTCATATACCAGTTGCCATACTCGGTGTTTACAATCTTGGTGATGGTACCAGATACCACGAAGCTCTTTCCGTCGGGTGCCTCGTTAACCTCCTTACAGGTGGCTGTGGAAGCGGTCATGTCGCCCTGGCGCACCTTTAGGAACAGGCTCTTTGCACCGGAAATTATTTTCATTTCAGCCTCGCGCCCAGAATTTGAAGCCTCGGCAGAGAAGGTGAGTTCGGTTTCGCCGGCTTCACCGCTTGTCTGTGACAGGGTAATCCAATCGGGCTGTGCAAAACCCTTCTCTGTGCTAAACTCCCATGCCTCGCCGGCCTTGAGGGTTACTTTAACATCACCGCCTTCAGCAGGAATGCTGATGTAGGTGGTAGACAGGTTCAGGTCGTCGAATGTGCCAAGAACCTGGTCTTCCGAACATCCTGCCAGGAGCAGGGTGGAGAAGATGAGTGTTAATATTGACTTGAATTTCATATTGAGTCGTATGGTTCTTTAGTTAAACATATACTTTATACCCACTGCGATGTTCCAGCACTGGCCGATAGAGTAGTTGGGAACCCATGTCTGAGTGTTGGCGTTCACCTTCTCGGGAGTAGAGAACAGGGCATAACCCTGAGCATCTGTACCCTCGAACTTTAGGATGCGGCCAGAGTTGAGGTCTGAGTTCATGGTCTTGCTTACGCCCAGTTCGGAACTGAATAGGTTCAGTACGTTCTTCATGTCGAGGCTCAGCTGGATGGTGTTCAAGTTCTTGCCGCACTTGATCTTGAAGTCGTGCTTGTAGCTCAGGTCAACGCGGTGTACCCATGGGTTGTAGACGCTATAGGCCTCGGCATACTTGCCCTGGTTCTTGCTCAGGTAGCTATCGCCATGTACAAAGTCCATGAAGCGGTCACGGTCGCCTGTGCTGACGAAGCGGAACTCGTTGTTGGCAACCTGCTCATCGGTGGGGATGTAGAGAGCATCGTAGTTGTAGCCGTCGCCGTTCATGTCGTTAGCAGTCATGTAAGAGTAGTTGTAGCCACCGTTCCATGCCTCGTAGATAAGGCTGAAGTGGCTGTTCTTCATGTGGAAGGTAGCACCAGCCAGAACGCGGTTGGGAGTAACGTACTGAGAGTTGTGCAAGGCAATGTTGTTGGGACCGTTCACGGTAGGCACGTAGGTGAATGCAGACTCGGCATTAGAACCGGGCAGACCTGTAATCTCCTTGGAAACAGTGTGGGTGTAAGATGCCATCAGTTCCAATTCCTTGACGGGGCGCATGTTCATGCTCACGTTGGCCGACCAGCCATAGCCCTCGTCGGTGTTCTCCAGGACGAAAGCCTTGGTGCCTGAACGGAAGGTAGAGGGATAGATGGGACGTGCGTCGGCACCGTTGAAGCGTGCATAGCCTTCTACGGGCATGATGCTCCAGTCGGAGATGGTGGCTGCGTTGATGGTCTTGTTGAAGATACCCTCGGCAGAAATGGTGAAGGGGAATGATACGGGCAATACATAATCTACGGCCAAAGAGGTCTTCCATACCTCAGGCATCTTGAAGTTGGGATCCACAGCAGAGATAGAAGAAGGGCGTGTGCCATCCTCGGGACTTACAGTGCTGGGGAAACCCATGCCAATTAGTTTGTCGCGCAGAGACTCGGTGTATGATTTGCCATCCTCCTTAACCAGGCCACCAGCAAACTGAGCCATTACATCGCCCATACTGCCATACTGTGCTTTAACCTCGTCAGGCAGGTAGTTATAGTTGCTCTTGGGACCGAGCTGAGCCTGGTACTGGACCATACCGCCGTTTGTGGGCATGTTGGTGAAGAATACCAGAGGCAGACGACCAGAGAAGAAGCCTGTACCACCACGGAGCTTCAGGGACTTGTCGCCCATGATGTCATAAACGAAACCTATACGAGGAGAAACTATAACCTGTGCCCCAGGCCACTTGCCAGTATCGATGCGACGACCGTTGTAGTCAAGATCCTTGATGGCATTATTGGTCATAAGGTCGCTGTTGCTGAAGAACAGACCATCCAGACGCAGACCTGCGGTAAGCTTGAAGTTGTCAGTAGCATCCCACTCCTCCTGGCTGTAAATGCCAAGCTTGTGGAAACGTACGCGTGCAGCAGGTGCTGTTTCGCCATCATAGCCGTAGGTCAGACAAACCACCTCGGGTGTAGCACCGTTAATGAAGTCGTCCACGCTGCGGTAGCGATAGTATCCAGTACCGTTGCGCATGTACTGGTTATCTGCCATCTGATACTCGTAGCTGATACCTGCCATAATCTTGTGATTACCGGTATAGTAGGTAATGTCGTCCTTTATGTTGAAGACGGTGTTGTGCACGGCATTGTTCCATGTGAAGAGCTCATAACCAAGAGCCATGTACTGGGTGGTGGTGTTGGTACCGTCATGTATGTCGATGAAGGGGAACTCGGAAGAGTTAGAACCACGCACGTCGTCCAGCTTAGAGAATGTAGCCAGGAACTGATTTGACAGATTGTTGGTGATACGACTGTTCAGGTCAAGAGATGCAGAGTGCACCAGGTTGTTCATGGAGTACATGGAGTTGGCGAAAGGCATGGAGTAGAGTGAGGTACGTCCGAATGCAGAGCGCTCGCCGCCATCCATTGAAGAAACGTTGGGTGCGTTCCATGCTGTGTTCTTGGTGTAGTTGTAGCGCAAAGCAAGCTTGTTGCGATCGTTGATATTCCAGTCAACGCGTGCTAACAGCTTCAGGTTGCTCTCGTCAGCAGGAAAGTCGGTGAATGAACCTGTGTCATAACCATACTTCTGCTTGGCAAACTCCTGCACACGCTCCATGTCGGCCACAGTGGTATAAGAAAGGTATTGTTCCTCGCTTCCCTTACCGTCTACAGAAGGTCTCCAACGTACTGCTACAGAGGGAGAAGCCTCGTACTCTGCATTGGCGAAGAAGAACAGTTTGTCCTTGATGATAGGACCGCCGAAGGTTGCGCCGTATGTAGTACTTCTATCGCGGTCACGGGCACCAGGAATAGTCTGTCCGTAAACGGCATCGCCACGCATGTTCTCGTTGTGGTGGTGTACGTAGGCAGTACCCTTGAATTTGTTGGTACCAGACTTGGTAATAGCATTTACACCACCTCCAATGAAGTTTGTCTGACGAACGTCGAAGGGGGAGATAACAACCTGGAGCTCCTCAATAGCGTCAATAGAGATGGGGCTACCACCACCGGGGAGACCATCGCTAAGACCGAAGTTGTTGTTGAAATTGGCACCGTCTACAGTGAAGTTGGCGGTACGACCGTCCACACCAGCAAAGTTCATGCCGTTGCCGCCATAGGGAGACAGACGTGTGATGTCTGTGATGCTACGGCTGATGGTGGGCATAGACTCCAACTGTGCATTGCTGATGTTAGTGGATGCGCCGGTCTTCTCACCGGCAAACTTTGAAGAACTACCCACTACTACCAGCTCGTCCATTTGCTTGGCATCCTCGCTGATAACGATGTTCATGTTGTAAGTCTCACCAAGTTCCAGAGTGATATTCTTGACACTCTTGGGCTTGAAACCTACATAGCGGATCTGTACCTCATAGGGACCGCCGGGACGCATACCTTGGATATTGAAGCGTCCATCTGTGTTTGTTACGGTTGAGTAACGTGAACCTGAGGGTTGGTGTACGGCCTGAACAATGGCGCCGATGATGGCTTCCTTCTTCTCATCCGTCAACTTACCGCTCATTCCAGAGGTTGTTACCTGTGCGGAAACAACAGTAGCGAACAATAACATTGCTGCTACCCAAAATGACCTCATTGTTTTAAACATGATGAATTAAATTGAATTTATTATAAAAAAGTTTAATTAATGATGATTTAAAGTTTGTATAACTAGATATTAATGAGAGTTCAATTAATATAAGGTTATAGTCCCTACCCTATTCCACACTATAATCCTTAGAATAACGTAACATCTGTTCGGAATATCCTTCTGTATAGTTTATTACCACATCTGTGATGTTACCCTCAGCATCCTTTATAGCTGTATATACAGGGTTGATGAAACCCTTGTAGGGAGCAATGTTGAGAGTCTCATAGCGCTCGAGAATTTCTTTGTGGATAACGTAATCAATATGTACACCATAGGTCTCTACAAGCTTGCGTGCTGCCTCATAATCACCAGTGGACTTGATTCGCTGAATCTCGGCAAGGAGTTCTCCGAAAAGAGTGCGTAAAGCCTCATAGTCGTTGATGCGAACATAGGTCTTGCCATCCCAAGTCGGATCGTAGCCATGTCGTTC
>JAZRIA010000231.1:0-3412 GCA_045645045.1 Bacteroidaceae bacterium | reverse complement strand
GTTTAAGAATGTGCGTAAAAATTAATTTTAACATTATTGTCTTGGCGGTTAACATAAATTTGCTTAACTTTACACCCGAATATGTAAATTATTGTTTTACAGTTCGCAGATGAAGAGATTTTGTATCATAATTTTCTTTTTGACAGGCCTTTATTCCTTTGTTTATAGTCGGGAAGTAAGGGACACTATAATTGTGTCTACAGAAGTGCCAGATTCGTTGCGCGAGCCTGTCCTGGCTATCAGGACCAACCTGCTTTACGACCTTGCCACAGCACCCAATGTTGGTGTCGAGTTTTATCCCCGCAATGCCCATTGGAGCATATTGGCCAATTACACTTCTCCTTGGTGGAGCTACAGCAAGAAACACCTCTGCATGCAGATGATCGACGGAAGCCTCGAAGGCCGCTACTATTTTGACAAGGAACGCAAGCACACCGGACATTACCTTTCCGTCTATGGACAGGCCAACCTCTATGACTTCTGCCTTGATGCGGAGCGCGGATGGCAGGGCGAAGGATATGGCGCCGGCATCGGCTATGGCTATGTATGGCAGCCCTGGAAGAACAAGCGTTGGAAACTTGAGGCCTTCATGCGTGTCGGATACTATCATAGCATCTATGACCCCTACCATGCAGGAGAAAAAGGCAATGACAAGTATTATTATGACTGGGACGGCCCCATTGAGAATTTCATTCGCCGCAACCACCGTTTGCGTTGGTTCGGTCCCACTGGAGTAGGGGTGACACTCGGTTACGATTTGTTCACAAGAAAAGTAAAGACCAACAAATAATCAAAAAAGTTGAGAAAGTTTATCAGACATATAGCCCCCATGGCATTCGTGATGATGTGGGTCACGATATTGGCTGGTTGCGAGCGTAAGGACTTGTATCTTGCCCAACGCGGTACGCTCAACATCGATGTGTCTGTGTATAATATACAGCTCGACCTGCTGTGGGGTGTAGAGTGGAAAACTGAGTGGCAGTATCTTTGGGACGAATCGCTTTATGGCCCCATTGGTTACAGCGAACCAAGCGGAGTCCGTGCCAATGTGTATTCTGTCAACAAAGAAAGTGGCCGAACCCGATATACCACCCGTAATTTTGGCAGCGAGGGAGGCCGCGTCAGTCTGGCCACCCGTCAAACCTATGACATGGTGTTCTATAACAACGACACGGAATATATTCTCTTCTCCACCAACGAGGCTAACGAATATTATTTTGCCACCACACGTTCCAATGCCCGTGCGGCCTACACCCGTGCTTATGCACACTACAACCAACCCGACCAATTGTTCGGAACCTTCATGTCCGACCTCTATGTGACAGAAGACCCCGATGCCTACGAATTGCATTATGATACCAATGGCATGCCTTATTATGTGTTCGATGTCAAAGCCTCGCTCAATCCCTATACCTTTATTTATTTGTGCCAGGTGATTATGGTCAACAATGACGACGATGCCGGAAAGCGCATTACCGGATGTCAGGGTGTAAGTTTCAACGGACTGGCAGGAGGTGTGGACCTCTTTACCCGTATCACAGACTCAACCAACCTGGTTTCCATCACACAGGAAGAGACACTCCCCATACAGCCAGACCGTCGTCTCACGCTCCCCGATGGAACAGAAACGGTGGGCGACATTCTTGCCGCACGTCTTCTCACTTGGGGAATGCCCGGCATAGACCCATTGAAAAATTTGCCAACGCGTACAGAAGTGTCTCTTGAGAATCCTGTCCATGCAGGCATAGGACTGACCCTCCGAAACGGTACGGTCTATACCATAGAACGCGATATAACCGAGCAGATTAAGAAGCGTCCAGCCGGTGGTGTCATCACAATTGTTGTGGATGCCGCAGAGATTCCAGACGATGTCATTGGCGAAAAGCCCCAGCCCGGTGGCGGATTCGACGCCTCTGTGGAGAACTGGGAAAACGAAGTGGAAGCAGATATAATCATCTAGAGTTTCTAATCCCTCTAGCCCAATTAGAATATCTAAAAAAAGAAAAGAACATGAAGAAAATCAACAAAATCCTCGCCCTCCTTCTGCTGGCTGGTACAGCAGCCTGCACAAATGTGCCTGTTCTGGTGGACAGGGAGATAGAGGACATTGTGATGAACGAGCACGAGAAGGAGCAACCCATTGAGTTTGCCACCTTTGCAGACCGCACCACCCGTGCCGTGCCCACAGTGAACGATCTGGAGTTCTACCATCCCACCTTCAAGGTCTATGCCACCAAAACCAGCAACGAGGGGACCAAGATACAGCCCATCTTCCAGGGTGTAACCGTTACCGCAGCCATTGCCGCAGATGCGGAAATGCCCAATACATGGGAGTACGAGATTGACCGCTATTGGGACAAGCAGGCCGACAACTACCAGTTCGTGGCTTTTGCCCCCGCTCATGCGCCTCTTGGTTATCAGCACAACCTTGTCGAGGTGAATGATGAGACAGCATCGTTCTTCTCCACCTCCGACCTCACCATCAAAGGCCAGAACCTGCAAGAGGGCGCGCCTGCCGTTGCCGAGAAAAATGCCGGATTCACCGGAGCCGAAGGCACAGACTGTGACGTCATGCGTTCCGCACCTTTTGTGGTAACAGACCCCGCCACCACACCGGTGGTTACGCTCAACTTCAGCCACACGCTGGCAAAGCTGCTTGTCAGCGTAAAGGCCAATGCCGCTGCCCCCTATGTGATTACCATAAACAAGGTTATTGTAGGCAACTTGTCCTGTACCGGCACATACGACCACACAGAAGGCTGGGTGGCAAAAGGAACTTCCACGGTGGACTATCTTTTCACCGCACCTTCCACCGCCCTTTCCGCCACTGATAAGACCTATTTCATTGAGTCGCTCCTGATGCCACAGAACGTGGATGCCGCACAGGTGGTTACGCTCAACTACACCATCACATCGGGCACCTACAGCGAAGAGTTTGTCTACACAGCCACACTGGCCGACCTGATAGAGTCTTGTATGAAACGCGAAATGCAGATTAAAGATTCAGGCAATATTCTCCCCGGACACGGCGGAATACTCGACCGTTTCGACAGCACTCTGCTCGCAACCCCGAGCGTTATATTATACTTGAGCCTTATCGGCATTCTTTAACAGAGACACAATCTTGCAGGCAGCGCGTCGCGACGCGCCGGCTGCGCCAAGAATCTCATTCATACGGCTATACTCATCGAGCATAGCCGTTCTTTCTTTACTATCACACGGAAGCAGCTTTCCAAGTTCGTTCTTTACATTCTCAACGCTCATATCGGCAGCCACCAGCTCGCGTACAACCTCTTTGTCGGCAACAAGATTAACCAAAGAGACATATTTTACTTTCAAGAAACGTTTCTTGAGCCAAGAGTAGAGACGCGCCATCGGGGTTGCGTAACACACAACCTGCGGAACGCAGAAT
>JAZRIA010000230.1:0-4691 GCA_045645045.1 Bacteroidaceae bacterium | reverse complement strand
CTTCATTGACGAGATTGACGCTGTGGGCCGTGCCCGTAGCCGCAATATCAGCACTGGTGGCAACGACGAGCGCGAGAACACGCTGAACCAGCTGCTCACCGAAATGGACGGTTTCGGCACCAACAGTGGTGTTATCATTCTGGCGGCTACCAACCGTGCCGACATTTTGGACAAGGCCCTGCTTCGTGCCGGACGTTTTGACCGACAGATACATGTAGATCTTCCGGATGTCAACGAGCGCCGTGCTATCTTCGAGGTTCATCTGCGCCCCATCAAGAAGGCCGACGATCTCGATCTTGATTTCCTTTCACGCCAAACCCCTGGTTTTTCCGGTGCCGACATCGCCAACGTCTGCAACGAGGCCGCTCTTATTGCTGCCCGACACGGCCAGAGCAGCGTGGGCAAGGAAAACTTCCTTGCTGCCGTGGACCGTATAATCGGCGGACTGGAGAAAAAGACCAAGGTGATGACCGTTGACGAGAAGCGCACTATTGCCCTTCACGAGGCAGGTCATGCCACCGTAAGCTGGCATCTGCAATATGCCAATCCTCTTGTCAAGGTTACCATTGTTCCCCGTGGTCGTGCCCTGGGTGCGGCATGGTATCTGCCCGAGGAACGACAGATTACCACCAAGGAGCAGATGCTGGACGAAATGTGCGCTACCTTGGGCGGACGTGCTGCCGAGGAACTCTTCACCGGCCATATCTCGTCAGGTGCCATGAACGACCTAGAGCGTGTCACCAAGCAGGCATACGGCATGATAGCATATATGGGCATGAGCGACAAGCTGCCAAATCTCTGCTATTACAACAACGATGAGTACCAGTTCCAACGCCCTTATAGCGAGGAAACTGCCCGTCAGATAGATGCCGAGGTGCAGCGCATGATTTCCGAGCAGTATACCCGTGCCAAGGCTCTCCTTGCTGAAAAGAGCGCAGGCCATGCCCAATTGGCACAGATATTGCAGGAACGTGAGGTAATCTTTGCCGAGGATGTGGAAAACATCTTTGGCAAGCGCCCATGGACTAGCCGTACCGAAGAACTGTTGGACAGCGAACCCGCTGTTCCATCTACCTCCCCAGACCTATCCAGTTAGTCTGGTTTATCTGGAACTTCCAGACTTTCTGGACTCTCTAATCTCTAACCCTCACTCAACACACCTAATTGTGAAAAATCTTATCTTACGTACTGTTACCGGTATTGCCTTTGTGGCAATCCTTGTAGGCTCCATTGTCTACAGTCCCTTTACCTTCGGCTCTCTGTTTGCCATTGTTTCAGCACTTTCCACTCTGGAGTTCTGCAAGATTGTAAACAAGCAGGAAGGTGTGCACACCAATCCTTTTATATGCGTGCTTTCCAGCATACTCCTGTACTTTGCATTTTTTGCATACAGTTGTGGCTATGCCAATATGCTCATTATCCCCTCATCGGTATTCTTGCCTTATCTGGTTACTATAGTGTACCTGCTGGTAAGCCATTTGTATTTTAATCGTCAGAATGCCCTTGTCTCATGGGCCTATACCATGATGTCTCAGTTGTATGTGGCATTGCCCTTTGCCCTGCTCAATTGTGTGGCCTTCGTGCCATATCCCATGGGTCCGTTGGGCACGGCATATGTCTACATGTATCCTTTGGCGGTATTCCTGTTCCTCTGGAGCAGCGACACCGGAGCGTATTGCGTGGGATCCCTGTTGGGCAAGAAGATACCTTATCGTCTGTTCCCCAGCATCTCTCCCAATAAATCCTGGATAGGCAGTATAGGTGGAACCCTGCTTGCTGTGGGCGTAAGTGCCATTGTTGCGCGCTACGAACCCTCTCTGACCCTTTTGCAATGGATTGGTTTTGCTCTTGTAGTAGCTGTCTTCGGCACCTGGGGCGACCTTGTTGAAAGTCAGATCAAGCGTCAGCTTGGCATCAAGGACAGCGGCAATGTCCTTCCCGGCCATGGTGGCTTCCTGGATCGTTTCGACAGCAGCCTCCTCGCCATCCCCGCCTCTCTAATATATATATATATGGTGTGGAGCATGTAAGGAGACGCGTCAAAGACTATTGCTTCATCCCTATAACACAATTGTAGAAGCATTAGCGGATGGTGTATGATATATAGACAATATAAAACCGCCGTGGTTCTTGGTGAATCACGGCGGTTTTATAGTTTTGCCATTTTAGTTCTGTGTTGCGTCGTTTTCTTGTCCTCACGATGATGCACTCGAATCATTACCGTTCGTTCACTGAACGATTACCGATGGTAAGGTTTATCATTACCGATGGTAAAAATGCGTCGTCGTGGAGAACGGAACGAGACATGCTTGAAAGGCGATGTGGAGAGATACTGTGGATGGCATATAGCTTAGTATAGAGCGCGTACTTCTGCCATGATGTCTTTTGGCAGAGTAGTGCAGTTACAGTCTCTCATTATAGTTTGAAATGCTTTTCCGCAGCTTCGCGCCCCATCTGATAGACAATTTTCATGCGTTTGCCGCTTTGCTGGGTTCGACCAATGGGAAGGGTGTCGTCCGGAGCAATGATAGTGATGCGGCCTGCCTTTTCTTCTTGTGCCAGGTATTCCAGTTGTGCGTTGTACATGATGTGGCGTCGGTTCATGACTTCAATAACGGCAGGGTATTTCTTCATGAAGGCGCGGAACAGAGGCATCAGTTTTGTACGTTTCTTGGTAAAACCCAGTGGCTGGGTCAGTATCACGATGTTGTGCTCAAATCCCAGCTTCTGGAAGTATTTCAGCGGAATACTGTCCGTCATGCCGCCATCCAGTAGCAGGCGGCCATCCAGTTCTACAGGATGTGACACCAGAGGCAGGGCAGAGGAGGCACGTATCCACTCCATGAATTCGTAGTCGACAGGAGCCGTCAGACGCTTATATACGGGGTCACCGGTAATGACATTGGTGCACACCACATGGAATTCCGTAGCGTTTTGTGCAAAGGTCTTCTTGTCGAAGGGGTCTATTTCATCGGGCAATGTGTGGTATGCAAACTCTGCATCCATAAGGTTGCCGCTACGGATGAGGCTGCGTATACCCATGTAGCGAGGGTCGTCCTTCATGTTCAAGTTGTAGCGCAAGGCACGACCTATCTGATGGGATACATAGTTGCATCCGAAGCATGCTCCGGCAGACACGCCAACAACGCCGTCCACTTTTATGCCATGCTCCATCATCACGTCCAGAACGCCTGCCGTGAAAAGCCCGCGCATGCCGCCTCCTTCAAGAACAAGTCCTGTTCTCATATTATATATAAATAGACTTTCCCCTCTCTTACATCATAGCTCCCAGAATGCGCTGGAAGAAACCGGGATGCTCCTCCTTCCAGTGCTGTACGGCGTCGTTCAGTGCCTTGACATCCACCTGTTCGGGCAGGAGGACGCGTCCGTCCTGCATCTTTATGGTGATGTTCAGATTTTCGTCCGATGTGGAACTCTCTATGCCGGCATAGTTCAGAACCAGATGACCCTCGCAAGCATCGGTGAGGGCAGTGAGCATGTTCAGTGTGATTTCGTCCATGTGCGTATTGTAATTGTTAAATTTGTGATGCAAAGTTAGTCAAATTAATTAAAATAGCAGAAAAAAAGAGTGAATTAGGTCAATTATGAGGTGATTTTGTTGGAAGGCGTGTGATATTTGTTTAACTTTGTGCTTGTAACAATTAGCACGAACATATATTGCAAGATGAATAGACTGATAAGTACAATTTTCCTTGCCATGGCATTGCTCATGCCCATGGCAGTGGGTGCACGTGAGGACGAACTGGCCCAGATTCTGGAACAATGTCTGCTGAGGGAGGCTAACTCCCCAGACAGCATAGAGTATAACCTGCAGTATCTGGAGAAGGTGAGGGACAGCAAGAGCGGAACTGCCCGTGCTGTGTATTCGGCAGCATTGGGCCAACTGTATGCCATGCGTGCCTATTCCGATGCTACGGGGGCGTGGCGCCGCAGAAGCCTGGAACTCTTCCGTGAGGCCCTGGCGGAACCAGAACTCCTGTACAACGCCCCCACCAAGGACTGGCTTCCGGTGGTGAAGCGTGGCAAGGACGAGAAGGTGTACGGCCGCAACATGCTGTATGTGGTGTGGAAGGCGGCACGCTATTGGGTGCCGGTGGACTCGGTGATGAGCGAGCAGGAACTGATAGACTTCTATACGGCTCATGGCAACAAGAAGCCCGCCCAGGTGAAGGCGGAAAAGGAACGCCTGTGGGCTATCCGCGACTCCATACGTGACGCTGCTCCGAAACTGAGGGTGTACATGGCAAAAGTCTACTATCCTGGAGACTCCCTGAATCTGACCATAGAGGACTCTGTCAACGTGAAGCAGGTGCAGTGGCGTTTGCTGGGCAGCCGTGGGAGGCTGCTGGACAAGAACCCGCTTGTTGCCCCCACCAAACCTGGGCGCTATATAATGGAGTTCAGTTGCAAGACAGATGCACGCCTGAGGGAGAAACCCAAGAAGTTGAAGAAAAACTTCGTGGTATCGGCCTTGCAATACTTTGTTACGGATATGCCCGGCAAACAGGCTCGTGCCACTGTGGTGGATGCACGCACAGGCAAACCAATTCCCGAAGCTACGGTGATAAAAGGCAAGGAGAAGAACACGGTACGAAATACCGTGCGTGTTGTCCTGGGTGCGGACAGTTGTCTGCCGGAAATTGCATACTATGACAGTTATCAGTACAGTG
>JAZRIA010000229.1:0-1830 GCA_045645045.1 Bacteroidaceae bacterium | reverse complement strand
GAAATCTGGAGTGCCGACAACCGTGACATGTACCAGGAAATTGTAGCTGCCAAGAGTGGTATCTATGAACTGCAAATCCGTGGCGGTTATCGTCCTTACAACACTGCCATGAGTGACCAGCTCTCTCCCTACATCTACATGAACGACAACGCCAACTACCTGCAGAACGTTAAGGAAGGCGCAATTCCCGCAGAAGAGGCAGAAGACGGTGTGAACTGTAACCTGACCGGTGGCACCAACGACCTGCCCATTACCAACGAAGAAGGCGACACCATTGCTTGGGCAATGCACGGTGTGATTTCTCTGAACAAGGCATTCGAGGCTGGCCGTCATGACAACCGTTTGGTACTGTTGGCAGAGGAAGGCGACACCATCCGCATCGGTGTGAAGCATACATTCTTCAACGGTGGCCAGAACGACTGGGTAGGTATCGGTGACATCCACCTGACTTACCATGGTGAAATGGCAGATAGCGAAGAAGCTATTGACCGCGCTTTGGAAAGCATGTTGGCACGTGCGGCAACTCTGCAGAATTGCGAGTTCAAGACCGACGCTGATTATGTAAGATATCCCAACTGGAGCCAGAGCATCAAGGACCGTTTGGCTGCTTCTATAGCCAAGGCCGAAGGTGCAGACGTGGCTACCAAGTATGAAGTTGTTACCGAGCTGAGTGCCATCTTCAAGGAGGCTATTGCCAGCAAGAAGGCTTACCAGAGCTTCTTCGCCGAGATTGAGAAGGTTTACGACTGTGCTTATACCGCATTCGAACTGGATGAAACTTTGGCAGGACTCGCAGGCGAAGCCGAAAACATGATGGCCGCTGCCATGGAGGCTTACGAAACTGGTTCTTTGAGCACTGAAGAGGCTCTCGAATGTGCTCTGGCAAAGACCGTTGCCGTACAGCCCACAATCGACGAGAACGGTGCATTCCATATTGCTAACACTGCTGAGTACAAGTACTTTGTAGACACTTATGCAAAGACCAATACCAACAGCACCAAGCATCATGTAATTCTGGAAGGTGACGTTTGCATGAACACAGCCATGATGGTAACAGACTTCTACGGAACATTCGACGGTCAGGACCACACCATCAACGTGAACATTGTACGCGAAGCTGACAACGCAGCCCTCTTCGAGAACGTTCGCGGCGCTCACATAAAGAACCTTATCGTTCGTGGTACCATCGATACCAAGAACAAGTATGCTGCCGCCATTGCCGCTCACGCTCATGACGGAAGCAAGTTCGATCGCATCCAGAGCTACGTGGACATTATCGCAGGCATTAGCGGTGACGGTACTCACGCTGGTATCGTAGCTGTAAACGAATCTGGAGACGGTATCTTCAACAACTGTATGTTCGCCGGTTCAATGAGCGGTGACGCTTGTAACAGCAACGGTGGTATCGTTGGTTGGGGCTCTGGAAAGGTTGTGGCCACAGGCTGTCTGGTTATTGCCAACATCACCTGTGCTCAGGACGGAGCCAACATCATTTCTCGTAACTCTGTTGAGGCAAAGAACTGCTACTATGTAACTCCTTATGGAGGCGCACCCGCTGGCGCAACCCAGATTACTGAGGAAGAACTGATGAGCGGAGCCGCTGCTTATGGTTTGAACGGAGGCAAGACCCGCAAGGACGTTGTATGGCGTCAGAATTTGGACGGCAGCGATGTGATTCCCACACTGGATCCCACTCATAAGATTGTCTACATCAAGGCTGACGGTACTTATACCAACGAAATGCAGAATGAAATTGAGAAGTACGAAGGTACAGAATCTGATCCCTACATCATCAAGACTGCTCAGGATATGGCTCTGCTTCGTCGCTTC